>JAGTWP010000044.1:10578-11661 GCA_018260755.1 Candidatus Altarchaeum sp. | reverse complement strand
GTAAAAATCAAAAAATTTACTCGTAATTTTTTGGGTGGCTGAATAGTTACTATAAAATAAATAAAATCATAAGTGAAATTTACCTATTTAAATTGCATGAAAATGTCTGAACTTATTAACACATATAAATAAATACTTGAAACATAAAACATAACACCTAAAAAATTTCCTTTTCAAAATTTTATCTGAATGGAATGATTTTTAAAAATTTTTTCAATCATCTTTTCCGACCTTGAACCATACTGCATTGCTTTCTTTTTTCTCTTAACTATAAATTCCGGAACACCTGCTTCTTTGCCAAATTTTCTTAATATAAATTTTCGGATAAATTTCTTACCCTCAACAATATCAAATGTTTCTGCAAATTCATTCAACTCATCGCCTTCAATTTCATAAATTTTAAATTTGAGCGGAATGTTCATTGCATAATCCAAAAAATTTTTGTCCAAATAAGGAAATTTTAAAGCGACTTTATTAAATGCACACATCGCTACATCTCTGTTTAGATTATCTTTGTCCGCATTTTCTATGTCATTTTTCATATTATGTATTCTTTTGTCTATGTTCATTCCCAGATATCTTGCATAGCCCCCAAAAATTTCATCCGCTCCCTGTCCCGAAAGCAGTAATTCAACATTGTCCTCTTTTGCTTTTTTTGAGGCGAAGTAAATCGGAACTGCTGTTGATAAATTTAATTTTGTCACCGGAATATTGTTGTCATTCAGAATTTTTATTATGTGTTCTATCTCGTTTTTGACATCGTTTTCAGTAATCAGAATAATTTTCGTGTTTATTAAATTTAAGTCCTTAAATTTTTGTGCAAAAATGACATCTTCGGATTCAGACATTCCAACAGTGTATGTTACAACATCGCAAAATTTATTTGCCAGCATTACAATAATCGTTGAATCAATTCCTGCTGAAAAAACAACACCTACTTTTTTGCTGTTTCCAATTGCATCCTTAATTGCATCCTTAACTGCATCGCTTAATAAATTTTTTAAATTTAAAATGATTTCATTAATTTCGTGAGCCATTTTATTTTGTGTGTAAAATTTGAGTAGATTTTTTGCCATCGGTTTT
>JAGTWP010000044.1:0-10470 GCA_018260755.1 Candidatus Altarchaeum sp. | reverse complement strand
TTGCCATCGGTTTTTTACTAATCATCACTCAAAAAACCGATATTTCAAAACGCTCTCATTAATTTCGTGAGCCATTTTATTTTGTGTGTAAAACAAATTTATTAACAAATAATTTATAAATAATAATTTATAATCTGCTAAAATGTTTAAGAAAGTAGTTGCAGGGGGAACATTCAATAAAATCCAATTTATAATCTGCTAAAATGTTTAAGAAAGTAGTTGCAGGAGGAACATTCAATAAAATCCACAAAGGACACGAGGACTTGATTAAGACAGCATTTGGTATAGGAAAATATGTGTATATCGGCTTAACTTCCGACAAATTTGCGAATTTATTCAGGGCTGAAAAGGTTTTGGAATATAAAAAAAGAGAAAAAGCATTAGAAGAAAAAATTTCCAATTTAAATTTACACCGAAATTACGAAATCCTAAAAATTGATGATATGTATGGAATTGCAACAATTAAAAAAGATCTTGAAGCAATTATTGTAAGTGAGGAGACACTTTCGAGAGCACAAGAAATAAACGCGATAAGATTTAAAAAAGGACTGAAACGATTAATAATTGTTGTTGTTCCTTTTGTATTAAAGAATAACAAGCCGGTTTCGGCAAATCAGTTATAAAATATCAAAAATTTTTGTTGTTCTGATTTAAGTTTAAATTTTGAAATTTAGTTTTATTGTTCTGTTATAATTTCTGGTTCAGGATAATCAAATTCAAATTTTTCCTCAAACAGCTTCTTTTGTTTGATTACATCGGTGATTCTTGTCAGTGCAGTTTCGCAATATTTATTAGATAGATCTATACCTATAAATCTTCTTTTCAATTTGAAGGCAACTAATGTTGTGGTTCCGGCGCCATTAAATGGGTCTAAAACTATATCTCCTTTGTAAGAAAATAACTTCAAAGCTCTTTTTGGTAGTTCTTCCGGAAACATTGCAGGATGCCCAAAGTCCTTCATTTTTGTCTCGGGAGTAAATTTCCACTTTGCATAAACATATTCTTTAAATTCTTCAGGAGTTATATCAATATCTTCTTTTTTACCTGTTTTTTTATGGGTTTCTTTATCAAAAATTTCTATAAACTCCCATGTGTATTTTAAATAAGGCATTGACGGTGACTTCCAGCTTCCCCATGCTGTGTATTTTGCATTATAATTATTTTTTTCCCATAAAACCTCTGCTTTCCATAAAAATCCCAGATCAAGTAATTGTTTTGAAATTATGTGATGGGTAGGCATATAATCAGAAAATAATGGCTGGACATTTACAATAATTCTTCCTCCGGGTTTTAAGACCCTGTAACATTCTTTCCAAATGGCTAATAATTTTTCAAAATATTCGTTCCATTCTTTTGTATCTTGTGTTATATCGTTTGCATAACTATGACCAAAGTTATAAGGGGGTGAAGTTAATACTATATCTATAGAATTAGATGGGACCTTATATAGTACCTTTTCAGCATCGCCCACTATGATTTTATTGATAAACTTTTTAATATCCGGATTTTCAACTGAAAAAATATCTTTCTTTTCTTCTTTTGTACTTTTTCTTATCTTCTTCTTTATTCCTTTATCTTTTATTTTTTCAGGTTTCATAGTATCTTACCTTCTTTAATAAGTTTTTGCTCTATATTTGACCAGCTCCTTTCCAAATGGTTTCTAACAAATTTGAAAATATCTTTTACTACTTCAAAATCTATAGGTTTACTATTCTTACTCTTTCTTTTTTCTTTTCTCATAACATAAATCTGGTTAATCCTTGAATAAGCAGGATCAACATCCAAACTCACATCATAACATTCTGTAACCACGAGAAATAAACAATAAGGATTGCCATTTTTTATTTTTTCGGCAGTAGCGATTGAACCCTCAAGCATTGTTTTATCAATGTATGTTTTGCATTCAATAGAAACAACCGGGACATTAATCAATTTTTGTTCTCCGTCCGCTTTTATCAAAATCGTCCGGTAAATAGCAAAGTCCTGGTCCTTTTCATTAATCTTCATATTCGGCGTTTTGATAAAGTCTGTCAAATTCTCTGGTGCAAAATACAAATTACTGTACGCTCGTGTGCCACTTAATTGTATTTTTTTAATCTCCTCGCCATTATTCTGTGCATCTTTATTTAATTTTTGGAGATAGTCCTTAAACAAATAATATAAGAATTCTTCCAGGATGGTTGAATGAAATTTAGATTGTGCGGAAAAAGATACATTTTTAATCTCGTTTTTATAATTATTCAGCCATTTGACTCTTTGATTTATCGCGTCATCTGAATATTCGGTTAGCATTTCATTATTATTGTTCCACTCTTTATATTTTTCAATAACTTTTTGCAGTTGCTTTTTTTGAGTAGCAGACAAAATAGATGATGTCTGCAATTTTGCAAGTATGTTTCTTCCATGAATATGTGATTTGCTTAAATTTTCTTTAAACCACCTAATTTCATTTTCCATAGTATTTTTACATTTTTTAAAATTTTTATAAAATATCAACTTCTTTTAAAACATCTTTAATTTTTTCTTTTGACGCATCCGAGACCCCAACCAACGGCAATCTTAAATTTCCCGCATTCATTCCGGTTTTGTTGTTTTCTTTTAAGACATTCATTGCATATTTGACAGGAGCTGGATTTGTTTCAATAAACATGGTTTTTGTTAAATTTAATAATTTGTAATGTATTTCTCTTGCACCTTCAAAATTTCCCGATAAACAATAATCTGTTAATGTTTTTACATCCTTTGGCATTATATTTGAAACAACCGAAATCACACCTTTTCCACCTAATGCAATTATCGGCAATGTCAGGGCATCATCTCCGGAAAGAAGGATAAAATTAAAATTTTTATTACCTTTTGTTTTTAATTTGCTTATTATTGCAGATACCTGATTTAAATCACCCGATGCTTCTTTGATGCCGATAATACCTTTAATTTTACTTAATCTTATGGTTGTATCCGGTTCTATATTGATTCCTGTTCTTGATTTGATGTTATATAGAATTAAAGGAATATCAACCGTCTCTGCTATCTTTTTGTAATGCTGATAAATTCCTTCCTGTGTCGGTTTATTGTAGTACGGAGTTATTAATAAACAGGCATCGGCTCCGGAATCCTTTGCATGCCTTGTTAATTCTATTGCTTCAGCTGTATTATTTGAGCCGGTTCCGGCAATAACTTTGATTTTTCCATTTGCTTCATCAACTACCGTATCAATAATCTTTTCATGTTCTTCCATAGAAAGTGTTGCCGCCTCTCCGGTTGTACCGCATGGAACAACTCCGTCAATACCGTTATCAATCTGAAATCTTATATTTTCTCTTAAGCCATCATAATCAACAACCAATTTTTTTTTGAATGGCGTTACAATTGCCGTATAGCATCCTGCATAGTCCATTTTATTTAATTAAAAATTTATAAATTTATTAGTTTTGAATAAAATTTATTAGTTTTAGACATTAAAAATTAAATTTAAAACAATTATTAATTGTTAATTGATAGTTAATTGATTGTTAATTGTTAATTGATTGTTAATTGTTAATTGATTGTTAATTGATTGTTAATTGACTGTTAATTGATTGTTAATTGACCGTTAATTTGTTACTTGTTAAAAATCGTAAAAAATTTTATTTTAAATATTGTTAAAGTGGAAATTTCAACAGTTTCAGATGAAGAAATAATTAAATTGTGGGATGAATCAAAAATTTTTGAAAGCGAGATTGTTCATAAAAAGCCAAAGTATTTTATAACCGTTCCTTATCCCTATACATCAGGTGCCTTACATATTGGACATGCAAGAAGTTATACGCTTGGAGATGTTACGGCAAGATATTACCGACTGAAGGGCTTTAATGTTTTATTTCCGATGGCATTTCATATAACAGGAACGCCAATCCTTGCCATATCAAAAAGAATAGCACAGGATGATAAAAAAATGCTCGCAATGCATAAAGAATATGTTTCTATTTACGAAGAAGATGAAAATAAGATTAATGAGATTGTTGAATCATTTAAGAATCCCGAAGCCCTTGCAAATTATTATGCCAAGGTCATAATTGCCGACTTCAAAAGGATGGGATACAGCATTGACTGGCGAAGGAAATTTAACACAGGTGAAAAATTTTACAATAAATTTGTTGAATGGCAGTATAAAAAATTTGCAACTCAAAATTTAATAATCAAAGGAAAACATGCCGTATATTTTTGTCCTTCATGCAACAATCCTGTAACAACCGATGATATAAAAGGCGGTGATGAGTTAGATATTAAAATGACAGAATATTATTTAATCAAAGAGAAGATTGCCAGTGAAAATGCTCATGAAAATTGTTATTTAATTGCCGCAACATTGCGTCCCGAAACAGTTTTCGGAATTACAAATTTATGGGTCAATCCTGAAAAAATTTATGTCAAGGTAAATGTCCGAAATGCAGGAATTGATGAAATGTGGCTCGTTTCAAAAAAGGCAAGTGAAAAATTAAAAAAACAGGGATTTGAAGTTAATATTATTGATGAATTTAAAGGAGAAAATTTAATCGGCAAAAAAGCAATGACTCCATTAACAAATAAAGAGGTTGAAATTTTAAAGGCAAATTTTGTTGATGATGATGTTGCAACTGGTGTTGTAAATTCTGTTCCCGGACATGCACCTTATGATTATGTTGCTCTTAGGGATTTGGGAATAAATTTTGCTCAAGAACCGAACTTTAGAATGATTGACTCAAAAATCAAGGTTGAAGAAGTTGTTAAAGGTATAAAAAATCAGACCGATGAAAAATTAGAAGATGTAACTCAGGAATTGTATAAGGATGAATTTTACAATGGACTTATGAATGAAAATTGCGGGGAATTCAAAGGAATGAAAGTAGCGGTTGCCAAAGAAAAGGTTGCCGAAAGATTAAAATCGCTAAATTTATTAAGCAAAATTTATGAAAATGGCATTAAAGACAAAGACGGAGATGTAATTAAAGGGACATGCAGATGCGGAACGGAACTTGAAATCAGAGTGCTTGAAGACCAGTGGTTTTTAAATTATGCCGATGATGGCTGGAAAAATTTAGCGAAAAAAATTTTAAAAAGCATAAAAATTGATCCGGAAATTTACAGAACCGGATTTGTCAATGCAATTGAATGGCTTCACGAATGGCCGTGCACGAGAAACAGAGGATTAGGAACAAAATTTCCCTTGGATAACAAATGGATGATTGAAAGTTTGAGCGATAGCACAATTTATATGGCATTTTATACTATTGCACATTTATTGAGGAATTTAACCGTTGAGGAATTGGATAATAAATTTTTTGATTTTGTATTTTTGGGAAAAAAATTTGATGGGTGCGAAAAATACAAAAATATAAGAGAAACATTCCTTTATTATTATCCGATGGATGAGCGAAGGACAGGAATAGCACATATTTCAAATCATCTTACATTCAGTTTGTTCCATCACGCAGCGATATTTCCCGAAAATTTATGGCCTAAAAAAATTTCCCTGAATGAAATGCTTATCTCGGAAGGAAAAAAGATGTCAAAATCGCTTGGAAATGTCATTCCCCTCAAAAACGCATGCGAGAAATTTGGTGCTGATACTGTCAGATTGCATTTGTGCTATGCGGCAGACACTTCGTCAACGCTTGACTGGAAAGAAAAGGATGTCCTTGCCACAAAATCAAAGATAGATGAATTCGTAAATTTTATAAAAAGTGTTGATGGATATGCTTCCTATGAATACAGGGATATGGACAAATGGCTAATTTCAAAATTTAACAGACATTTGGAAGAGTTTTTAAATTTAATGGACAAATCAGAGATCAGAGGGGCAGTTCAGAAAATTTTCTATGAATTTTTTAATGATATAAAGTGGTATTTGAGAAGAACAGAACCTAATAAAAAGGTGCCGAAAGAAATTTCCGAGGAATGGGTTAAGGTTATGAGTATATTTATTCCTTTTACATGCGAAAGATTGTGGGGGTACATCGGAAAGGGTAATTTTGTAAGTGCGGAGGGTTCTTTAAAGGTGGATAAAGAAGCAATTAATGAGAATGCCGAAAGTATGGAAAATATGCTCATTGAATTAATAGATAATGTCCGAAATTTTGTCAAATTGATAGAAAAACATAAAAAGCCGACAAAGGTATTTATTTACTTTGCAGAGGACTGGAAAAGGGAATTATTTTCCGAAATTAAGAAAGGAAAAGGCATAAAAGATGTAATGGCGGATGAGAAATTTAAAAGACATTCAAAGGATGTTATAAATATGATGAAAAAGACACATCAGCAGGATATTAAATTTATCCCGACTATTGAAGAAGAGGGCGGAAAGATTGAGGGAGCAAAGGAATTTTTGGAAAAGGAATTAAATTTAAAGGTAGAGATTGATGTAAATGCAGATTACGATCCGAAAGAAACGAGAAAATTTGCGATGCCTTTAAAGCCGGCAATTTATATTGAATAAGATTATTTTATAAGATTATTTTACAACGACTTTAATTTTAATATGAATTTACTATTTCCATTTCCAGAAATCAGAAACGGGCAAAAGGAATTAATAAACGACATCAAAAATGTGCTTGAAACAAAAGGCACACTGATAGCTCACGCTCCGACAGGAATCGGCAAAACCGCAGCCGCCCTGACTCCTGCGCTTGAATACGCCTTAAACAACGACAAAATTGTCTTTTTTCTTACATCAAAACAATCCCAGCACAAAATTGTAATTGACACGTTGCGGCTAATTAAAGAAAAAAATAAAGATGAGCTCAGTTTTTCGGTTGTTGATGTAATATCCAAGCAGGCAATGTGTCCGAGAGATATTGCTCGGGAATATTATGCCTTGTTTAATGATCTTTGTACTTATAACCAGAAAACAAAGAGGTGCAGGTATTTCAGGAGTGATAAGAACATTACAAAACACATACTGGAAAATATCATGCATGTTGAGGAGCTGAAGGATTTTTGTGCGGGGAACTTAATCTGCCCGCACAAGGCAGCGATTGATGCTATGTCCGAGGTAAATATCATTATATGTGACTACAACTACGTATTCACGGACATTTTTGAAAACATTCTTGAGAAAACCCATAAATCAATCAGTGACATAATTTTAATCATTGACGAAGCTCATAACCTCCCAGACCGTCTAAGAGACCATCTTTCCGGCGAGCTCACCTTAAATCTCATTGAAGAAGCAGCGAAGGAAATAAACCCTGTTGATAAGAAACTTTACAGGCACCTGAAAGGTGTTGGTAGATTTTTTGATGACTTCATTCGACGTATGCCTGGAAACACAGAGAGAAACATTAACCGAGAAGATATCACGACAGGAGTTGAGCAAATACTTCAAGAATCTATTGGAGACAATATGAGTTACCTTGAGTTTGTTAGTGCTTTAAAAGACGCGGGAGTTGAGCTTACTGAAAAAAAGCAGTACGAGGAAAAAAAGAAGTTATCTATAATTTCAGTAATGGAATTTCTTGAGAACTGGAACACCCTGCTTCCATGCTCGCGGATTTATAAAAACAATAGCACGCCAATGTTTTCGTTTCGGCTTCTTGATCCGTCAGTACTGAGCGAGAGCATAATCTCAAACGCTCATGCAACAATCCTGATGAGTGGAACACTATATCCTGTGGAGATGTATGCCGACATACTTGGGGCAAAACATTCACTACTCAGGCAATACAAATCACCGTTTCCTTCCGAAAACAAAATTGTTTTGGTGACAAAAAAACTTACCACACTTTATACTGAGAGAAATGATTCAATGTATGCCAATATAGCAGAAAAAATATCAAAAATACACGACGCAGTTAAAGGAAACATTGCTGTGTTCTTTCCCTCTTATTCATTGATGGATGAAGTATACAAAAAATTTGAAAGCCACCCTGACTTTGAAATTTCAAACAAGACAAGCGACATTATTCTTGAGAAAAAACACATGAGTAAATTCGATAAAGACGAATTATACTTGAAATTAAAAATAGATTCAAATAAAATTCTAATGGGCGTGCAGGCAGGTTCTCTTTCGGAAGGTGTTGATTATAGAAACAACATTATTCGCGCGGTATTGATAGTCGGACTGCCGTTGAGTCCGCCAACTCTTGAAGTAAAAAATTTGCAGGATTATTACATTAAGAAATTTGGTAAAGAAAAAGGAACGCTCTACGGATACATATATCCTGCAATAAGCAAGGTGATTCAGGCGGCAGGACGCGGTATCAGGAGCAAAAACGATGTAGGAGCGATAATTCTTATGGACTACCGTTTTAATTATCCGATGTACAGAAAATGCCTGCCACTGGATTATATGATACATTTTACTGACGAACCTGAGAAACTGTGTAAGGAATTCTTCGGTAAAGACATTGTGTTAAAAGCACTGGAAGATACAAAAAAGAGATTCATTGAAGAGGAAAATCTAAAACAAATGAAAGAAGAAAAACACATTCTTGCAAAATCAAAATTAGAATTAAAATCAGAAACAGAAAAACAACAGATTCAAAAAACAATTCCTGAAAGAGCTGAAGAAAAAACCGAAAATAACGACAACACCGGATTAAAGATATTGTGTCTCGTAGAAACCATAGATTTTCCTGCGGGCAGGTCATTCCTGGCAAGCATACTAACAGGTTCCAAATCAAAGGAATTGATAAATCAGAATATTGCTAAATCAGAATATTATGGAATGCTAAAAGGATATACTCAGGAAGAAGTAATTAACATTATAGATCAAATCATAGATAAAGGTTATTTGGCAGTTAAGCAGAGCGAAACAACAAATTTTCCGAGACCTCTCTTATACCTGACCGAGTTAGGTAAAAACGCATTAGATAATGACTATAAAATTGAAGTGAAATTGCCAATAAAGATTAAAGACACAACCAGAGTGTCAGAGGTATCTAAAAATTCTGAATTATTAAATGAATTGAAATTTTGGCGAAGAAAAGTTGCCAAAGAAGAAAATATCCCTGCATATTGCATTTTCCATGATACAACACTAATTGAAATTTCAAATAGTTTGCCTTCGTCAATAAGTGATTTGATGAAGATTCGCGGATTCGGCAAAAAAACAATTGAAAAATATGGTGATGATGTGCTAAAAATTGTGCTAGCACATAAATGAGCATAAAATTTAAACTTATTATTAATTAAATAGTAATTTCTATAAAATTTTTATAAATTTTAATTAAAAATTTTTAACTCTAAATGTATGCATTTATAGGTATCGGACAGGGCGGCTGCGGATTACTTGATTCTGCTTTTTATGACAAGGACTTATTTAAAGTAGCAAAACCAATAGCAATAAATTCCACTGCAAAGGATCTGAAAAATTTAAAACACATAAAACAGGAATACTGGCTTGGAATGAGTAAAGCTCAGGGATTTATTGACGGAACGACAAAAAATTTAGAAAGTTATCTGGTTGGCGGATACGGACAGGACAGAACAAAATCAAAAGACGATGCAGAAAGACAATATTCCGATTTGCAGGAAAAAATAAGATATTATCTTGAAACACGAACGGCAAAAGGAAAAGAAATGGCAGTTCAGTTTGCATTTTTGATGACATCTCTCGGCGGAGGAACTGGAAGCGGATTAAGTCCGGCAATTGCAAAAATTTTAAAGGATTTTGGAATATGTGTAATTGCTGTTCTGATTACTCCTGCAAAAAGTGAGGGCTCTCTTACTGCAAAAAATGCCGTTGAGGCATTGAATGAAATTTATAATTATGCTGATTCAATAATCCTCGTGAGTAACGAAAAAATTTCTTATGCCCAGAATATAGAAGCATTATTTTCACGATATAATGATTACATAGCAAGAAGTTTGGTTGATATTTGTGAGGGGATGACACTTGAACAGATTGACCCGTCAAAATTTGAAGGAAATCCGCCTGTAATAGATATGAAGGACTTCATTACAGCAACATCATTTCTTGATACACATAAGCCGGGGTTTTCCGTTATAGGAAGGGCGAGTGATAATATCAAGGATATGCTGCATTACATTTTTCCGGTCGGGGGCTATAAAGAGATTGATGCAATTGGTTTGATTCAGCAGACAATGCTTAAATTATCTGCTGACATTGATGATAACGCAAAGAAAAATTTATGTCTGCTCCGCCTTCCGCATCAGTATTTAACATCCGAAAGCAAAATGATAAATACAGAGGTTGTGAGAAATTTTTTGCTTGAAAAAACAGAGTTGAACGAAACGCATTTTGGGATATCCTTAACAAAGAGAAATCTGGCAACGGCAACATTAATTTCATGCCATTCCAAAAAGCCAAGGGATTTTGAAATGCTTGAGGAATCAGCAGAGAAATACAAAGGGTAATTAAATTTCCTGATTTTTGTTTTTTATTGTAACTATTTAGAGAGTATTTTCAAAATGAAATTTTGAAATACTGAAATCTTTTGATTTCAATCTTACAAAATGTTTGGAACATTTTGTAATACTGAAATCTTTTGA
>JAGTWP010000043.1:3569-11942 GCA_018260755.1 Candidatus Altarchaeum sp. | reverse complement strand
ATCGCAATCAAGGGTTGACTTACTTGCAATCAGAGAAATTTTAAAGGAAAATTGATTTATTAAAAATGGATTTTCATCCGAACGAAATAAAAATTTTAAAAATTTTAGGAGGAAAACAGGATATTAAGGAAATTTCAGAAAGAGCAAATTTAAACATAGATACGGTAGCGAGAACAATTGACTGGCTTAAAACAAAAAATTTAGTTAATGTTGAGGAAAAAGTCCAGAAATTTGTTTTTCTGAATGACGAAGGAAAGGACTATTTAAACAGCGGACTTCCGGAAAGACAAATATTAAATTTAATTAAAGCGAAAAATATTTCTGAAATAGGTCTTGACGACTTAAACAAAATCATAAATGAAAACAACCTCAAAGTTAATGTGAATTTGACAATCGGATGGCTGAGAAAAAAGAAACACATAACATTTAAGGACAAAGTAATTATATTTTCCGATTTTGCCGTGCGGGATGATGAAATTTTATTGAAATGTCTTGACGGAAAGGATTTAAATACTCTGTCTGACCCGGAAAGAAAAAGTTATGAAATTTTAAACGGCAGGAAAATACTTAACAATAAGGAAACGAAAGAAATTTTTGCCTCACTTACTGATGAAGGAAGAAAAATTAAGGAAAATATCGCCGAGTTAAAGGAACAAATTTCCCAGCTGACTCCGGAAATGATTGCAAAAAAATCCTGGACGGGTGCGGAATTCAGAAAATACGATGTCAATGTCTTTGTTGAGCCGCAATATCCTGCAAAATTTCACCCTCTGACAAATTTAATAAACAACATAAGACAAATTTTTATGGAACTCGGATTCAAAGAGATGCAGGGAAATTTAATTGAGCCGACATTTTGGGATTTTGATGCGTTGTTTCAGCCGCAGGACCATCCCGCAAGGGATATGCAAGATACATTTTATCTGAAAAATTTTAAGGGCGAAATTTACGGGTTTGAGAAATTTAAGGGTGCAATAAAAGAAGCACATGAAAAGGGCTGGAAATATAAATGGAATGAAGAAGAAGCAAAAAAATTTATATTGCGAACTCACACAACAGCTGTTTCTGCACATTACTTAACTACGCTCAAAAAACATGACCTGCCTGCCAAAATTTTTACAATCGGAAAGGTATTCAGGAATGAGACAATTGACTTTAAACATCTGCCGGAATTTTATCAGGTTGAGGGAATTATTGTCGGCGAAGATGTAAATTTTAGGAATCTGCTCGGGATTTTGAAAAATTTTTACAATTCGCTCGGATTTGAAAAAATCAGATTCAGGCCCGGATACTTTCCCTATACGGAGATGAGCGTTGAGCCGGAAATTTATCTTGAAAGCAAAGGGCAGTGGATGGAATTGGGAGGAGCAGGAATTTTCAGGCCGGAAGTAGTTAAGCCATTACTTGGATTTGAATGTCCTGTTTTAGCATGGGGTTTAGGACTTGACAGGATTGCAGCGTTACGGCTAAATTTAAGTGATATCAGGGATTTATACATTAGTGATATTGACTGGCTGAGAAAGAATAATAAAGGATGACGGATGAATGACTGATGAATTTAAATCACCGTGGAAGTAAATAGAAATTGCTCTTATCTTGATTTTTACTGATGGAGTTCAAATACATTGTTGAAGTTTTGCAAATTTTAAAATTCAAGCACAAACTCAAATATAAATTAAGTCAAATACACTAAAAATGCAAAACACAAAAGTTCAATAATAATAAGTATATGAGCGAATACAAATTATTAAACTTCTTTATAATCTTTGCAACAATGAAAATAAATTTATACGAACTCCGCGAAGAAAAGAAGAAAAACTTTGAAGAACGGCTGAAATTTATTGACCGTTATGTTGAGTGGCTGAAAAAGACACCTAATCGTGAATGGTCGCGCCAGCAGGCAGAGCTTTCGGAGTAATTGTAATTATATAGAGAATGGAGTTAATTTATTCTCAAAACAGAATTATCCTGAATGAAAAATTTTTATCACAATTGGTAAAAATAAAGTTAATCTTCCAATACATCTTTCATATACTAAATTTCTTCCGAAAGCAGAATCATTGTCAACCTTCAAGACGTTTGGAATTAGATTAGTCTGCCACATCTCCTTTAAGATTTTTGGCTCATATTTTCAACTCCGTGAAGATACTAAAAATTTTTGAAATTTCACAGCAGGAGCACGATATTAAAAATAAGAGCCTTAAAATTTTACTTTCTTTTTACATCCGCATAAATTTTCTTTACTTCATCATCTGGCAGTTCTTTATATCCCTCTCTTGTTATAAATGCGGATCTTATGTGATTTCCAGTAGCGGAATCCCTCTCCATAGCAATACTAAGTGCCTTTATTCCTAATTTTAAATTTTCCTCAATTGTTTTTTCAGCGGAATATTCGGCTTCAAGAACTCCGTAAGCTGTTAAACTTCCCGAACCGGTTGAAGCGGCATCTTCCTCTGTAACACCTCCTATTGGGTCAATTGAATAAATTTCTCCTGTGTTTGTCTCCGTATTATATCCGCAAATCAAAATTTGCACAAGATAAGGGTAATATCTGTTCCCATGTAAAATATTTGTTCCAAGCGATGAAATTCCTTTCGGTGATAATTCCTTACCGTTTTGCATCTTGTAAAATGCCGCCTCTACATTGAGCAGTTCCATAAATTTTTCCGCATCTCCGACAGACCCTGCAACCGTTCCTGCCACATGGTCTGAAATTTTGTAAATTTTTCTTGCTTCTTTGCTCGCTATGAAACTTCCCATAGATGCCCTTGAGTCCGATACAAGCACAACACCGTCTTTACATTTTAGTCCGATTGTTGTTGTTCCCTTATATATGTCCTTTGTGTCTATTCCCCTATACATGTCATTTGTATCCATTTAGATTTTAATAATAAAAGTATAAAAGTTGATTATATTTAAACTATTAATTACAACTATGAATAAAAATTTAGAAATTTAGGGCATTAAATTTAACCTTAATAAATCCCCGCAGGAGAATTATTTGCGGTTGTCATAATTAAATTTTCATTAAATTTTCTTAAATTTTTTAATTCCTTTGATATGCTGCCTAAATTTTTGTTAGTACCTTTTCTGAATACACCTAAAATATAATTGTCGGTCATTCCGCAATATAATGCATCCTTCATTAAATATCCGATAATTTCATAAAATTTGCAGTCATCTTTGAATAATTCCAATATGCATCCTAAATTTGCTGCCGTGTAAAAATTTCCTTTTAAAATTTCATCCCATAAAATATCATCGGCACCATTTATATTTGTGTCTTTATTTTTTTCATCATTTTCTTTTCTGTTTTCGTCTGCATTTTCTTTGCCTTTCGGAATTAACACAACATCCAAATTTTCATTTTCTCCATATCGCAAAATTTCACATTTGGAGTTATGTTTGGAGTTATTATTTGTTTCATTCATTTTTCCAACAGCAATTCCACCAAAATAAGAAGAATATGCCTGAATATAATTAATATAATTTATATCTGAATTTATCAAAGAAATGACATCATCAAAAATTTCATTGTAGGTATATATTTTTTTGTGAATTTTTATGAGTTTTCTTTTTGTTGTCTTGTCGCTCCTTATTTTTTTTTCCATTATTTCATCATAAATTATACCATATTTTGTTGCTACTATACCGTAAGCTGCAATACCAACAGCGGAAAATATTGAAAATTTATCATTTTTGTTTTCAGGAAAAATTTGGATGTTTATTCCGTAAGGAAATTCAAATTTTTTAAAAACTTTATTGATGAGTGTTTCTAATTCATTTTTTAATTCGTCACACCCGTTTATTTCAATCCTGCTTTCACTATTTTCATTACTTTTTTCACTGATTGTTGCTTTCGCGGTTGTTTTTAAAGATATGCCAAAGAATGCCGCTCTTTCATCACCAAAATTTACTAACGGAAGCGATGAAAAACAAATTGCAGAAATTTCCTGTTTGTCAGTATTTATATTGCTTGGATTATTTCTATATTTCATTCTATATTTTATAGTCGTCTAAATAAGTTTCGTAACATAAATTTTGTTTTAATCATAATATTTAGTATAACACCTTTATTATAACACCTTTATTATAACCTAATATAACACATTCATTTAAATACTTTATGGCCGAAATGAAGATATGCGTATATAACCCTATAAAAAGTGTAATGAACGGAAATGGAATTAGTTCTGCTATAACCCAGCAAATGATTACACTGAAAATGAATAAAATTGAAGTTGCAGAAAATACTAATACTAATTTTGACATTCTTCAAATAAATACGGTAGATCCCTTTTCGCTTTATGCAATATATGAAGCAAAAGCAAAAAATAAGCCGGTTATAATACACACACATAGCAGTGCAGAGGACTTTAAAAACAGTTTTATTTTTAGTAATGCTCTCTCGCCGGTTGTTAAGGACTACTTAAAATATTTTTATGGTCTCGCTGATATGCTTGTTTGTCCGAGCGAATACACAAAAAAATTGCTTATTGAGCAGTACAATATCACGAAGCCAATAGAAGTTATAAGTAACGGTGTTGATATTGAGAAATTTAAAGATACTCTTTTGCGTGCAAAGAGGGATATTTACAGAAAAAAATTTAAGTTGGAAGGAAAGGTTGTTTTTTGTTGTGCGGGGGTATTTGAAAGAAAAGGAGTTTCTACATTTATAGAAGTTGCCAAAGCATTAAAGAATACATCAAAATCAAAAGCCAAAAATAAGGTTTCTTTTGTCTGGTTTGGAAAAATCATTTCTTTTTTGACACCTGCAACAACTTTAAAGACATATATAAATCAAAAAGATGCGATATTTACAGATTATGTAGAAGATATACAGGCGGTTTATGCATCAGGAGATATATTTCTTTTTCCCACGAAAGAAGAAAATCAGGGAATTGCATTACTTGAAGCCATAGCATCAAAAAAACCAGTAATCATAAGAGACATTACGGTATTTGACTGGCTTGATGATGGAATTGATTGTTTGAAGGCGAAAAATGATGAAGAATTTATTGCAAAAACAAGGATATTGTTAAATAATCACCGGCTTGGAAAAAAATTGGCTGAAAACGCTTATAAAAAATTAATATCCCAGGGACATAATTTAAAAAACACAGGGAAAAAGTATAAAAAAATATATAATAGGTTACTTAAAAACAGAAATAAGAAATAGTGAAAACCTTGAAACATAACTTATGAAATATCATATTAGTTATTATTTGTAGGTATTACTTATAGGTATTACCTGTATGGTTCATAGTCATCCGATGGTTTTTTGTAAATGGAAAATTTAATAAAATTTTTCAGATGATACATAATGATGTTTGCAGTTCCGCCCTTTTCAACCCTTCTCGGTGATGTAAATACATTCGCTTTTCTTGCAAAAACACATTTTCCGAATTTTGATGCCCTTTTACTCAAATCAAGGTCATAAGCAGTAACAAAATTTTCTTTAAGACCGTTTAATTGCTCAAATATGTCCTTGCGATAAGCAACACATATAGTATAAAATAAAGGCACACCAATTTTTGAGGAAAGGTATGCAAGTTCAGACGATAAAGAAAATAGCAGATTATTAACAGGTGATGAATTTGTTTTAATATAAGTGCAGACGCTAACAATATTATTATCTTCAAATTTCTCAGCAATTTCACTTATTGCTCTGTCCAAGGGAAAAGTATCGGCATCCATCAAAATTAAAATTTCTCCTGTTGCATTTTTTGCTCCGAAATTTGTCGCTATCGCAGCACTTGCTTTGCCTAAATGAAACACCTTAAAATTTCTATCTGCATCGGCATATTGCTTTGCTATTTCATAAGTCCTGTCAGTGCTTCCGTTTTCAGCTACAATTACCTCTAAATTTTTATACTCCTTTTCCTTTATTTCTTTGAGTTTTGACAAAGTTGTTCCGATATATTTTTCTTCGTTGTATGCTGGAATTATAATTGAAATTTTTTTATCCATATTTATACTTTATACTTGGTAATATTAAAAACAATTATGAACGGATAAACAAATTTGTATTTTGAAAAATTTTTAATAGGCAAATTTTTAATAGGCAAAATATTACTTCAAAATCTCTGTCAATTCCTTCACATTTCCGCTAAATCTTAATCCTTTTCCATCAAAATGGGTCTTTGTTGCTCTTAATCCGCTTTCATCTGCAATTTTTATAATCTCCTCTGTTCCTTTGATTTGGATATGCGCAATTTTGCAAAATTTATGTATGTTGTAATAAGGAACAAGTATATTCTGTTCTTCTTTAACAAGTGTCAAAATTTTTTGCTCTGTTTTTTCTTTGACTTCTTTACTTAATAAATCACAAACATTCTGAGCGGCAAATTTACCTTTCCATATTGGTCCTAAAATTTTAAATTTATTTCCGCACTCACAAAAATTTTTGTTTACATCTACTCCATCAATGTCAAAATACCTTCTGCTCATACTTATGTCACAGTATAAAAGAAAATTTAAATTTTTCAGTGTTTCATCTGCACGACTTCTTGACCTTTTTACTCTGAAATAAACCTTAAAGTAGTGCATAAAGTAATATGAAAATAAAATTTCTATCCCTACCTCATATTTTGCCGCCTCTCTTGCAACATAACCAATTAAATTTCTCAGTCCGAATTCCTTATCAAAGTCGGTTTCCGCTGAAAATGTTCCGTATCTTCTGACGGATGCATCCTTAAATCTCCCGCACAATGTTCCCAGATCAGTTGCAGTTATGCCTATTATTGCGTTATGTCTGGCATTCGACAACACATTAGATAAAAAAGGAACTGGAGAACCAAAAGGGTCAATATCAATAAAGTCAAAATTTCCATCTTCGTTCAGCAATAAATTTAAGTCCTTGTTGTGAATAACAAGAGCAACATTATTATCTTCCTTATTTTGCTGTAAAAATTTTATTGTTTCTCTGTTTATTTCATTGGCATTGACTTCAATATCTTCTATTTCTTTTTTCATTCGTATTGAAAGTGCCCCGCAGGCAGATAATCCGTCAAGAAATCGCCGGACATTAAAAATTTTTGCGATGCCTATTGTGAAGTCTCTGTTAAATTTCATTATGGGATTAAAGAAAGGGATTTTTCCTGAAAGTTTTTCGTTTTCGGGAATTGAAATTTCTATATCGCCCTCTTTTATCTTTATATTCGCCATGCTCAAAAATTAGTTTTTGGTATTTTGTTTTAAATATGACTTATCTTATTATCTTCTTCTTTCCTTCCTGTATTCTTCAACAATACTTTCAACATTACCACTTATTCTTATTTCATTCAAATCCTTATTTTCAATATAATAAATATTTGAAAATTTTTTCAGCTTTTTCGGTGAGACTGTTTTGCAGTTACTTATTTTTTTCTCTGTCCATGCAATTTCTATTTTGTTTAAGTCCGCAGGCTCAACAACTATATTTTTATCAATATAAGTAAGTCCGTTAAAAATTTCAGGATAATTTCCAACCAGCTCAATTTCTTCTTTACCCACCCTTTCATAAAAATTTTCAAGTTCTTTAATTACTCCTTCTGCATTTTTTATCTGCTCTATAATACCTTTAAGCGAAATTTCCATCGCTCTTTTTTCAAATTTTTCTTTTTCTATAATCGCCTTTTCGGACTTAAATTTTATATCTCTTTCAAGTGATTTGACTGCATAATTTAAATTTTCTATTTCCGCATCTTTTGTCTTAATTTCGGCTTTTAAAATTTTATTTGCTTTTTCCAATATTCGCAAGTGCTCTTTTATGTCGTTAAATTTTTCTTTGCTTATTTCAAAAGATGTTTCAGAAACCTCCGGCTCCTGTAAAAATTTTGCTGCTTCAATGGGTTCGGCGGATGTTTCGGCGATTGCCTCTGCTATTGACTTTCCTTTGATTACTAATGCCCGGACATCATCTCCGTAACCTAAATTTTTTATCTTTTCAAATAAATTTTTATATCTTTTATATGCATACAAAGCAGCAGATAATGAATCGCGCTGATGCGCATCATGATATTTTACATTTCTCGTCAGAAATACCTTCTCGGAAACGCTTATAGATTTCTCAGGAATAAAAATTTTTGCATCCAGCGCGGTGGCAACTTTATAAAGGGAATTAGGAATGTGGTCAACATCGGAAGCAACTAAAACGCTCGTGCCGAATTTTATAATGTGTGCAACTACTTCGTTTATTCCCATATTCTTGGCACTGAATAAATCAATAACCTCGCAGTTAAAATTTATTATTCCGATTCCGACACTTGTTCCGGGGTCAAAGCCAACGATAAGATACATTATGAAATTTATTTGACTAAAATTTTAAAATTTAATTTAGCAGTTAATTTAGCAGTTAATTTAGCAGTTAATTTAGCAGTTAATTTAGCAGTT
>JAGTWP010000043.1:0-3460 GCA_018260755.1 Candidatus Altarchaeum sp. | reverse complement strand
TTAGCAGTTAATTTAGCAGTTAATTTAGCAGTTAATTTAGCAGTTAATTTATCATTTAATTTTTCAGTTAATTTATCAGTTAATTTATCAGTTAATTTATTTCTTTATTTTCTCCGAAATACATTTCAGTTATGTTGTGTGTTTTTAAATTCATTATAGGGACCCTTGAAGGCGTAGGTGTGTGTCCCATTTCCTCCTGAAATTTTGTTCTGCCCTGAAAACATCCTGAATTTATCAGATGAACACCCCTGTAATTCTCATATCCAATTGAATGGACATGTCCGCAGTGAATAACATCAGGAATATCTTTAATAGTTAGATTATCTTTCTCGGACGGAAATATATCCGCATAAATAGGAGAAAGATGCCTCTTCTTCAAAAATTCCTTCATCCCTTTTTCAGGTGCCGAATATGACAATCCAGGAATTGCCCGTATTAAATTATCTAATGACTCTCCGTGATACATTAAAACATTAACACCTTCAATATTTACATAAGCAGGATTTTTTACCAAGTGAACATTCTTCATTTCATAAAATTTTGGTGCAAATTTTTTGCTTAGTTCAGGCTGCGGTTCGGCAATTCTGACAGCATCGTGATTTCCTGGAGAGATTATTATTTCAATATCTTTTGGAATTTTGCTTATTAACTCCGCTGCAAAATCATATTGCTTATAAATATCAGTCAATGCTAACTCCCTCTCCTGATGAGGATACACACCGACACCATCAACAATATCTCCCGCAATTAATATATATTTTACTTTTTCTGCAATGTCTAATCTGTTCCTCTTTAAATTTATCCATTCAATAAAATTTTCAAATTCCTTTTGTAAAAATAAAATACTTCCTATGTGAAAATCAGATGTAAATACCGCATAAATTTCTTTCTCTGCTTTATTTGGAATAATATCATAAGGAACATCCGGCTCTACAATATCTGACACATACATCGTTTTACTGCCTTTTGCCATCTTTCCCTTTACTCCTATTACTTCATCTAACACCAAACCGGTTATAAGTTTCTCTGTATCGGGTGAAATTTTACTTTTATCAGGTATTATCCGCATACTTCCGGTTAAATCTTCTATTGTAAGGGTTAGCCCGTATTGTTTATTTTCAAATTTATCGCTTATCATTCCAACAATACAAGCAACATCTCCTTCATTTATTTTAGAAATTTCTTTGGCATCTCTGTACTCAATTCGCCTTTTGATAATAGAACTCAAAATTTTATACTTGTCCTGAAAATATGCTGCAAAGTCGGAAATTTTTCCATCACTTGTAATACTATAATCCGAAATTTTAAAATTTGATTTAATCGCAGAACGTTTATTCTCATTCTCTTTAACTTGTTCTTTAACTGCTTCCTTTTGCTCTTTAACTGTTTCCTTTTGCTCTTTAACTGTTTCCTTCTGCTCTTTAACTGCTTCCTTCTGCTCTTTAACTGCTTCCTTTTGCTCTTTAACTGTTTCCTTTTGCTCTTTAACGGATTCTTCTTTTGCTTTAATCTTTACTACTTGCTCTTCAACCTCTTTTTTTTCTTCATTTTTACTTTCTTCACTTGTTTTTTTTCCTTCTTGTTTTTCTTCTATGTTTGCTGTTTTTTCCGGTTCCACTCTTTTATCTTCTAATTTTTTCTTTATATCCTTTTCCGTTTCTGTCTTTGTTTCTTTTTTTGTTTCTATCTCTTCCCCAAATTTTTCTTTTCCTTCTTCTTTATTAGTTGCTTTTTCCTCTTTTTTTATGCAGAATTCAATAATAAATTCTTCTGTAACTATGTTTGTTCCGTTATCTTTGGCAATTTTTAGAATATCTTCTACGCATCCTTTCTCATAAATTTCATTCTTTAAAATATACTCATACGCATGCGTTGTAAGCAACAAATTGTTTTTTATAAAAATTTCAACTATTTCTTTTGCTGCTTTTTTATCTATCTTAACCGTATTAAGTATATCTGAAATTTCATTATATTCCCTTCCTTTAATTATATTTTCGGACATTCTAAATTATTCAAAATTTATTGCATCAATTCCCATTTCGGAATTAAATTTCTTTTCTGTTTTTTTGTCAAATTCAAATAGGACACACTCAACAACCAAATAAACCTTTGTATCCTTTCGGACACAGCCCAAAAGGACCTTGTCTTTTCTTCCGAATCCTGCATGAATATGAATTTTCGGCTCATTTTCCTTCCAAAAGATAGTTCCAACGCCCAAAATTTCCCGTCCGTCATCAAAATTTTTCCATATCGGAACCGGAGGAATAGAAATTTTTTTTGGACCAACTACAATTGCCGCCTGTTTTATTGCACCTAAAAGAAGGATTACTCCGCCGAGTATATTCTCTTTCTTAACAAGTGCGGTAAGTTGTTCAATTAAGTCGTCTCCGTGTTCAAATTCTACAATAAGGATTCTTTTTAGATTTGCCGAGGTATATTTCATTTCAAGGTATTTAAGATTTATAAAGGGGATTTAAGATTGGTAAAATTAAAATTGGTAAAATTAAAATTGAATTTAGAATTAGAAATACGGAATAGAATTTATCATATAAAAATCGAGAGAGAAAAAATAAATTTAAAAATAGACCAACAGCAATCAGCTTTCCCACTCATGGAGCAGTACTGACACGATCGAGACAATGCTTAACTTCTGCGTTCGGGATGAGAGCAGGTGTTTCCATCATCTCTATGACCGTTGATCCGTAATTAATTAGGATTAAGGTGGGCTGTTCAATATAGAGGATATTTTAAATTATTCTTCTTTCCATTTTTTGATCTGAAAAAAATTCTCTACGTTTCTTCAATAATGTTGTTCCAATATTTTCATCTGTCCAATTTTTTATATCACTCATACTTGTCTTTTCAAGAGCTTCTTTTAATTCAAATTCATCAAGATTTGAAGTAAACGCAGAGATGCATATAGACAATTGCTCAGGATTTTAAAGAGATTAGAAATGAATGGGTTGGTAAGAAAAATAGAAAAAGGTGGCGAGTATGAGTGGAAACTTACAAAGAAAGGAGGGTTGGTTGAATGCATTTAAAATAAATTTAGGACTTACGCAGTTTTAATATAAAGTATTAGGATTGTAATTAAAAATCAAAAAAATATTCTAAAATTCTATGTAAAATGTTAGGTGAAATAGGAAGGCAAAATCTTATACTACAATATTGCCAATATCTTTTAAGCAGCCAAATAAATTACACCTTGACGAATTTCGCTGAACATGTTGAAGGGATCAATCACGACGCGATAAATAGGCAATTGGGTAAGGAAAAATTACGCCTAAAGTCGTTTGGGAGAATGTAAAGAACAAAATTGTTGTATCTGAAAATGGATGTATTATATTTGATGACTCTGTTATGGACAAAAGATATTAAACAAAATAGAATTTGTTAGAAGACAATAGATTAGAAACGAGCACGGCGTTATTAAGGGCATTGGTGTTGTAAATTGTGTTTA
>JAGTWP010000042.1 GCA_018260755.1 Candidatus Altarchaeum sp. | reverse complement strand
TTTGCAGACAAAATATCTGCTGTTCTTTTCAGTATGCCCATTTTCTTGCTTTTATTTTTAAATTTTATTGTTTTTTTAAATTTTACTTTTATGTAATTAAATACATACAATTAAATTTAAATATTTAAATAGAATAAACCCCCTATAGTTATGAGCTGTATAAAAGGGAACACATTTTTTTGCTCTTATAATTGATTAGATTTTAAACTAAATAAAAATATCAATAAACAATATTTTTAATCGTTCTTTTTGTTTTAACTCTTTTGCTTTTTTCGTCTTTCAAATAAGTATGCCTTTTTCATTTTTTGAGATATATATTAGAGTTGTTGTTAAATAACGTTTATGCGGTATTTCGTATCATAACAATATATAAACCATCTAAAAAATTTATTTTTTAAGATTGAAAAAATTTATATTTGTTGTGAATATATCATAACAATATGTTGAAAATTAATTAGCAACATGTCTATTTATTAAATTTCTATAAATTTATGTTCCCCTTTATTTAGTACACAACCATCATCATTATTTAAACATTTAAATTGAGCAAATCCCTGACTGTGCCAAAATAAAATACCTCAAAATTTTCAACACCGATAACCTCAAAATTTTCTACATTATTTTTTAAAAACGGAGACAGTAAATTTCCCTGCAAAACATCTGTTCCTTCCGTAATAAAATTAAATGCAGGAATGACAATCAAATTTTTACCCTCAAAATTTCCCTTTAAAAAGCACTTCATCTTTTCGGTTCTTTCGGATGTTCTCAATCCGACGCAGGGATGCTCATGAGCAATAACAACAACCTTGTTTTTAGCCAAATTATCAAAATTTTTTGGAATTTTATCGCCGTGAAGTATAAAAAAATTTTTAACAACAAAATTTTCACAAAATTTAACATTTGAATTTTCCGCTATTGTCCTTACAAAATTATCATGATTTCCCCTGATTAAGACGATCTCGCATGCATAATTTTTCAAAAAATTTATGAGTTCTGTTGTCTCCTCATATTCCTGTCTGCTGCTCCTTCCGAATTCATGCTTTAAATCACCGTTAATTACAATCCTTTTTACATGACAATAAGAATTTGCCGCCTGAAAAATTTTCTCCAAACGATTTGTTATCTTTCTGTATTGAAATTTCGGAATAAGTATTCCTTCATTTATTAACGCATTTTCATAGCCCAAATGCAAGTCGGCAATAATTAAATTTTCATCAACCTGCAATGCTAGATCAATAATCCTTGCCCCATAAATTTCACTGTATTTATAAATTTCACTGTCTTTCATGGTAATTTCCACAAATGATTACAAAATTCCTAACTCCTTTTCAATATCAAGAATACCGTAATCCAATCTATAGTCCTTATCTGCAAGATATTCTTTCATACGTTTCATTGTAAGTCCCGCCATTTTCGCTGCTTCGGAAAGGGACAGTCTTTCTTCTTTATATAACTTTGCCGCTTTTGCTTTTCTGAACTCTCTTAATCCGTATCCGAGCATTTTCTTAACTATTACTTCTCTGTTGCTCATATCTTCTTCTGCTACCTTGTCAATCTCTTTAAGTATTGATTCCTTTATGGAAAAGCAAAATATGCATTCCGGCTCTTTTTTTTCTTCTTCACATCCCATTTTATAAAAATTTAGTAACTATTCATCCACAACAAACGGTTTCACTTATGATTACTTTGTTCCACTCACTTTGTTTCGTATCTTACATTCACTTCGTTTGTATATTTACAAAATGTTTCAAACATTTTGTCACCTCATTTCATTCGGAGATTTAAAAATTTATGAAATTTTTAAATAAGATTAAAAATCTTCGCTCATATACCTATTATCATTGAACTTTTGTGTTTTGCATTTTATAGTGTATTTGAACTTGGATTGATATTTGAACTTGTGCTTGAATTTTAAAATTTGCAAAAATTCAACAATGTGTTTATCTCTATCAGTAAAAATCAACATAAGAGCGAAAATCTTATTTAAAAATGCTCCAAACATTTTCAAAACGCAGAGTTTTGAAAATCTCCGAGCATCAGCGAGGTGATTTTTAAAGATTGAAAATCCAGTAGATTTTCAGTATTTTAAAATGCTTCAAACATTTTAAAAGATTGAAAATCCAGTAGATTTTCAGTATGGATTTTCAGTATTTTAAAATGCTTCAAACATTTTTAAAGATTGAAAATCTGGTAGATTTTCAGTATGGATTTTCAGTATTTTAAAATGCTTCAAACATTTTTAAAGATTGAAAATCTTGTGGATTTTCAGTAATTTTTATACCTTCTGATAGTTAATTTTAATTCTTATTTATGCAAGAATGTAGTGGGTTTTGTTTCTTCTTCCTTCTGTTTTAATCCATCCTTCTTTTATAAGTTCTTTCATAGCGCTCCATGCTGTGATTCTCTTAACATTAAACATATTCATTACCTCTTTTGTTGTGATATTTCTTTTCTTTTTGATTTCTTCAATAATTTTCCTCTTTTCTTCATCCTTGATCTTTTTAAGTTTTGCCGGGCCCCTTATTTCTTCACCTTTCTTTGTTTTCTCTGCCATTACTTCAAATGTTTTTTTCTTTTTTGGCCTTCCTATTTTCTTTTTTTCCCTTTTCCCTTCTGTAATTTTATTCATAAACTCTTCTGCACTCATCCATTCTCCCCTTTCCTTTTCGGGTTCTTCAATTTTTTGTTCTTTAGTCGCTTCCTCACCCTCTTTTTCTTCTTCCTCATTCGCAAATTTAATTTTGCACATCTTAACTGCTGCTTCAACCGCTCTTTTTGCATAATCCACTCTTTCGTGGGCTTCGAGACGACTCATTCCAGGTCCCGATATTCCCAATGCAACCGGCTTGTTAAATTCAAGTGATAAATCCATAACCTTTCTTGATGCCTGTTGTGCAATAATCTCATCATGATCTGTCTGCCCTTCAATGACTGCTCCTAATGTTACGATACAATCAATGTTCTTTTTTGACAGCAAAATTTTAACCCCGAAAGGAATATCATAAGTTCCGGGTACTTTCATTACCTCAACAACTTCTGCATTTAAAAATTTTGCATGCTCTTTCGCGAGTTCGACCATTGCATAAGTCACATCGTAATTAAACTCTGCTGCTACTATCCCCATGTTTATCTTTTTATTTTCCATTTTAAAATTTAAATATGTAAATTTAAATACTTATAAATTAAATTACTAACCTAAAATATATCATCTAAAATTTTATTAATTCAAAATAAACACAAAAATTTAAAATAAACCTAAATAAACACAAAAATAAAATGCCGTCAATGTATAAGCACATAGGATTACTTTACAAAGGACTGAGAAAAAAATTAAAAGATCCGAATTTCAGGGATTTGCGGGATGTCGTTAAAGAAAGAGTAATGAAATTTAGACATAATGAAGAAGCAATAACTCAGACAGAAAAGCCAATACGAATAGACAAGGCACGAATGAACGGATATAAAGCAAAGCAGGGCTTTGTTACGGCTGTCTGCAGAGTAAGAAAAGGGGGAAGAAATACAGGCATTCCATCGGGAGGAAGGAAACCAACAGGATATAAAAAACTAACTCCGATAAAGTCAATTCAAAGAATAGGGGAAGAAAGAACACAAAGAAAATTTATGAATCTGGAAATTTTAGCTTCTTATCCGCTTTATGAGGATGGGCAGTACAAATATTTTGAAGTAATAATGGTGGATCCGTATCATCCCGTAATAATGGCAGACAAAGATGTGAATTATTTATGTGCCCCCAAACAAAAGCACAGAGTGTTCAGAGGTCTGACACCAGCAGGACATAAAGTAAGAAAGAACAGGGCATGAAAAATTTAATATTTTGAATTTATGTTTTGTTTCCCTTAAAATTCTTTTAAATTAATAAATTAAATTTAATAAATATTTTTTGTTTTTATTTTTTTATTTATTTCTGATTTTGATTGTTTTGATAAATTTGGGGGCTGTGGGGTAACCTGGCATCCTGATGGGCTCCAGAAATTTTAGCTGGAGCGCTGAGCCATTTCAACGAAAGTTGAAATCTCCAAACGAAAGTGAGGTGATTTTTGGCTATGACGAAAAAATTTGTATAATACAAATATCAACCATGCATTGGAGATACCCGGAGATGAGGGTTCAAATCCCTCCGGTCCCATCTGAACTTATTTAATGCTTTATGATGAGTAACGGGCGGTCTGATCATTATGATGAGATGAACAACCACTGAAAGCATTTAACGATTTTAACGAAATTGAAACCTGTGAAGATTTACTTAAATTTGATGCGGTTTTTATTGTTTTAATTGTAATATATACTAAACCGTTAGTATTTTTTGTAATTTTTAGGTAATAAATCAATTACTTCAATAAAATTTTTTCAACAAGCGAAATGTATTTTTCGGGAATTTTTGCCCTTCTCATCCCTCCTGCCATAATTTCTACATCCTCTTTATGAAATGCCTTAAATTTAATCAAAAAGAACAGGTATATTAAAAAACTCATTAAAACAAAAATTCCGAGAATAAACACCTTTAAAAATTTCAGCAAAATTTCCGAAAATGTATCTTTTCCGGCAACACTTTGCGATACGAAATTTATTAAAACTTCATCAAAGTTGAATAAACTTGCCACCATATACAAAATAATTGCTGCTAAAATACCTGCAATGAGCGGCTTATAAATATCTTTCGGAAATTTAATGTTCGTGGTTTTGGATGTTCTTAAAAATAAAAAGGTCATAATAATTGTAGCCACCAATGTTGTGAAGGCAGCACCGTTTATGTTATACAAAGGAACAAAGATAAAATTTAACAGAACATTTGTTACCGCTCCGACTGCAATAATTTTTTGTGTTACATCCAGCCTGTTCATTGCGGCAAGAATATACTGGAGCGGTAAAGAAAGAGAGGATATGAAGATATATATTGAAGCAATAATTAAGACAAGCCATCCTGATGCAAAATTTTGTCCGTAAACAATGGTTAAAATCTGAATCGGAAATATTAGCATTACGAGAAGCATCGGAATGGAACTTATAAGAATCCATCTTATTACTGTTGTTGTTGTTTTTTGCATCTCTTCTGTGTTTTTCTTTGCCCACAACTCTGTAATTACAGGATAAAATATGCTTGCTATTGCACCGACAAAAATTCCGATTACTGAAGAAAAAGCAATTGCCATTGTATAAATTCCTATCATTTTATCACTTTCTGTTCCGGGAAAAAAATATCCTATCATTATCCTGTCCGTATAACTGTTTATTATTCCCATGGAACTAATTAAAACCATTGTTAATCCAAAAGGCACCATTTGTTTTAACAATGGAATAAATTTTGCAATTTCATTCGTTTTTGGCAGTGATTTGTATTCTCTTAATGTCCAGAACCATCCGAAAAATGCGGCAAATAAAAATGAAAGAACAAAACCGAATGCAATACTGTGAGTAGTAAATCCGAAAAAGAATAAAAAAATTACGGTTAAAATTACCTTAAATATTTCCTGAATGCTTTGCATGTATGAAACAAATTTCATTAATTTTCTGCCCTGTAAAAAGTTAATGGCGAGATAGTAAAAATTTATAATTAGAAAATACGAAGCCATTATCTGAAACAAAGGTGTTAGATATGACTTATTAAAGAAATTGGCTATGTTTCCAGCAAATAATATAAGAAAAATCGCACATATTGTTGAAAATATTGTTCCCGCCGAGACAGAAATTTTTAATACCTTTTTAACATAATTAAATTTTTCCTGTCCCGCATAAAAAGGAACAAATCTTCCTATGGCACTTGAGCCCAAACCAAGGTCTGAAAAAAGTGAAATTATACCTACAACACTTAAAACAAAGAAGAATTGTCCGATTTCTTCCTGTGGAACAGTTCTTGCCAAAATTATGTAATATATGAATGCAAGAAATTTTATGATGAGTGCTGCTATCAAAATCCATGCGGTTCCTTTTGCAAGGGTTTTTGCGGTTGACATTTTAGCAAATTTGGTTAAATTTTTTGTTTAAATTTATCTGTTATCTTATTTGGTTATGTCTTGACTATGTTGCACTTATATATTTGTTAATTTGTTTCTGGTCATTAGGGTCATTTTATGACAAGATATACTGGGTTTTTCTTTCACTTGCTCTTATAATGACCTGCCAGCCATTTTCTAATTGCGCGGTTGATTTTTTGAATTCTGCCTCTTCGGACTCACCTTTTTCTATAATTTCTTTAAGTTGTTTTTGGGGCAGTGATAAAGATGTAAGGATATTTTAAATATTAATCCCAATTCTAATTATGATTCAACAAATATGATTTTAAAGCAAGGTAGAATAAATAGTTTGTCCTGAATGTGGATCAACCGAGATAAACCTAAATAGACATATCCCTGATGGTAACTTATCATTACCTGTTTAGCACGACTCTATTTTTATATATTATAACTTTATCTATTTATTAACATAAACATTTTCTATATGTTGATAATTATTGTAGAAAGTTTTGATTTCAACGAGAACTCATAACGTATACAAGACTATCTTGACGCTATGGTTTATTTTTATTCTTTATTTATTTACTTCCTTTCATAATTATTTTCAGATGTTAGTTACAACTTACGGTTTTATTTGTTTAAGTTATCATGGTATTAATTAATATAAGTGATTATTTAATTATCGAGGCACATATTTTTGGTATGTCAAAATAATGAAATTCAAAATAAATTTTTTCAATCTTAAAAGATATATTTTTTAACTGGTAGGTATATTGTTATAAACCTCGAACATAGTTAGAATTATTATAAATTGTATGTAAGGTGCAGGTGTTATTGGCAACAAATAATAATATAAGCGGATTTTAGAAACATATATCCAATCAAATTTTTAAATTTTTTAAATACCTGTAAATATTCTGATAAAATAAACATACATAATTTTTCTGATAAAATAAACGTATCAAAAAGAAAATAAGAATAGGTAAAGTTCTAACACAAATCAAATATAAAGAAACATAAAGTAAAGATGGAATTAAAAGATATAAAGCGCACAATAGAGCAACGTTTGGGAGATAAAGTGACAAAGATTGTTGCCGAGGGTCCGAGAATTGTTGTTTATGTAAATAACAGAAAGTATTTTACAGAGCATATGGATGAGATAAGGGATTTGGCATTACAGCTGAAAAAAAGAATAATATTAAGGAGCGGAGTGTCAGGTCTTTTGGATCCGCAGTCAGCAATCAAAAAAATAAATAAAATAATTCCCAAAGAGGCAAACATAACCGATATAAATTTTGACCCGTATTTTGAAAATGTATATATTGAAGCGGAAAAGTTAGGAATGGTAATAGGCAAACACGGAGAGACACTGAATGAGGTCTGGAAACAAACAGGGTGGAATGCCCAGGTTGTGAGAAAACCCCAGATTAACTCCGAAATTGTTGACAGTGTAAGAAAAACAATTATGGGAATAAATACAGAAACACAAAGAACTATAAATTTGGCAAAGAGAAAAGAGTGGAAAGAGCTTTTTGAAGAACCGAAAAATTTAATGCATGAAAGACAGGAAATTTTACAGGATATAGGCAACAAAATTTATCGTTCTCCGTTATCGCCCCCTGATTGGGTAAGAATTATGCCATTGGGAGGAGCATCGGAAGTCGGAAGATCCTGTTTTCTGCTTAAAACACCTGAAAGTAATATCCTGCTGGACTGCGGAATAAATGTTGCCGCACAGGGAAAAAACAGATTTCCTGATTTCAGAGCTGCTGATCTGGCAATAGATAAACTAGATGCAGTTATTATTTCACACGCACACATGGATCACTGCGGATTTTTACCATATTTGTTTAAATACGGATATCGCGGGCCTGTTTATTGCACAGAACCAACGAGGGATTTGATGACTTTGCTTTTAATAGATGCGATGAAAGTATGGGAAAAGAATGAAGAACCCGCATTATATTCTGCAAATGATATAAGAGAAGTAATTAAGCATACAATTACACTCGACTATGAAGAGGTGGCGAATATAACTCCGGATATGAAATTAACATTTTATAATGCAGGACATATTCTTGGATCTTCTATTATTCATATTCATATCGGAGATGGCTTACATAATCTCGTTTATACGGGAGATATAAAATTCGGAGATGTCAGGTTATTAGAGCCGGCAAATGTAAATTTTGTCAGGGTTGAAACGCTCGTAATTGAAGGAACTTACGGAGGTAAAAATGATGAACAGCCGAACAGGAGGGATGCTGAGGAAAATTTAATAAAAAAAATACAGGAAACAATTGAAAGAAAAGGAAAAATTTTAATCCCCGCATTTGCCGTCGGAAGATCGCAGGATGTTATGCTTGTATTAGAAAGACACAGGGAAATTAATGTGCCGATATATTTGGACGGAATGATATGGGAAACAACTGGAATTCATACGATTTATCCGGAATATTTAAACTCTTATTTAAAAAATCGCACTTATGAGGGTGATAATCCTTTCTTGTATGAAAATTTCCACCAGGTAAAAGGTATGAAAGAAAGAGATGAACTCATAAATTCTCCTGATCCGGCTATTATAATTGCTACTGCTGGAATGATGACCGGAGGTCCTGTTCTGGAATACTTAAAGGGACTAAGCAATGACGAAAAAAACACATTGATTTTTGTCGGGTATCAGGCAAGCGGTTCTCTTGGAAAAGAAATACAGACGGGACAAAAAGAGGTTATTTTGCAGGATAATGGAAAACCAAAAAGATTTGAAATTAAGATGCAAATTTCAACGGTTGACGGATTTTCGGGACACGCGGATAAGAAACAGTTGTTAGGATATATTAAGAAAATAAATCCGAAGCCAAAGAGGATTTTCGTTGTTCACGGTGAAAAAGAGAAATGTATAAATTTTGCTTATGCGATAAATAAATTTTTCGGAATAGATGCAACCGCACCTCAAAATTTTGACGGATTACGAATTGCATAAATTTTAATTTTTTAATAGTCATAATCTAATAAAAAAGGATGGGAAACTTCGATTCAACGGAAAGACATATTATATATCAAAGAAATTAAAGGGAACTACAATAGAGATGATAGCGACATTGAGAGGCATAGAAGCATTGCATGATGGAATACCAATTAAAAGATGGAGATATTAGAAACATGTTCTAAATATTGATATTGATTATATCCTTGAAAAGCACTTGTTATAGTACATGTCAGGGATATTTGAGACATTTAAATTTTTATGAAATTGTTAATTGTTTCTAAAAATAAATTTTTAATGTTTAAATTTTTAAAATTTAATATTGAGATATTATGAATCAAGAATTAGCAAATGTGGTAAAAATCTATTCAACGGGAACTCACCAAGAATTAAGTAGTTATTTTATAGGAAAATCCAAAGACACTATCATAGGAATGCTTGTTGATTTACTGACGATGTATATAAATGACAAGAATTCATCAACAATACGGGAGTTTTTAACCGTTACTTTGGCAGGATATAAACATAAAGAGACAAAGATTGGATATAATGGTTTTAAACAAGATGCATTTGCTCCGGGAAAAACTCTAAAATGTGAAGCGAAACCAAAAAATTTTTGATACGGAAGAATTTGAAAAATATAAAAAGAGGGAGAGAAAAACAAGTCCTGCAAAATTAAATGGAGGAGGAAATTTTACTGATTACACCCCCGCAAGATTGCAAAGAGACAAACAGGAAAAGGACTTGAATATGTTAGTAAGCGGATTTGCAGACGGTAAACTGATTTACATAATTGAGTTTCCTTTCACTTCACCGGATTTTGTAAAAAATCTGGAAAACAAAATTGAAACATGGCAAGGCAAATTAAATGGAAGTGCAAGTATAAAAGGGCAATTTTTAAGAAGTGCAGATTTTGATTACAAGGATTTTATAGAATGTGAAGACCTTAATTTACCAATTACTCATTTAGAGGAGACAGACATATATATAAACATAATTTAATTATGAAAAAAGATGAAATAATCAGTGAACTTACTAAGATATATCTGGATTATGGAATTATTCCCGTGGGTAAAAAACCTGAGTTAAGTTTACCTGAGGGTAAAAATAGTATAAAAATTGAGGCAGTGTTTGATGGCTATAATAAGGTACACACACTTACTTATGACCCCCGATGTAAACGCTTTTTTGGTGTTAAGGGTTGGTATAGAAGACATAGTGTAAAACCTGGGGACTTTGTAACTATAGAACCTGTCATAATCGGAAAACGCTATCGTTTTCGGTTTTGTCCAAAGAAACATGAAGATATTTTATCGGAGGAAAAACATCTTGAAAGAGTTAGAGTAAGCAAAAAGAGTGGGCGTGATATCTCAATAGTAGGAAAACCAATAAAGTATGGGGGTCTTGTCTATGCGCCGGTTAATGAAATGGGTGTTGTACTTCTTTTTGGTATGATATTTGAAGAGTTAGGAATGATAGTAGAAGAAATAAGAAGCGGTTTTCCTGATGTAACAATCAGAAGATTTAATGGCAAAGGTTGGACAAGAGAATATGCCGAATTTGAATATGAAAGTTTAAATTTTAAACAACACAAACATCCGGTGGACAAGTGTGATATAATTATATGTTGGTTACATAATTGGAAAGATTGTCCTCTTGAAGTATGTGATATGGCATCTTTAATAAAATTATTACCAAGAGATAAATTAGAAAAAGTTTACTCAGATACATTCAATGTGAAAAAATGAAAACAGATACACAATTACCTAATGAAATTTTTATTTTTAATTTAGGTAGATTATGGCAGGAAGCCAGTTCAGACCATTGGGAGGATGCGATGTACCTCTATAGGTTCATACAGGAGACCACACCATCTCCTTTAACAGAGAAATATTCAAAGAATCTTAAAAAATTACAAGTTGCAATAGAAAGGGAAGATTGCAGCGATGTGAATAGGGTATTAGAAGAAATTTTAAAATGGTAGTAAATCATCTAAGTTTGAACATAAGAATAAAGGATGGCTGATCAAAAATGTAAAATATTTTGGGGTTACCGATAAATTACCCGAAGAATAATACCAAAAAAATCAGATAGATGTTTTGAATGAGATTTTTAGAACTACTAAGACAGAGGGTATTCTTTTATAACCACAAAATAAGATGGGAAAAAGGGATAATCTTCCATCCTATGGATTGGCTGAGAAAAACAAAATGGTTAATCAGACAGGAAATAACATGGGACAGAATGATTGCAGCAAATATTAGGGGATGGAGATTCTGGCAGATTGATGAAAGAATATACTGGCTTTACAAACCAAAAGGAAACGATTTAATTGGTGAAGAATTAAAGTCAATGCATGCATTATTAACATCAATATGGAGATTTTCACCGGAAAGAGAAAATTCACATCCTGCTCCTTTTCCTGTTGAATTACCTGTGAGAGTAATTTATTCAATAATGGACAAAAAGAAGGGCGTTGTGATTGATCCATACTGCGGAAGCGGAACAACATTGGTTGCGGCAAAAATATTGGAGCATGATTTTATAGGTATTGAAATTTCAGACGAATATGTCAAACATGCACAGGAAAGATTAAAAAATTATGAAAAAGAAATAAAATCCGTCAAGGAAGAAACTGCAAAACATGTTGTATTAAAGACATTTAAAGAGCGAAAAGAAGAAGGTAAATTTACAGGAAGATACAGACCGCAAACAAATAACCGCAAAGTCATGGATAGCAGACAGCAAGAACAGGAAATGACTTTATTTAATTATGTGGAAAATAACAAAAGTCCGCCCAGGATTTGTAAAAATTTTAATATTCCGAAATCATAAATAGTTATTTTATTATCAAAACAAAAAATTTATATTCTAATTCGCATAATAAATTTAAATGTTCCTTGAAAAATACGCACCTAAAAAACTTGATGATATTGCAGAAAAAACAGCAGCAAAGGAAATAATCGAATGAACTGATGAAATTTAAAATTTACTGTTAAAGACATCATTATATATAAGTAAGACAAAATTTAAAAATTGACAATCTTGTTACCAAAGGATAATTTTAACAGAAAGAAATAAAAACAAAAAATAAAATGAATACAACCGAAAA
>JAGTWP010000041.1 GCA_018260755.1 Candidatus Altarchaeum sp. | reverse complement strand
CCTCAAAGTTTGCCTCGCCGCTAAATTCCGCACCCCTAAAGTCTACTGGTTTTTTAAATTCTTTTTTTTCAAAAGAAAAATTATCAGGAAAAATAAAACCACTAAAGTTAAATTTTTTTGCTTCACTTTCTTCCTGTGCTTTAAATTCCTTCCAGAATATAGTTTTAAAGTTTTCTATTTCTTTCTCTGTGAATTTCTCTTTGTTGCAGTGGAAAATACAATACTCGCCTTTCTCATACGCTTTCCTGTCGCAATATTTGCATTTGCACATCTTTTAATTTTTGGTTTGTTGTGCTTTATTGTGCTTTGTTGCATTAAAAATAAAAATTACAATTAAAAATAGAAAAAAAGATAAATATACAAATATATTCTCAGCAATAATTATTCTTGGAATGCTTGCTTATAGTAATATAAACATAATTTAAATAGATAAAAAATAAAAAATAAATTTTGAAAATTTAAGAAAACTTAAAGTGGTAAAAATTTCAGTAATAGGTGCAGGAGGCAGGGTTGGTTCAAGTTGTGTCAGAAATATAGCAGAAATTTTGGGAAATAAAAGAAAAAATAAAAGAAACGAAAATACAAAAAATACGATAGCAATGATAGATATTCCGCAGGCATTAAATTTAATGAAAGGAATGGCGATAGACATAAAAGACGCAGTAATGAACGATGTTGAAATTTTTGCGAGTGATAATAGGAAAGATGCAGCGGATTCTGACATTATTGTAATAACAGCTGGAAAGCCGAGAGGACCCGGAATGACGAGAGAGCAATTACTTTCCGAAAATGCTGCAATAATCAAAGTAATAGCAGAAGACATTGCGAAATTTTCGCCTGATGCAAAGGTAATCGTCGTGTCAAATCCGTTAGATGTTATGAGTTATGTTGTATACGAAACGCTCCATAAAATTTCCAATAAAAGCAGCAAAGAAATTATAGGTATGGGAGGTGTACTTGATTCTATGAGATACAGAAAATTTATTGCAGATGTCTTTAATTGTGGTCTAAAAGATGTTAGCGGTGCGATTGTTCTCGGAATACACGGAGAAGGAATGGTTCCTATGGAAAGCACTGTACGGCTTAAACGACTAAAAATTAAGGAAGGAGACAAAGAAAAATTAAATGAAGCGGCAAAAAAAACAACATCTGCGGGAAAAACAATTGCTGATTTCGGGGCGAGTGCTTACTTTGCGCCGGGAGTTGCCGTTGCCAAAATGATTAATGCTATAATGAAAGATACGAATGAAATTTTACCATGTTCTGTTCTTTCAAACGGAAACTACGGAATTAATGGTGAATTATTTATCGGATTGCCGGTACGAATCGGAAAAAATGGTGTTGAGAAAATTGCAGAATTAAAAATTTCCGACGAAGAAAGGACCAAAATTAAGAAAGCAGCGGAAAATTTAAAGAATACTTTGGCCCAAATAAAAATTTAATACCTTTTTGCTCACAACAGAAGACACTAATGTTTATATCAATGAATTTTCATCATTTGTTGCCGAATCATTATTAACTTTTAACAACCACTTCCATAGGGGAATAAAGGTTATTTTCTTTTCTTCTATTTCTTCTTTTGATTCAAAATCCCAGGTTATGACGGATAAATTAGAACATTTTAATTCTTTACTTCCTTTCAAAAGAGAACGTGATTCTCTGTTTTTCGTATGTTCGTTTTCAATATCATAGCAAACCTGTATTAATTCTTTAATGTCATTTCCTTTTTTAACAATAAAATCCACTTCATTCCCCTGTTGATCCTGCCAGTAAAATAGTTCTCCGTCTTTTCTTCTCAAAAGATCCAATGCAACGATACATTCTATTTTCTTCCATTTATTTTCCCTCGAAATTACAGATACAATATTTGATAAACCAACATCAATCGGATACGCTTTTTTTCTCGCTCTTATAATTTCCTGCTGTTTAAAGGAAAATTTATTAAGCATGCACACTAAATATGCCTCTTCTAAATAAGACACATATTGCTTTACAGTACGAATATTTTTTATCTCAAAAAGATTTGTAAGTCGGTTATAACTTACTATTTCTCCTGGATTAGAAAGCAAATAATTTGAAATATCCCTTAACTGATTGCTAAATCTTACTTTGTGCCTTAACACTATATCTTTCAAAAGGATTGAATCATAAAGAGATGATAAATATTCCTTTGAAATTTCCTTATTTTGCACAACCTGCGGAAAACCGCCTATTTGAATGTACTCCTCTAATTTCTTCTTTATTAATGATGCCTTTTTGCTATCATAAAAATCGGTCTTTAATATTTCTATCTTTTCATATTTAAGAAATTCCCTGAAAGAAAAAGGAAATAGTATTAAAGGAATATACCTTCCTGTGATATGAGTTGCCATCTCGCTGCTTAAAAGCATGGAATTGCTTCCTGTAACAATTACTTCTATTCCCATTCTATTCAGTCGGTTCACAAACATTTCCCATCCATCTACATTTTGTACCTCATCTAAAAGAATAACTGATGCATCGCCATATAATTCATAAAATGCCTTCAATACATTATTGAGCTCATCTGCTTTTAATCCTTTTAGTCGTTCATCATCAAAGTTTATATACCTGTGTTTTTTATTGTTTAATAATTGATGACACAATACTGACTTCCCGCATCTTCTTACCCCTGTGATAACTATTATGATATCTTTTTTTATAAACTTGCTATATGGTTCCGTTACGTCTCTTTTTATTATCTTTTGTTCTTTTATTATTAAATCTATTTCTTTTTCCTGATCAACTATTATTTCTTTTAAAGTTTCAATATTCATTGTAGTATAATGTATTATTTTAATAAAAAATTAGGTATTATAATACAATAAATTATATAAAAATTTGGTATTACAAGGTAATAAATTTGGTATTACGAGGTAATAAATTTGGTATTACAAGGTAATAAATTTGGTATTACAAGGTAATAAATTAAATGTAGCAATTTTTTAAACTTTATATTTTGTATCATAATTAATAACCTTTTGTTTATATATGAAACATCAAATTTAAAATGGAAAATTTTAAAGATAAGGAGATAATTGAAAAAGAGGCAAAATTTTATACGCATACATTTTCAAGATTGCCTGTTGTGATTGAAAGAGGAAAAGGAATGTATTTATGGGATGTTAACGGAACGAAGTATCTGGACATGTTTGCCGGAATCGGGGTAAACAGTGTCGGGCATTGTAATAAAGAGGTTGTTAAAGCAATAAAAAAGCAAGTAGGAATTTTAATGCATACTTCGAACTGGCTTTATACAATTCCACAAATTGAACTTGCGGAAAAACTTACAAAAATCAGCGGAATGGAAAAGGTATTCTTTACAAATGACGGAACAGAGGCGGTTGAAGCAGCAATAAAATTAGTCCGGAGGGGAAAGAAAAAAGAAATTATTGCTATGGAACACGATTTTCACGGTAGAACACTTGGCTCATTAAGTTTAACATGGAAGGAAAATTTCAGAAAACCGTTTGAGCCGTTAATTCCTTTTACAAAATTTGCCGAATACAATAATATTGACGCACTGGAAAAAGCAATTACCGAAAATACGGCGGCAGTATTACTTGAACCGATTCAGTCGGAATCAGGAACAATAATTCCAGACAAAGGATATTTAAAAGCAGTCAGGCAATTATGCGATGAAAAGGGAATTTATATGCTCGTTGATGAAGTTGCAGTGGGCTTTGGAAGAACAGGAAAGATGTTTTGTTTCCAATATGAAAATATAATGCCCGATGTTGTATGTATTGCCAAGGCAATGGGGGGGGGTTTTCCTATCGGTGCAATGCTTTGCAGAGGAATTGATTTTAATCCGGGAGAGCATGGCGGAACATACATCGGAAATCCACTTGCGTGTGCATCGGCAAATGCCGCGATTGATTATATAACTTACAACAACCTGCCTGAAAATGCCCGCATTATGGGGGAATATCTGATAAAAAATTTAAATGAATTAAAGGGAAAAAATTTAAAAATAAAAGAGATAAGAGGAAAGGGATTATTAATAGGAATTGATGTTGAAGATGCAAAAAAAACAGTTATGGAGTTAATTGAAAACGGAATTTTAACGATTTATACGGGCAATACTGTTCGATTGCTTCCACCTTTAATAATTTCAAAGAAGGAATGTGATGAATTTTTGGATGTATTGAGTAAGTGCAAATCATTGAAAAAGTAAAATCAAAATTTTGCAAGATTTACAGATTTACAACATTTCTTTTAATATCTCTATTATTTCAGGTTCTTTTAAAATTTCTTCATCTTCCTCAATTTTTCCATCTAAATTTACAAATTCCTTTCCGAATCCATGTCTTTGCGAAAGTAAAAATTTCAGACAATCAACCGCATTTTTAAATTTCCTCTCCTGTGTAGCAATCCATCTCCAGCCATTTAATTTTCTCTGTCCGTGCTTGTTTATGAATGACTCCTGATCGGCAAGGGATGTATCTATCGGAGGTCCAATAACTATTTCAACATTCGGCAGTTCAAAAATTTCAAATTCAAATAACATCAAGCTTTTGGTGCAGTCCTTACTTGTGTATGACTTTGAATTCATAACACAAAATTTAAATTTTTCCGTTTGTTTTATTAATGTCTTTCGTGTTTTTTCTAATTGAGGATATAAATTGTTTATATTTATATACTGATGCTCATATCTTATTGCAATAAATTTTGTTCCCCTTTCTTTTATAGCCGATAAAATTTCTTCTTTTGTGCTCTTTTCTTTTTTTTTAGCACTGATAAAAAAGTCAATTGACGGACTTAACAAAAACTTTCTGCACGCATAGATAAATTTAGCCATATTTTCCTCGCTTACTGCTGAGGCAACATTCCTGTTCTTATCAACGGGGTCAATGACAATCAGGGGTTCGTCAAACAAAATTTTTCCCTGCCCTTCCCACTGGTTTTCAATATCTATGAATGTGTTTAATTTCCACTTCGATGCACCTTTAATAACATTAATAAAAGAACCAGAATAAATGCACATTAGTTCGGCAAGATAACCGCTGAATCCCTTAACACTTGCCTCTGCTCCGTAGACATTACAACCCTTCATAAACTGCTTTAAAAGTCGTATTTCATCGTTTAAAGAAATTTTATTGCTTGTTTTTTCTATCTTTTCCATCTTTTCCATCTTTTCTATCTTTTCCTTGACATATTTCGTGTGATATATTGTTCTGTCAACAGATGTTGCTATATTTTTAAAGTCGCCGAATATTCCTTCGCCAAAGTCGTAGCACGGCACGAGTTCTATTGAAAAATTTTTAAATTTTCCCTTAATATAAGGATGTTCTGCATAGTCAATCTCACAATCGGTTAAAATTTTCTCCCCTATTTCAATGACTATCTTTCCCAAGTCATCTTTCTTAAATCGGACGGGAAATTTGATAAAAATATCTATATCGGTATCATAAGCAGTATAAGCAAGGTCTGTATCTTTGGCAAGCGAACCGACAATTTCCGCATGCTTACCTAATTTTTTAATCTCTGCGAGCAGACATTTTGCTATGTCGTGCTTTTCTGCTTTTAGGTCAGCTGACGGCTTTATCTTTGCCAGAACATCCTTTAATATTACGCTCACTTCGTTCGTGTATTTACTCGCTTCGCTCGTAAATTGTGAAATCTGGGAAATTTTATCATCCATTTTTAAGACATATTTATTAATTACAAGTATAATCTATTAACATAAGCATATCTCTGCTGTTTTTACAGAAATTTCTATTTAAATGTGCGAAAAGAAAAATCGAGCAGAAATATACCTCCTGATAAATCAGCAAATAAACACAATAACACAGAATTTTAGTGAATAAAACATCAAAATTTAAACGGCTGTATTTGTATTTCAGTGTTTCAAATCTAAACTTTCCATATCCTCCCTTTCAAGCACTACTTTGTATCCAAAATTTTTATAAATTTCAAATTCCCTGAACTTCTCGCTTGCTAATGCACGCATCGGCACAACATATATGGCTTTTCCGTTATTATTTAATGCCCTGACTATTCCGTATTCTGCAAGCAGGGTTTTTCCGCTTGCTGTGGGCGTTGAAACAATTAAATTTTTTCCTTTGTCTATTTCAGCTATTGCTTTTTCCTGATAATCATAAAGTCTTACAATATTATAAATTTTCAAAATTTCGGTAAAATTTATCATTGTTTATTGTTTATAAAATTTATGTAAAATTTATGTAAAATTTATGTCCTTTTTGTTATTCCTTTCTAATTAATAATAAATCAAATTCAATAATACATGAGTATCGGCTGCAAAGTAGATGTGCAACCAAACTGAAGGTTACCATTTTGTGCAAAAATATTTGTGTAAGTGGTATAATCTACTTTGGTTAATTGCCGATAGTCGTGAAATACAAGTATTTAAATAGTAATATTTAATTCGGTTGATAGCCGATAGTCATGTAATATAATAAATCAAAAAGATAAAACCAAAATGAATGTAACTGCAAGTTATAAAGCAATTGAATCAAGAAAATTCGGAAGCGGAACAAGCGGACAAACAATACAGATAAGCAGCAAAAGCACTTTAACACATCTTACGAAGGCAGAAAACGGTTTATCTGTGGGATTTGTTTTCGCAAGTAATTATGAGCCGAATATTGGATTTATAAGAATAGAGGGAGAAATTTATGTTCCAGCAAATCCAGAAGAAGCAAATAATGCACTTAAAGAATGGGAGTCAAGTGAAAATAAGCACCTTCCGCAGGAGATGGCAGAAACTGTCCATAACTCCATAATTTCTAATTGTATGATGGAGACCGCAGTTATTTCAAGAGAGATACAACTTCCTCCGCCATTTCCAATTCCGCATGTTCATCTGGGAAAAGAGCAAACAGTTCAACCGACAGAGGTTAATAGTGATGTGACAAGATATATTCAATAAATTTAACCTATAATAAATTTTGGTAGTGACTAAGAAGTAATGCTCACCAAAAATAAATTACATTACTTATTTACCGCAACCAATTATAGACAATTAAAACTTAATATAGACACAAAACTTCAATAATAAATTAAAATGAAAGAAAATTGGTTGAATAAAGTTTACTATAAGGACGCAAGGAATATGTCGGAAATTTCTGATAATTCCATTCATTTAATTATAACTTCTCCACCATATTTTAATATTAAAGATTATTCAAAAGACGGATATCAAAATAAAAAGCTTTCTGAAAAGAATGACTCACAAATTGGAGATATTGAAGATTACAAAAAGTATATTCAGGAACTATTATGTGTCTGGAAAGAATGCGAAAGAGTTCTTGTTCCTAATGGCAAATTAATAATTAATGTTCCTTTGATGCCTATGATGAAAAGTAAGATGGATACCCACTATAATAGGCATATTTTTGATATTAATGCAGATATACAACATTCTATTTTGAGAGAAACAAATTTATTTTTATACGATATGTATATTTGGAACAGAACAAATCCGTCTAAAGCATTGATGTTTGGAAGTTATCCCTACCCACGAAATTTTTATGCTCAAAATACTATAGAGTTCGTAACTGTTTATGTTAAGGATGGAAAGCCATTAAATAATCTGCCTGAAGAACTAAAAGAAAAAAGTAAGTTAACTGAAAAAGAATGGATAGAATGGACGAAACAAATATGGAATATTCCTATTCCTAATAAAAAAGATTCTGCTTTTGGAGAACATCCTGCAATTATGCCTGAAGAAATAGTTTATAGGTGTATTCGTCTTTTTACTTATGTCGGAGACACTGTTCTTGATCCTTTTGCAGGGTCCGGAACAACTTTAAAGGTGGCAAGAGATTTGGAAAGAAATTATGTTGGATACGAAATAATGGAGTCCTATAAAAAAGTTATAAATAAAAAATTATCTCAAGAAAAGTTAAATTTAGAACAATAATATGTTATAGTGAATCTATCAACATTTTACACCCAATATTCGATTCATTAATCTGTTTCAATAGTGTAAAAAGTCAGCAGATTGACTATAATCTATTTGTCAAACTCGATTATAGAAATGAGAGAATACTATTAGTTAATCCCATAAACGATCGTGATTACATAGACATTACAAATGACATTCTAATAAATATAAATAATTTACCAGCGGTAATTAATTATAATAAAAAACTTCTTTCAAATGTTAAATGATGGTTATGTAATATATCAAAATGACTCCGGCACAAAATATTGACGAATTAATAAATTTTGGTAGTGACTAAGAAGTAATGCCCACCAAAAATAAATTACTTACTTATTTACAGCAACACTTCCTCATTTAATGATCTTTCCTTTTCCATCGCAAATTTCAGCAACATTAAATTTTGTGGCAACATCCATCTCAATAATAGCAACATAAGTTCCATTATTCATCTTTTTTTTTACATCTTCCTTCATCCCTTCACCAATTGAATAGGCATCAAAATAGGTATCAATGTTTTTTATTTCATCCTTTGATTTAACATCCAATATTGTAAAATTATATTCATCAGCGGCTTCCTTAATTGTATCTATTATATTTTTCTTTGCCTCATCAGTGGCGTAGGGCTTCAATGTTTCATTTTTGAAATTTTCAAAGTCCTCTGCAGTCATGCCTTTTATGTAGGAAATTTCTTCCTCGCCCAATCCATATTCATCCGCCGCGTTTAATAAATTATCCTTTGTAAGATTTTTCAAAATTTCTTCGGTTTCGTTTTCAATTAATTCATCATTTTCGCTTGCCGCTTTGAGTGTAGTTGCCTTTAATTCAAGAATCTTCCATTCATATTCTGTCTTAATGTTATCCTTCGCTATACTTTTATAGTAAGTTGTATCATTTACTTCTTTATTTTGAGCATTTTCCATACATCCGGAAATCAAGACGAGAATTAAAACAATTCCGACGACACCTGCTGCAAATACCAAAGATAAATTTTTCCCCTGCATTTTTAACATTTTAAAGTATATAACAAATAAAGTAACTACTCACCCGCCCAAAAAATTACAGGTAAATTTTTTGATTTTTACGCTCACTTCGTTCGTGTATTTTAAAATCTTTGAGATTTTAAAATTGTATTTTTTGAAAGTTTTGCAGGTATTAAAAAATATTTGAAATATTTTTTAAGATTGAAAATTTATTTATAAATTTTCAGTAAATTTTGTTAACCTGTGAGTAGTTACCAAATAAATTTACAAATTTAAAGTTTTCCTCACATTTTAAATATCCTGCTCCTCATATGTGTCTCTTTTCTTTGTTCAGTTTCTATTATTTCTTTTTCCTGCTTTATTTTTTCTTTTTGATATGTTGCCTCATTGAGCAGTTGAATTAAAATTTTCTCCTTTAAATCGGAAATTATTGACATCAAATTTACTGCTGCGTCATAAGCATTGGTTCTGTTGCTGAAATAATTGTGGATTTCCTGGTCGGCAATATTTTTTGTAGACATATAATGATAATGGTCGCTCGTAAGCAGATACCTCCAGATTTTTTTAAATTCGAGCTTTGCCGATTCATCTGAAATTTTGCCAATTAAATAAGCGATGCGCTGAACTTCCGAAAAGCACAACAGCTGATTATGATTTCCAAGCCACGCACTGTGGTCTCTCTCGGTATCAGCCCATGAAATTGTCTTATCCCACGGAACATCAATTATCTTACCTTTGTTCACATCTGTGTTTTTATATTTTGAAATCGCATCTGTTGGAGTTAAAAAGTCCAGATTTTCATGTTTCAAAATTTCATCCGGCAAAAATTTCAGAAATTCAAATATGCCTGTTTCTGCCCACTGATGCTCGCCGAATGTCTCATAATCCATACATAAATTTATAACCTCTCCTTCACTGGCAGAAAGCCATCTCGCATATTTATCTGCTGTCAAAGGAAATTCATTCCAGTTTCTCCACGAAAATCTGAACGCAATATCATCGCTCATTTTATAATTCTTCAGCAAGACAGCAAGGTTTGATTTATTTGATTTATCGTTTGATTTATCTGTTTTTGCATTATATATAAAATTCGGACTTCTTCCACCTAATATTCTTTCAATACCTTCCGTAAAAATTCCGGCATATCCTAAATTTTCCACTTCTTTTGCAATTTCATTATTGTAAAGTAATTCTGTATTCCTGAACACCTTCGGGGAAAAATTTAAAATTTCCTTCATTGCATTCCTGTGTAATTTTACTTCCTCTCTAAACTCGCTTTTATCTGCAAAAAGTCCTGCTAAACTGTGATAGTATGTTTCATCAAGAAATTCTACGCAACCGCTTTCCACCATCTGCTTAAATGTGTCAAGCAATGCGGGTTCATACTTTTCACATTGTTCAAGCCATGTTCCCGTTATTGAAAATGCAATTTTAAATCGCTTATTCTGATTCTTAAATTTATCTATCAAACCAAGCAAAATTTTATTTGTCGGCCAGTAACACTTTTTCGCTACCTTTTCAAAAATCTTTTTGTTTTCATCGTCGTCGTAGTAAAATTTCTCAATATTTTCCACATTTTCATTTCGGACACTATCAGGCCAAAACCATTTCAGTCGTCTCGGCTGATGAACCTCAAAATAAAATACAATTGATGCCATTTTAAATTTATTAAATTTTATGAAATTTTCCGTCCTTTGAAATACCATACTGCTGCTCCTAATAAAAACATTAGCACAATAAGCGGAAATGGATATTGAAAGCAAAAGAAATTAAATAAATTATTAAATAACATATAAAAACCAATTACAAAAATACCCCACATCCAATCTATTCTCGAGAATGATAATAATAAAACTACCATTACAAACACTCCTGCCAAAAATAAATAAAAATGTAAATCTCTTCCTAATAATGGCGGATTAATAGAACACCATGGCATGGTTGTAATAGGAGGATTATAATTTTGAAAGTTTTGATTAAAAACAATTGATGGATTGCTGCCCACATTTGATTTATCACAAATACAATTATTATACGCATCTACATTTGTTAAAAATAACAATATTCCTAATATTATTAATATCTTTGTTTTTTTATACATTTTAAATTTATTAAATTTTATGAAATTTATCCAAGTTTGAATGCGTGATTTTAATTTATTTTCAATACATCTTTTCTGAAGTATAGGTAAATATCAAAGTTCATAAGATAACTCAATCCCAAAAGTCCATCAACATAACTTTTATCTATGAAATTATAAACCACCGCGGGGGCATTTTCCGCTTTTTTACCAAGCACGCTGACAGATTTTAAAATTATAAGCGGCACTTTTTCGACGCTGCTCGCGGTAATTATAGGTATTCTTTTTGTTGTGGCGTCTGATTCGTAACCAAGAATTTCTGCAAAGTTCCATGTCATTATAACATATCTTGCTCCCGTATCTAATGCCATATTTATTTTTTATTTTCCTGTTTTATCTTCTATTTCTATCTCAAATGTAATAACTCCGACACCTCTTTTTATTTTGTGTTCAGCCATTTTAAAAAGCCACCGCATATCCTTCTTCAGGAATTTCACCTGTGTAGAAGTGGTAAACATACTTTCCTACAAAATTTTTCAGCATAGCATAAGTATTGTCTCTATTCTCGCTATTGGCAAGCACCTTGCCGCTAATTGTTCGCCCTAACTTATCTTCTTCCGCAACCCCCATCAACACCCATTTGTTCTTAAATTTTTTCTTTATTTCCTCTATCGTTTGAATTGACTGCATTTTGGATAATTAAATATCCAACATTTAAAAATTTGTTTTTAATATAAATTAATATCCAATTATAAAATTTGTAATAAAAGAATAATAAAAGAATAATAAATTTATTTTGTATCCCCTCAATAAAACAAGGTAAATTAAATTATATTACTCTACTTTATGGGTGCTTATCTACTAAAATTGTGACAAATGTATATTAAGGTAAATATACTACAAAAGTTAACTTGCTATTTTTAAATCGCAATTTTTAAATCGCATTTTCAAAATCGCAAAGATTTGAAAATATCTGAGCAACAGCGAGGTTAAAAAAGTAAAACGCAAAACTTTAGTCATATAAACAACATTATTGATTTGTAATTTTATATATTACTAAATTAAATTCATAAATAAATTAAACTTAACAATA
>JAGTWP010000040.1:0-12351 GCA_018260755.1 Candidatus Altarchaeum sp. | reverse complement strand
AAAACCCAAGGGTTCGTGTCTGTCTTGCGTAAGTCCTATTATCATAAAATTTATTTACTACCTCCGAGGACAGAGCGTATAAATCCACCTTTGTTATAAGAATTGCTACTGGCGAATTCCTTATTTTTTTTATTTCGTTTTCGTATCTTTCCGATCTAAGTTGATATTTTTTAAAGGAACTTACTCTCAAATAATATGCACATGACAAGGAGTCATTAGTTGTTAACAGATAATGTATTTTTTTATACGATTCGATAGAATTCTGTGCAGTAAATATCTCATTAACACATTCCGGATAATAAATTTTGTTCATTGCTAAAGTATGTGGTCTATTTGCACGATCACATATTTCTTGATGTATATATGATGGGTTGTAAAACAAAATCAAAGTATTATTTGGTGTGTTGTGTTTTAATGCGTAAGATGCATCATACGTATACGAAAGTGAACATGAAAGCACCCCGTTTTTTGAGACAACTTGGTTTATTTCATTTAGGGAGTTTCCAACTACGGACAGCAGTAAAATGATAACTATAAAAGAGGTAATAGAATACTTACTATATATTTGATGCATTTGACTTGTAAAAATAATTCGTCCCGTAGTGATTAAACCATAAGCGACAAAATATACCATAATTGGATGCAAAAAAACCACTAACCTGAACATTGCCTCAACAGGTGCAAAGAGGCATACAAAAATGACAGAAACTAAAAATAAAAGTGGAAAATGTTGCTTTTTATTGTAAAAAATCGAATAAATGCATCCAAGTATAAATAATCCGATAACAATTGGAGAGTATAATGTTAAGAGTAAATTTTTCATATTCTGAAAACCAATGTATAATAACATGCTTGAAGACATTGAGCGGGGTGTAAAATGTAAAATAAATGAAAAATTTAATACACCTATTTCCTGCAAAATAAAAAATAAAATTGTGAATAAAACACAAACATATAGCAAATATTTTGTTACAAATGGATATTTTTCTATGAAAATTGAATATGAAAAGTAAAATAAGAGAAAAACACATCCCGCAAAACCCATCTCTATGTGAAAAAACAACATAGTACACATTAAAGAAGATAATAACAACAAAAGTTTTCTCTCCATTATATTTTTAAAAAGGTATTTTATAATTAATAAAACAAGAATAACAAAAATAACTAATATTCCAATTGCGTCTGATGATTCCAGACTGTATTTTCTTAATATTAAAAACAAAGATGTGAATACAACAGCAATAAACAAAATATGTTTGACTGATTTCTTAATTTCAAATACGTTATTTTTTTGGTTTTGAATTATTAAATTATGAACAAAAAACAACAAATAAAGAAACAACATAAGAATCATAGCTTTAGGGGCAGGATCATAAAAATATATTGGTGCATATAGATGATGCATAACAAAAATTCCTGCAATAACTGAAATTAAAGATAATATTTTATTTTTGGACATTTGATAAGAAAATAAGTACAATCCAAAGGCGTACACTAAATAAAAAATGAACTGAATGGCCCAGAAAAACATAAGTGGTTCGTTATACAAATTAAATATTAGAATATTATTTGCGACCAGAATAGAAAAAGACATTAAATAACTTACGTTTTCAATAATAATGTTTCTTTCAATTATCTGCATTGATGCATAACTGTGAAAATAATAATCACATCCGAATTGATAAGGATATGGTGAAAAATAAGTGAGAAACAAAAAGCCGACAATACCAATTAATAATGAAAAAAGTATTGCAGTATGTCCTCCATATATTTTTATAAACATTTTTAGATGTTCTTGTTTTTTTTTTGTAAAAAACCGCAGGAGACATCAAAAATAGTATTAAAAGTGTATAACTTTGTGCATAGAATAACCAAAGGTAATTCAAGAAATAAGCAATTATGACCATTAATATGGTTCCAATACACCAATACATAATAAAACTAGAAACCGTATCTAAACCTAAATCTATTCTTAAAAATTTTTCTATAAGAATTGAGGTAGTTTTTCCAAGCAAATATGGCATTATCAAAAGACCAGGTAACGCTAAAAATGCTTTAACCATTTCAGGAATTGGTAAAATATAACATAAACTTCCAACTACTAAAATATACAATAATCCTATTGAATCTAATGTAAATACTTTTTCCTTAAATTTATTCATATCAAAACTCATTTTCTCATTCAAATTTCAACACTGTCTCCAAATTTTAAAAGATTTAATAATAAAGTTAAAGGAGTTAATGCAAGATACAAAAATCCATAAATCATAATGATGAATATATTTCCTTTTGCTATCTTTTCATGAAGTCCTATCCAAATATTTCTTCCTATTTTTGAACTTATACAATGTAATCCTGAAACAATAAAAGTTATCTGATCCCCAAATGCACCGTATCTCATTTTCACTTTATGTTTAAAATTAAATTTTGAAATATATATTTTTAATTTTTATCAGAGTAATAAAATAAATGTCTCGGAGCATCTAACTGATAAAAAAATTTACCGAAAATTTTATAGGCAAATGAATTACGATTTGGAACGGCAATTATTAAAATTCCTCCCGGCTTCAGAATTCTTTTTAATTCCTTCATTGTTTCCGATGGATTTGGAACATGTTCAAAAACATGATTTAAAGTTATTACATCAAGATAATCATCCGGATAATGAGCATCTTCTAAAGTTCCCCTGATTACATTCAGTCCGTGTGCTTTAATGTCTTCTTCATCAAAATTTCCCGGTTCAACACCGTAATATTCTCCGGAAGGATTTATTCTTTTCATTGTGTAAAGAAATGTTCCATTACCACAACCAACATCCAAATATCTTCCGTTTGAAATAATTTCTATTCCTCTGACATATTGAGAAAACGGGAAAAGAATCCTGAAAATATTTGGATTTTTGGCATAAAATTTTTGCAGGGAAAATGTAAAATTTTTTATAATCTTTTGTATGCCTGTACCTTCATCAATCCTTTGATAATAATCAGAAGTGTAATACTTCAGACCTTCTTCAACACTTAGTTGAGGATTTAAAAACATTAATTCACAGTTTTTGCATTTGTACAAATTGAAATTTCCTTTAAATCCTCTGTTGTAGTCATGAACAACCTCAACGAATTCTAAATTTTCACTTCCACATATATCGCATTTATTTAATTGGTTCATTTTTTTGTTATTGAATCTATTGTTAATGCTCTTTCCTTAAATTTATTTAAATTAAGTCCCATGATATTCCTTTTTTGATAATTTTATTTCTTTTTTAACGCTTTTTGAGAAAGGCAATATTAACTCCATATTATAAAGTTCTTTATCCGATATTTTTCTATTTTGTTGTATTATTCTTCTCTTTCTGAGTATTTCAGGTAAATTTCTGATTACAAACAAATGTGCTTTAATTATATCTACAACACTATTTGGTTGCCTTAATAATAAATACTTGACTATTTGAAATGAATTGTAAAAAAATGAAATAATGAGGGCGTAGATGACATTATGTAACTCAAAGTTTTTTAATATATTAATCATGCGATTTTTCGTGTTGTGCATACAAAAAATTTCCCTCGTTCTTATGGAATGATAGTCATCACAACCTTTATGGAAGTAAATTGATGTTGGAACAAGTACTGTTTTAAATCCCATTATCCATGCTCTCCAGCAGAGATCAACTTCTTCATGATACATAAAATAACTATCATCAAATCCGCCAATATAATCAAATAATTTTTTTTCAATCATCAAAGACGAACCATTTGCATATCCTTCAATAGACCAACCATCGATATATTCATTTTGCTCTCCTTTCATCCCACTACCAATAATGGTCAAATATCTCTTGTAAAACGGAGATTTTACTCTATTGTAATTGTATGGTTTTTCTAAACTTTCGCATATTTTTATAGTTTTGTCGCTTGTCACAGAGTTTACAAGTTCAATTAACCAATCTTTATCCACTTTAGTATCATTATTTAAAAAAATAATATATTCTCCTTTTGCATATTTTGTTCCTTTATTATTCCCTTCAGCAAACCCATAATTCTTGTTTAATTCTAAAAGTTTAACATGCGAAAAAGTTTTTTTTATATATACTACTGAATCGTCAAATGAAGCATTATCTACCATAATTACTTCATACTTATCCCTCGGATAATTCAATTTTTCCAACGATTCAAAACATTCTTTTAGCCATTTTTTCCCATTGTAATTCAGCACAATTATGCTAGCAAAGGGTTTATCTATGTTCATTTTGTTATTCTTAGGACTTACGCAGTTTTAATATAAATTATTAGGATTATATATAAATATATGTAACTATTCAGCCACCCAAAAAATTAAAGGTAAATTTTTTGACTTTTTTAAATTTTTTGAAATTTTCACAGGTAAATTTTTGTACCCTCTGAATAGTTACTTATATTTTACTATGGGATTTACAACTTGTTGGTTAATAAAAAAATGTTGAAGAATAATTCTCCAAAGGACATTCTTATGCATTTTTCGCGAGTACATAAACTCAAAATAGGAGATAAATGGATAACATCAGAAATACCTAAAAAAATAAAGAAAGTTATTGAGAGTGTAGGAGTACCAATTACTTAAAATCAGCAAAGTTACGGTTTAAGATAATCATATCCGGTTCAGAATCGCTGTTTAGTTTATAAGGAAAAAATCAAAAGAAAGTCTTGCAGGAAGGTGTTTTGAGTTTCATATAAAACCTTTAAACTTTAGGGAATTCTTGCAATTCAACGGGCTGTAAGAGAACGTAAAAGTTGAAGGTAAAAAACACAAATTTTTTAAAAATTGGAGATGAATTTTTTAGTTTTCTTACAACTTGTCAAGAGCCGATAGTCATGTAATATTATATTTAGAATATACAAATAAAAAAATCCTCTGCCTGAAGTTTAGTCACTCTTGCATCCTCACAATATCCTGAGAAATCAGGTAATAAAATCGCTATTTTCATCTTTTAATATATTTTATAAATGGAACCATTCCTTTTACAATTCTTCTTGCTTCATCCAATCCGTTTTTGCGAAAAATTTGTCTTAATACTAAAGGTATATATTCAATAGACAAATAATAATCTTTCAGTATTTTATCAACTTCTTCAACGATTTCTTCATTAGATAATTCTGGATATGATACTATCGGTTTTTGATGACCATAATTGTCTAAATATTCGTTTGGATCTTCTGTTATAAGATATCCATTATTTTTACAAATATTATAAAATTCGGTTCCTGGAAATGGCGATGCGACAGAAACTTGTAATATTTCTGGCTTTATTTCTTTTATCATTTTTTTTGTTTCTTCAATTGTTTTTTTATTCTCCCCTGGCAAACCGATTACAAAATCTCCATGAACTAATAAATTTGCTTTTTTTGCATATTTTGCAAATTCTTTTATATTTTTTGTAGTTGTACCTTTTTTCATTTTTTTTAACATTGTATCACTTCCAGATTCGTATCCTACAATGAGCATTCTACAATTTGCGCGCTTCATTTCTTTCATAGTTTCATAATCAAGAGTTGCTCTTGCATTACACGCCCATACGATATTCAAATCCCTTCTTTGATATTCATTTACAAATTCTATCACTCTTTTTTTATTTATTGTAAAAGTATCATCTTCAAAAAATACTTCTTTAATTTCAGGTAAATTATTCTGAATGTATTCTAATTCTTCAATAACATTTTTAATACTTCTCACTCTATATTCTCTTCCCGTAAAAGTGTGTATCCATGAACAAAAAATGCATAAATTTGGACATCCTCTTCCACTAAATATCTGAACCTCTGGATAAAGACTACTTGCAAGAGAATAATCTTTTATGTTAAGGTGCTTTTTATATACTTTAGATACAAACGGAATTGAATCCAGTTCTTCTGATGTTATCCACTCTCTGTTTTTGTTATGAAATATTTTTCCATTATCTTTGTATGAAATACCCTTAATAAGTTCTAATGATTTGCCTTCTTCAATAGCATCAGCCAGTTCTCTTATCGTAAAATCATATTCCCAACGTGCAACCACATCAACTGCCGAACTTTTTAAAATTGCTTCAGGGAATTGAGATGTAGGAGGTCCAACGATTACAATCTTTGCATCTGGATAATTTTTTTTAATATTTTCAGCGACAGAAATATCATTATTTAAGCTCGGAAAACTTGTGTCTACAACAATTAAATCCGGTTTGTAATTGATTATATCATTAATAACTTCATCTCTGTTCCAACCATTAGCCGCAGTATCAATGAGTCGTACTTTATGAAATTCTTCCACTACTCCTGCAGCATGTGCTAACCATATAGGATAATATAACGTTCCTCCCCTTCCTGTATCCTGCCATCTATTATCTCTTGCAAAGTGTTTGAAGTATGGTGGATTTAAAAAATATATTTTCATTTTTCGATTTCTCTTGAACTTCTAATCGTTTCCCATGTTGTTCCATAGTTTTTTCCTCCAACATAGTCAATCCATGCTATTAAACAACTTATGTTTGTTAAAGTAAAAAATTTTATTGCCGGAAATGGTTGAATCGTTATATCCTTTACTTTTGATATTGCAATAACTGCAAAACAAAAAAACAATGCAACCGATTCTAATAATACAAAAACATAAAATAAATTATGTGAGGAAAGAAAATAAATTCCAACTGATGAAATAAACATTAAAAATATAAAAAAAGCTGTTATTATTTGAAGTATTTTATGAGAAAAAAACATTAATGAGAACAAACCGTATCTAAAAAAATTTAAAAAATTTAGATATCTAAAAAATATTTGAATTGTGCCTGTAATCATTCTTTTTTCCCTGGTGAAAAGGTCCTGTGTGGAAACCATAGAAAACTTATATCCTTTTGCTAAAGGCTCAAAAATTGTTTTATACCTTTTTTGTATTACTACTAAAGGAATTTCAAAATCTTCCGCTAATGTCCAATTATGGTTGGGATTTATAAGAATTTTTCTAAACGTTTGTAACCATCCACCACCATACTGAGAAAAATTACCAATTTGTGATTCTTTTTTGTGTAAGAAAAAATCAAATTTAGCATAAAATGATTCTCCAATATTTACGCCCGTGGTAGTACGAATTTCATAGATGTTTCGTTCAACAACATATCCTACATTTTTATCTGCATAATATCTAACACAATATTTTAAAGCATTTTTATCAAGCCACGCATTAGCATCAGATATAGCGACAATTTCATATTTTGCCATTTTTATTCCATTATTTATTGCCTGACCTTTTCCACTTCGTTCTTGTCTAATTATGGATATGTTTTGTAGTTTGTTCTCTTTTATAAAATTTTCGGTAATTTTTAGGAGGTTATCTTTTGAACCGTCATCTACAATTATAATTTCAATTTTTTCTTTAGGATAATTTAACTCCAAAATATTTTTCAATTTTTTTTCAATAACTTTTTCTTCATTATAACAAGGAATTATAATGGAAACATTTGGTTGATAATTTTCATCATACTTATGCTCTTTCTTTATTATCTTTGATAAAAACCAAATAAATATAGGATAGCCAGCATAAGTCCAAAACAATCCAAATACACTTATTCCAAAAATAATGTATAAAATTATGAGCAATATTTCCATCATCCATTAATTTCCACTTTCTTTTAATATGTTTCCTTTTTCATCAACAGTAAGCCGTAAAACAATAGGAATTTTTGCTCCGTCTTCTGCAACTGCAAATCTTTTAAATGTTATTGTTTTAATCTTCTTTTTTTCAAATCCTTGCTTTGGTTGAAGTTCTTTTATTTCTTTTCCCATCTTTTTCATCTTTTCCTTTATCTCTCCAGGAATTTCTAATACCTCTTCCTTTACTGCTATTTCTGCATCCTTAAATTCAGGATTTTCCTTTATAACTTTTTCCTTTATCTTTTTTATTATATCATCCATCATTAAAATTTAAATGTTACTAAAAAATTATATTGTCAAATCAGGATCTCCATACAAAACAAATTCAATCAATGTTTTCTTTTCCGAACTATCCAAATATCCTTTCTTTGAACTTTCAACGACAAAATTTTGTTTTGCTTTCATCAATGCAATTCCAAAACTTTCCTTATTAATTATCTCTTTAAAGAATAATTTTCCTAATAAATCAGCATCTGTGCTTGGTGGTTCAGATGGACCATAAGCAATTTTTGTAGAAGCAACAACACAAATTGCTTTTCTTTCAAGAAATTTCAAAGAGATTGCATCGTTTAGACATTTATTTATAATGTTTGCTCCATAGCATGCCTCACTAAAAATTACTACATTAATGCAATTTACATCATTCAAATTTTCAGGAGAAAATGCAACCGGATAATTTTCTCCTTTTTGTCCGTACCAGTATTTTGTTTCTTCACTTCCATGCAAATTGAAATAAAAAAACTTCTTTTTATTTATCCATTTGGTTTCAATATTATTGCTTCTTATTGGCGGCGAAATCTTTAAGGTTCTTCCATTTACTGCTTTATAGACCTCTTTACTTGCTTTAATCCATTCAAAAGCAGTACATCCAAATTTTCCTTTTCTTTTATCTTTTTTGATGCCTATGAAATTTTCCAAAACGCATATCAGGAACACTGCATTATTTCCATCGGGAATTCTACCTAAACTTCTTTCGGGAATAAAATAATCATTGTCTTTGGAAGCATAAGGATTATCACTATAAACAATCTCATCTCCATCATCACTTGCAGGATTTTTTAATCTGAAAAAAGGAATTACATCATCTCCACCGACAATAACAAAAGAAGTTGCACCTTCTTTTTCTGCTTCATTAAAAACATTTCTTATTTCGTCAGGTTTTGTTTTGTTAGTATAAAAAAGTTTTCCATTAAAAATTTTACAATATTCGTTTAATTTGCTTTCTATTTCTAAAAAATTGTCCTTGAATTTTTCCTGCAATTTTTCCTTGTTTGTTATTATTGCTTTCATTTTAAGTTTATAAATTTAGAATGTTCTTAATTATCTTTTCTCAATTCCAATCATGTTTAAAAACCATGATGAAAATATTATCTGAATTCCTAAAACGGTTAAAGTCATTCCGGCAAGCATTAACTTTATCTGCTGAACGAATCCAACATTAAGCCAGGTGTTAAAGATGTAGATTAAAATTGCGATTCCAATAAAGGATATTGCTAAGCCAATCACTGTTCCTTTTTCAAGTGTAAAATATTTATCTATAAATTTTAATGTCCGACTTTCATTTCCAAGTCCTATTGATTTTGAATAAATTTTTGATTGCAATCCAAAAATTATTGTTTGTAATCCAATAATTGTTAAAAATGCACCAAATATCATCGGATGAATATCAAATTGCATTGAACCAATAACTAATGGTCCGTTTAATATGGCTAAAATTAAGAATAAACCGAAGGCAAAAAATATTGTCCCGGGAACCATGAAAAGCCAGTTTGGAGCGAATAAAAACATGAATCTAAGGGATTTCCATCCATCGCGCAATGGATGCAATTCTGGTTCTCCATAAACTCTTAAATTTGCAGTTATTGGAATTTCCTTTACTTTTAATCCTTTTTTTAATGCTTTTATCAATATTTCAGGAGTGAATTCCATACCCTTACATTTCAAATCTAATGTTTTTATTACATCTTTTCTAAATCCTCTATATCCCGACATTACCTCTGAGAAATTTGCGTGGAAAAGAAAATTTAAAGTTTTTGCCAAAAGTGGATTTCCAATATAATAATTGATAAATGATGTTGACTTTACTGAATTTTCTTTAAATCTTGAGCTAACAATAAAATCATAATTCTCGTCTTTCAGACCATTATAAAATTTGGGAATGTCTTCTGGATCGTGCTGACCATCAGCATCCAGTGTTATGATATATTTTCCCTTCGCTTCTTCAAATCCTTTTAAGCATGCATCACCATAGCCCATATTTTCTTGATAAACGGTTCTTGCCCCATTATCTTTTGCTATTTTTGGAGAATCATCTATAGTTTCCTTTGAGAATACAACAATTATCTCTGAGGAGATGCCTTTCTTGTTGCACACATTAAATGAATCATTAATAACTCTTTTTATTGTGTGTTTCTCATTTTTACATGGAATTATTATAGTTAATTCGATACCTTCATCATTCTTAATCATTTTCGCTTCTTATGTTGATTTTTATAGATTAAATTATCGTTCTTATGTTGATTTTCACTAATGGAGATAAAGTACATTGTTGAAGTTTTGCAAATTTTAAAATTCAAGCATAAACTCAAATATAAATTAAGTCAAATACACTAAAAATGCAAAACAAAAAGTTCAATGATAATAGGTATATGAGCGAATTTATTTTCAAATTCCTCTGTCATAGGCCTCATTGAAAGCCATTTTGACTTTAATACTTTGGTTACTGCTTCAGTTTCCTCGTCACCTAAATCAATATCAGATAGGGGTATTTTTATTGTCATTTTTATCGAAATCCTCTTTCTTATTTCCTAATTTATTATAAATTAACTTTATGTCTTCATTAGCTTTCATATAATCCTCGGGTCTTCCTATATCAAGCCAGTAATCTTCAAAAATATATCCTCCTACTTTCTCATTGTTTTTTATTAGTATTTTAACTAAATCTGGAAAATCTAATTTTTCATCGGGTACATATTTTAAAACTTCCGGTTCAAAAACATACACTCCCATACTTACAAAATAAGTATTTGTCGGTTTTTCAATGTAATCAATTATATCAACACCATTTAATTTTACCACTCCAAAATCAATGTAAATATCTCTTTTATAAAGAGAGATTGTTGCTATGTTACCTGATTTCTTATGATATTTTATAAGTTCATTATAGTTTATTGTAGATAATGTGTCTCCATTCATAAGAAGAAATGTATTATTTAATTCTTTTCTAATAAGCGAAAGCGGGCCTATTGTTCCCAAAGATTTATCTTCACAAGAATATTTGATATTTAAATCATATTTTTTATCTGCACCATTAAGAAACATTCTTATTAAATTTTCTTTGTAACCTGTTGATATTATAATATTATTGAAACCATTATTTTTCAATTGATTGAGAATAATTTCAATTATTGGTTGTTCTCCAATTGGCATTAAAGGCTTTGGTATTACATAGGTGTATGGTCTTAACCTTGTTCCTTTCCCGCCCGCTAAAATTACTGCTTTCATTTTTAAACATTATAAATATTTGGTTTGTATTTATTAATATTCTTTGAGATATAATCAATTGTCTTTTTAAGTCCCTCATCAAGCGAAACCTTTGGCTCCCAGTTCATAAGTTTCTTTGCCTTCCTGTTATCAACCCAGAGCCGTTCAACCTCGCTTTTACCTGGTCTTACGCGGGATTCGTCAAATTTAATTTTCACGTCTTTATTAATCAAAGAGACGATTTTATTCGCTAAATCGCCGATTGAGATTTCAAAATTTGAGCCGATATTAATTACTTCACCTAAAACACCTTTATCAGCTTCAGCAATTTTAACAAACCCTTCAACAGTATCCGATACATAAGTTAAATCTCTTGTCGGGTGTTTTGAACCGATGAAAACTTCATTTTTTATTAATGCCTGAGTTATAATTGTAGGAATAACAGCTCTTGCCGATTGCCTTGGACCATAAGTGTTAAACGGGCGAATTGTTGCAACAGGAAGCCCGTAAGACAAATAAAATGATTCCGCAATCTTGTCTGCCCCGATTTTACTTGCCGAATACGGTGACTGTCCCTGAAGAGGATGCTTTTCATCCATCGGCACATATTGTGCAGTTCCGTATGTCTCAGAAGTTGATGTGTGAATCATTCTTTCAACATTATTTTCTTTTGCAGCCATAAGAACATTTAGTGTTCCTATTATGTTTGTCTCTATTGCTTCACGGGGATGAATATAGGAATAAGGAATCGGGATAAGTGCGGCAAGATGAAAAATAATATCAACATCTTTTGCAGCCCACCGCATAGCATCCGAATCCTTTATATCTCCGGTTATAACATTTATCTTTTCTTTTGTTTCTTCTGGAAATAATTCAACCATTCCCCAGTCATTCCTTGAATTGTATCTAACAAGAGCAGAAACATCCGCTCCAAGTTCAACTAACCTTTCAGTTAAATGACTTCCTATGAAACCCCCTGCTCCGGTAACTAATACTTTTTTATTTTTCAAATTCATCATATTTATTAATTAAATCGTAACTATTCAGCCACCTCTTTCAATAAATAAAATATTTTGGTCCATATTTTCAAATCCGTGAAGGTGCTGAAAATTTTTGGAATTTCACAGCAGTACCAGGATATTAAAAATAAAATTATAGGACTTATGCAGTTTTAATATAAATTATTAGGATTATATATAAATATATTAAAAATAAAAAA
>JAGTWP010000039.1 GCA_018260755.1 Candidatus Altarchaeum sp. | reverse complement strand
TTGAAATCAAAAGATTTCAGTATTTCAAAATTTCATTTTGAAAATACTCTCTGAATAATTTATATATTAGAGTTGTTGCTAAATAACGTTTATGTGGTATTTCGTATCATAACAATATATAAACCATCTAAAAAATTTATTTTTTAAGATTGAAAAAATTTATATTTGTTGTGAATATATCATAACAATAGAGTTGTTGCAAATTAAAAATTTTAAAGGTGAAAACCAATAAAATTCAAAGGTAAAAAAGTTATTTTGCAACATGTCTAATATGTTGAAAATTAATTAGCAACATGTCTATTAATAATCATAATGTATTAACATAGATTTAATACCTTTGAATAGTTACAAAATTTAAAAAATATCAAAAGGAAGTTATTATTCAATCATTCCGATTTCTCCATCCTTGGGTTCAAAGATTTTTCCCTCTCTTTTCGCATTTTCAATGAAATTTTTTGCATCTTTTTCGTCAATTCCCTGCTCCTTTGCCTGCTTAACAAAATCCTCTATCAGACAATGTTTCTTTCCGTTTTCGGTCAGGTATTCTAAAATTTCAGACAGACTCTTTACTTTGTCTCTTTTTTCTCTTGGTCCCTGAGTTACTCTGTCAACATCTATTTTTCCTGTTTCTTTATCTCTTGCAACAAGATTTAATGAATATTCTATCAAACGAATTGCTCTGTCAACATCCTCTTTTTCAACAACATTTTTAAGCCGCATTTTTGCACTTGCACAACTTAATCTTATTATACCCTCAAGTTGTCTTGCAGTGATTTGCACGACATCCTTGCTGCTTTCTCTTCTTAACCTTAAATAATACTCTTCTATTTGTTTTTGGGCATTTTCTCCCACCACCGGATTTAAATTTTTTCTCGCATAAGCAATATATTTTCTTATAAATTCTATATCTAGTGGTGGAATAAGCAGTTCTTCTTTCTTTCCGGAATATGCCTTAAGTACATAGTTCGCAACTCCCTGATCCTGTGTATTATCCATAATATCTCTAAGAGGAAAAATTAAATCGAACCTGCTTAATAATGCCGGAGGAATATCGAACTGATCTGTTATTGCTTTTTCGCTTGAAAATCTCCCGAATTTAGGATTTGCCGCTGCAAGCACACATGTTTCCGCCCTGAATTTTGCAACGATACCTGCCTTCGCGATAGATATGGTGTTATGAAGCACCAAACCCTCGCTTATAAAGGTATGGTTTGGTTCAACAGTAACATCGTAAACCCATTTAATGTTATCATTTTGCAGTATTTCAACATTTTTTACTTCAACAAAACGAATATCCGAAGCAACAAAATCTTTCAGCACGCTAATTGAAATTTTTGTATTTTTAATTTTTTCCTGCGCCATTTGTTTAACTGTTTCAAACAAAAAAGTATAATTTTTCGTAGAAGGATTTCTTTCTAAATAGGCAACCACACTTACAGATTTTTTAATCTTTGATACGATCTCAGCTATAGGTATTCCATACTTTTTTCTTATTTTTCGTGGGTCGTACCTATCGGATACATTGCTCAAAGATAAAATATATAATTCAAGTTTTTCTATATACTTCAAGACAATTTTCCTATGTACTGCTCCATTTGTCTTAATGCTTTGACAAAAGTACCCATCATCCAATCTATATTCTTTAAGAAGCTTTTTTAAGCGAGCTACCACTTCTACAGGTATTCTATCGTGGTCGTTTAGTTTATTTTTGCTCCTCTGCACAAAATAATCTATTTTATCTTTTCTTTTATCATATTTGCCGACAAGTTCATAAAAATACTCTATGCTTTCACTTCCGGAGATAACAACTTTGTATGCAGATTTCATTCTTTTTTCCTTATTTGAAAAATAGATTGAATAAGGGGTTATGTAAGAATATATACCGAGAGATAACAACAAATCAGTGTAATCTCTCGCCAGATCTGCAGAGGTTGTAACATACCCTGTTCTTTCGGAATCATAAAATCCGTCTCCTCTAAAAGCACCAAGAAGAAATTGGACTTTATTTTCTTCTGATGTATGAAAAATACATCCCGGGACTCTTTTTTTATCTACCTTTTTAGCTATTTCTGAAAAGTTAGACATAAAAAATTTATAAATTGGAATGGATATACATCTTGCTGTGTAAAGAGTCCTTATTACTTTTTTTCTACTGCACGATTCTTGTTTTTGCAGAGATAGTGAAACACCAAAAATATTTTTAAATAAATCACAACAGTCGTCAACAATTTCTTTGTCAGTATTTGAAATCATTATTTCAGCATCTCTGTTCTTTATTGAATAATAAATGTGTCCATCGGTTATAAGATAACCAAGTAATCTGCAAAGCTCTTTGTTTATTTTATCGGGAAGAACTACCTGCTTGGATTTTTTTGATATCTTTACTTTAAACAGCGAAATTTCTTTATTTTTAATAAAATATTTTGAAGGCGTAGGAGAAAGCATACCTTTTTTTACACTCTCTGCTGGTGTTTCTTTTATTTCTCCGTCTTTAAACACATAAACAGGGTGTTCGGGAGTAACTATGATACTCCTTCCATTTGTATAAGTTATCCTAATAAAGTAATTAGGCGCTTTATGCCTGCTTACCCTGTCAATAGGGACAGAATAAATACTTTTAAAATCAGTAGTGAGTATCATGAATTGCATTTCCTCGGGAATGACAAGTATTTCACAATCTTTTCCCTTCGCAATACTGTCTTTCTTGCTATTCATAAGTTCATCTACAAATTTACCGATTTTTATTTTCTCTCCATTTGAAAACATAATTTCTGTATCGGGGTGATAAGATTGCTGCTCTAACGCCTCGTGCATTGCCGCTCTGTCTTCTTTTTCCATCTTGTCAAATTCATCAACACAGGCAATTCCTCCGCTGGCTAATACCAAGGCACCTGCTTTTAGCACCCACGCACCTTCCGCAAATTCATCTTTTTCCGCAGTCGCCGTTAATCCGGCTGCACTTGTACCCTTTCCGCTTACATATATACTCTTCGGTGCGATATTGCTTGCTCCTATTAGTAATTTTGATTTTGCAACACCAGGATCACCGATTAACAACAAATGCATTTCCCCTCTTGTTTTTGTTTTATCTGGAAGTTCAAATTTACTCCCGCCGAATAACTGCAATGCCATCGCCTCTTTAATTTCTTTATATCCGTATATTGTCGGGCTGATGGAACTTACAAATTTTTCAGCAATATTCGGCGACTTCGCAAATTCATTTATTTTTTTAATATCATCTTCCGATAAATCAACCTCTGTAAATTCCCTGTCAATGACATTAATATTATTCGCATCAATAAATTTCCTGTAAACTGCATCATTTATATCTTTGGGGGGAATTAATTTCATAACTCCTGCTACTTCTATTGTATTTCCCGGCAGTACTTTTCCGGTTAAATCATCAGTAAGCCAGATTTCTATCTTTTGGGCTTCTTCACCACCTCTAAGCATCTCCAGCGGTTCCTGAACCTCTAATCGCTGAATATCTACAAATTTACTTTCTTCGGGAAGCAATTTAAATCTAACTACCTTTTTGCAGTCATCACATACCGAAGGAACAAGTAAATTTCTATTTTTTTCCTGGTACACATCTTTTCTTTTCCCGCAGAGCGGACACTGGAAGACCCCTACATAAACCTTCGGAAGAACATCGCTAACTTTCGTAATAACACCATCCACGCAAAAAAATTTATTTATGTATTCGCTTGTTACATCCCTTATCTTTACGGTAAAGCCCTTCGGCAATATAAACCTTACATGAAATTTTACTTCCCCCGCAAAATTTATAGGGATGTTTTGTTCGTTGGCCACTTCTTCAAATATTCTTATTACCTTATCAGGAAAATCAATTAGTTCATCACATACTTGCGCATTAAATTTAAACAATTCCGAATAATCAACGAGCAGGGACTTCTTTTTCGGATAGTCCTTTGCTACCTCTAAAAGAGCATCCTTTTTCAGGGTAATAAATTTATTTGCTAACGACTTTATTTTGTCTTCAGGCATACCATCTTCGGAATTAGGGCTCCTTTCCACCTCTGTAATATCTGTAAATTGAGCACCTGCAAATTCATTGTCTGTGTTATTTGCATCCTCTGCATCCTTGTTAGTCTTATTTGTTTTTCTCATATAAAATTTTATTAGATTTTAGTTATGAATTAAAATTTCTTTTAATTTTAAGAAATATTTATTTTCATAATTCAATAAATTTTATTAAAATTTTAATTGATATAGATTAACAAATTTTCAAAACACTAAACATTCAGTCAATGACAAAAGAACAAAAATTTTATAAAGTATTACAAGATGTATTTATCGGCGCTAAGATTGAAGGCAAAGGTGGTTTTATCAACCTGATGCGAATAAAATCAGGATATTATTCCCAAATAGAAACTCTGCTTCAAAAAGATATAGATGATGCATTAGAAAAGCATCCGGCTTTCAGGAACGAACTTTTTGACAAATTATACTCTTTTTTTACCCGATATTTTACGGAAAGCGGCTCAATTTATTTCAATTCAACGCCATTTCATAACAACATCTACGAAAAGGTTTATACAGATGAAAAAGATGTCATTCTTTTCTGGAAAACGCAGATGCTTTACTATGTTAAAACAGACAGGATTTTTAGAAGTATGCCTGTTGAGTTTGACGGACTGAAATTTTACTTCGACGCTTCAAAGGTAGAAAACAAAAAAGCCAACGAAAAACGCAATATTATTTTTGAGCTTGATAAAGTGCAAGAAGACAAAACGATCACTTTTACTGTTAAATATTCTGAAAAAGGCACAAAGACAAAACAAGAAGAGATATTAAAAGAGATAAAGAAGAGAGGCATTGCGATAACTGAGGAACAGTTAGAGAAAGTATTCAGAGTATTTGAGAAACAAAGCGAAGTAGATTTCTTTATCAATAAAAACGCCAAAGCATTTTTGCAGGAGCAGTTTAAACTCTGGAGTTATCAATATTTCTGGGACGGGGCAGAAGATTGGGGTGCTGACAGAGTTAATCAACTACAAATATTAAAAGATATTGCTTTCAAAGTTATTGATTTTATCTCGCAGTTTGAAGATGAGCTGGTAAAAATCTGGAACAAGCCGAAGTTTGTAAAAAATTCAAATTATGTGATTACGCTGGACAGGATAAAAGACAAAAAGCTGATTGAAAAAATATTCAAAGCAAAAGGGATAAAAGAGCAGATTAACGAATGGCGGGAATTGGGAATTATAGATGAAAACTTTAAAGTACAAGGAGAGGGTGTTTTTGAAAATAGTTTGGAAGAGGAGTATTTAAACAAAAAATATGAACATTTGCCGATTGACACAAAATACTTCAAGGACTTAGAGATTGAAATTTTAGCGTTATTCGATGATTTGGATAATCAGTTGGATGGCTGGCTCATTAAAAGCGAAAACTACCAAGCGCTAAACACAATCTTGCCGAAATTCAAAGAAAAAGTACAGACAATTTACATTGACCCGCCGTTTAATTTGGATTCATCCGACCAGTTTTTATATCGCACAAATTATAAAGACGCAAACTGGGCGACGCTACTTGAAAATCGCTTGAAACTTGCCAAAGAATGGCTCAATAAAAAAGGAAGTATTTTTGTCCGTTGCGATTACAACGGGAATTGGATTGTGAGATGTTTGATGGATAATATATTTGATAAAAGATTAATAAATGAAATTAATGTTAAGAGAACGACTAATTTGGGTACAATTGTAGGGCAGTTAGCAACGGCTACCGATACTCTGTTTTTTTATGGATTAGAAAATTTTCAAGTAAACAAAATAAATATTGATCGGATTTGTAAATACTGTAAAAAACCTAATGAACCTGATTGGGTACCATTAGAAGCACCAGGTGAAAGCAAAAACGAGATTATAGTAATCAATAAAAAAGAATTCTTAGCACGGCAAAATAGTCACTGGACATTCAAACAAGATATTGTAGACCAGTTATTCAAAGAAGGTAAAATTAGAATTAATTTAGGTAGAACATATTTGGATAAAAAAGGGAATAGAATTCAAGGATTGCCCGAATACTTACAATTTCCTTTTCAAGCAGTTGATTCAAACTGGACAGATATACCAGGATATTCATCCACTACGGGTTTTCAAACTGAAAATGCTGAAAAGCTTCTGGATAGAGCCATTAGAATTGGCTCATATAAGAATGCGATTGTTCTTGACTTCTTCCTCGGCTCTGGCACAACAACATCCGTAGCGCATAAACTTGGCAGAAAATGGCTTGGCGTAGAAATGGGAGAGCATTTTTACAGCGTGGTTTTACCGAGAATGAAAAAGGTTTTGGCTTATGACAAAAGCGGAATTTCAAAAGCAGTCAAAGATTATCAAGGTGGCGGATTCTTTAAGTATTACGAACTTGAACAATATGAGGAAGCGTTAGCAAACTGCAAATATGAAGATGGTAATTTGTTTAATTCACCTTCAAAAACTCCCTATGAGGAATATGTCTTTATGAAAGACGAAAAGATGCTTAAAGCTTTAGAAATTGATTACAAAAACAACACAGTTAAAGTAGATTTAACAAAATTTTATCCTAGTATAGATATTGCTGAAACACTTTCAAATCTGTCTGGCAAATGGATAAAGAGAATTTTAGATGGAGAAGTAGAATTTACTAATGGAACAAAAATAAATACAAAGGATTTGGACTACAAACTAATAAAACCCTTAATTTGGTGGGAGTAAAAAAATATGGAAACAACAACAAAAATAGCATTGTTTAAAGGCAAAAAAATCAGGAAAACACTTTATAATGATGAATGGTGGTTTGTTCTCAATGATGTGGTAGAGGCTTTAACTGACACACCCAATGTTAAGGATTATCTTCGAAAAATGAGAATTAGAGATAACGAAGTTAGCAAAGGGTGGGGACAAATTGTCACCCCCCTTTCTGTACCCACAGAAGGCGGACCACAAATGCTTAATTGCGCCAACACTGAAGGGATTTTCCGCATAATCCAGTCAATTCCATCACCCAAAGCCGAGCCGTTCAAGCGATGGCTGGCAAAAGTCGGCTATGAAAGAGTGCAGGAGATAGAGAATCCCGAACTCGCCACAAAAAGAACGCGAATGCTTTATAAATTAAAAGGTTATTCTGATGACTGGATTGAGAAAAGAATGCGCGGAATTGCTATTCGTGAAGAGTTAACCGATGAGTGGCAAAAAAGAGGAGCAGAAGAACAAAAGGACTATGAAATTTTGACTGCGGAAATTTCTAAAGCGACCTTTGGAGTTACACCCAATGAATACAAAAAACTGAAAGGATTAAGGAGGGAAAATCTTCGGGATCATATGGATGATTTTGAATTGATTTTTACGATGTTGGGAGAAAAAGCAACTACGGAAATACACCGCACCGAAAATTCTCATGACTTACCGAAATTAAAATCTGATGCTAAAGCAGGTGGAAAAATTGCGGGAGATGCCAGAAAGAAATTAGAAGAACGGCTTGGGCGGTCTTTAGTATCAGAAAAGAATTTTTTAAATAAGCCAGAAAACAAAAAACAACTTAAACCAAAAGATTAAAATGCAAAAGAAAAAAGAAGAAATAATTACAAAAGGCATACTTGAAAAAATTGTAAATAACATTTCTTTTGATAACTTGCCGGCAAAATGGCAGGATTTTGATTTTGTAAAATTTTCTCAAAATAAAACACTTTTTGATTTTCAAAAACAAGGATTAAAGAACGCTCTTAAAGCTCTTTATCTCTTTTATGTTGAAAACAAGGGTGACAAAAAGTCATTTTTCAATCAATATCAGTCCAACGGCATGGAAGAAAATTTTGATTATGATATAAAAAAGAAGCAGGATAGTAAAACTGCTAAATTTCTTTTAGAATATGATAAGGATTATCCTGTCATTGATAATAAAATTTCATTTGAACACTTTATCAACAGAATGAGTTTTTGGATGGCTACTGGCTCAGGAAAGACATTGATTATAGTTAAACTTATTGAACTGCTAGGGTATCTCATAAGCGAAAAGGAAATACCTAAAAAGGATATTCTTTTTCTCACTCACAGAGACGATCTTTTAGAACAGTTTAAGAATCAGGTAAATGAATTTAATAGTTTTAACTTTGACACAAAAATCAATCTTGAGAACTTAAAGGACTATGAAAGTGTAAAGCACCAAAATATCATACCTTTCGCAAAAAATGAGATAACTGTTTTTTATTACCGTTCTGATTTAATTTCAGATGTGTCTAAAGAAAAAACCGTCAATTTCAGAAATTACGATAATGATGGGGAATGGTATATTCTTTTGGACGAAGCACATAGAGGAGACAGGGAAGACAGCAAAAGGCAAATTCTTTATTCAATCCTTTCCAGAAATGGCTTCCTTTTTAATTTCTCTGCTACCTTTACCGATTCACGCGATTATACAACCTGTGTTTTCAACTTTAACCTTTCAAAATTTATTGAGGAAGGATACGGTAAGCACATTTATGTTTCCAGTTCTGAAGTAACTGCTTTCAGAGACAAAGATGATTTTTCCAAAACTGAAAAGCAAAAAATTGTTTTGAAGACGCTCATCTTACTAACATATATTAATAAGCATTTTGAAGAAGTGAGAAAAATTAACAATACTCTCTATCACCGCCCCCTGCTTTTGACTTTAGTTAATTCAGTTAATACCCAAGATGCGGACTTGAAATTGTTTTTTGAAGAGCTCGTAAAAATCGCCAAAGGCAATATAGACAATAATTTATTGCAGAAAGCCAAAGACGATCTTAATGATGAATTTAAAAATAATCAGAAATATGAGTTTGAGAGTACAACAGTTACAATAGATAAAGATATAATCAGCAATATTAACTATAAAGACATATTATTCTATGTTTTAAATTCAGATGCATCTGGCAATATTGAGATTTTAAAAATTCCTGGTAATAAGAAAGAGATAATTTTCAAATTGCAAACCTCTGAAAGATCTTTTGCACTTATGAAAATAGGAGATACTTCCGGTTGGTTAGGTTGGTTAAAAGAAAAACTGATGGGATATGAAATAAACGAAAGTTTTGAAAATGAAAGTTATTTTAAAAAAATTAACCGCGATGATTCAGATATAAATATTTTGATGGGCTCCCGTTCTTTTTACGAAGGTTGGGATTCAAACAGGCCAAATCTAATTTTATTTGTGAATATTGGTATAGGGCACGACGCGAAGAAGTTTGTTCTGCAGTCTGTGGGTAGGGGTGTGCGAATAGAACCACAAAGGACTAAACGAAAGCGAATATTAAATTTGTTTAATGCTGTTCCTAAAGAAATAGATAGTGAATTATTTAATAAAGTAAAGCAGAATGTTTTACCTCTTGAGAGTTTGTTTATTTTTGGAACAAACGCAGAAAATATTAAAGAAATAATGAATGTTCTAAAAACAGAAAAAGGTGAAGAAAAGGACTTGGGAAATTTGTTCATCATAAATAAAGAAGCAGAAAAGCGATTATTGCTTATCCCGATATATAAAGAATCAGACAAAATAATTGCCGAAGAGCAGGAACCTCAGAAATACCAAATAAGCAAAGATGACTTTGAATTGGCGAGTTCATATTTTAATTATTTAGGTGAAAAAGTTACTTTAGTAAAATACGAGTGTGAGCCAAAAGTTTTAGGTGCCGTAAATAAAAGCATTCAGGATAATAGTGAAAAAGAAAAAAGGTATAATTTTGCAGAAACGCGATCAATTGCCGAACCAGAATTACTAATTGCTCGCATATTAGATTATTTTAACCTAAAAATGCGCGAATTTGATACTTTTAAGAATCTTGAAAAGGAAATAGTACATTTTGAAAAAATAAAATTTACCAGTAGTGAGGATAAATATGAGGAGATAAAAAAGAAAATAGAAGGGATGAAACAATATCCTGAAAAAGAAAAAGAACTTGATGAACAATATAGAAAGATTTCCAGAAAAGAATTTGCCATAAAACAAACGAGCTTGTTAGATTTTGGAAGTTTTGAATTGGAAAACCAAAAAATCAAAATTAAGTATTTGGCAAATCATTATTATCTACCCGTAATTGTTTCTGAAAAAGATAAAGTTAATTATCTCAATCATATCATTGATGTAGAAAGTGAAATTAAATTTATGGAAGGGCTTGAGGAACATATTCAAAAAGAAAATAACATTTTCAGGCAATTTGACTGGTGGATGTTTTCCAAGCTGGATGAAACAATAGATGAAGTGCATATTCCTTATTACAGCCCAAAAGAGAACGCGATGGCAAAATTTAAGCCGGACTTTATTTTTTGGATGCAGAAAGGTAATGACTATTTTATTTTGTTCGTTGATCCGAAAGGGACCGAACACACAGACGGATACAGAAAAATTGATGGTTATTCAAAAATATTTGAAACCGAAGAAGGAAAAGAAAGTAAAATCTTTCCGTTCAATGGATTGAACATCAATGTAAGGTTATTACTTAAACCCGGAAAAGGCATTGCCGAAACATTAGAAAATTACAGAAAATATTGGTTTGACAACTTTTCGGACTTTGAAAATAAAATTAAGTGATTTATATCCTGATGTTTGCTGCTCATCTGTTTATTAAAATTTACCTTAATTTTCCAATTCGGCTTAAAAATTTCCTTACTTCTGCCTCCTTTGTTTTCATATCCCTATTCACGAATAAAATTTCATAGCAAATACTTTTGTTGTCCTTAAATTTCTCACTTCTGTAAATGTCTTTAATCCTTACTTCGTCAATTTCCAGCTCGTATTTTTTGTAATTTAAAATTTCCGTAATTAATGTTTCATCAATTCCCTCATTAAGTAAAACGGCAAAGTCCTTTTTTGTTATTCCGAAAATATTTTTTTTAACCTTCAAAATTTCTTCATTGTCCTTTAAAATTTCTATGTTTGCTATCTTTAGCAACTCAATTCCTGCTGGTTTTTCCAGTTTTAAATTTTTTGTATCAATAGCATGTATTTTTCCAAAATGGATTTGCTGTGAATTTGTATGTCTAACAAAAATTTCCTTTCCTATATTATTTTTCAAAAATTCCAACTCCTCGTGCAACGAAGCAATTGCTTTATTTGACCTTCCAACGGCATTGCTTAAATCGGAAAAGTGCTTTGCGGAAGAACTCATTATACTTACAAAATTTTTTTCGTCTTTGCTGTTTATGTAGTTATTAAGAGTAATTGCACTTTCAATAAATTTTTTCCTTACTTCCTGCGTCAGCGGATTTTCCATCTGAATGTGGGCATACAAGTATGGATCCTGCGATAATATTCTTCCGATTATGTCAAGCATTAAATTGTAAATCGGTGAGGCAAATTTTCTTGATTCCCTTATATTAAAATCCATATTTTTTAATGTATATCCGATTGAAATATAGGTAAAATGAGTTAAGCCCTGAATAACAGACATTGCCTTATCATGCTCTTCGGGTGTTGCGGTAATAAATTTTGCCTTGTGGTGATTTAAAAATTTTTCTATAACAGAGAGCCATTTTTCTGTTCTCAGGGGACACAGAATAAAAATTTGTCCGTGTATGCCTGAAATTGTTGGACCGAACATAGGATGAATGCTTATAATTTCTGCATTTTTGTTGGTATATTCAAGTAAGGCATCACAAACATCTGTTTTTACAGAGGTAAAATCAGCAATTAAAGAACCATCCCGGACAAGAGGTGCAACTTCTTTTATTGTTGCAATTGTCTTTTCAATCGGCACGGTAATTATAGTTATATCAGCAGACATTGCTATTTTATTATCGTCGCTAAATTTAACTCCGAAATCGCTTGCTGTTTTTTCGCCTTTTTCCTTGCTTGGACCTGTGATTATAACATTCCATCCGTAGTCCCTGAAAATTTTTAGAAAAATTTTCCCCATTCCTCCGTATCCGCCGATAATTACGACATTCATCCTGATAAAGATGAATATAAAAATAAAAATTTGGATAAAATTTAAATAAAATTTAAATAAATAAAATTTATTTTCTAACTCCAAATTTTTCGATTTCTTCTGTTAAGTCAAAAATTTCTCTTTCAAATTTCAGCCCTCTAATCCGTTCCTTCATTGTTTCAAATTTCCATGTTAATTGGTATCCTTTATTTTCTCTTATAAAACTTAAAAAGTTGTCCTTTTCTTTCTTGCACTCTCTTTCCAAAGCAATTAAATTTATCAAAACCAAAAACCTTGAAATTACTTTGTCTTTAATTTCTTTTGAAATTTCTAATGATTTTTCAGCATATTCCGATGATTTTTCATAGTTTTTAATAACAAAATAAAGTTCAGAAAAATTTTGATGTGCATAAGCATCATTCGGATTTATCCGTATTGCTTCTCTGTATTCTTTCTCTGCTTCTTCATAGCGGTTTAAATTTTCCAATAAAAATCCTAAATTATTATGTGCATAAACATCATTCGGATTTAGCCGTATTGCTTCTCTGTATTCTTTCTCTGCTTCGTCATATCGGTTTAAATTTTG
>JAGTWP010000038.1 GCA_018260755.1 Candidatus Altarchaeum sp. | reverse complement strand
ACTGAGCGTGAAAAAGTTAATTTATGATGGGAAGTTGGGTTTAAATTACTTCTGTAAATTTAGATTAAAAATAAAGTATTTGTTAATCTGCTTAAAAAATTAAGTGTGAAAATTGTGAAAAAAATCACCTCGCTGTTGCTCGGAGATTTACAAAACTCGGGGTTTTGAAAATCACCTCGCTGTTGCTCGGAGATTTTCAAAACTCGGGGTTTTGAAAATAACTGCAAAATTAAATATGACGAGGTAATTTAAAAATTTCATAAATTTTTAAAGATTGAAAACCTGTAGTTTTCAGTAAAATCCAATTAGCTAAACAAATACAATTTTATTTTATTTTTGTTGAATATCTGCCTATTATAACATCTTTAAATTCCCTGCTTATGTGTTCAAAAACAGGCAGACCTTTAATTTTATTCCGGTTCTTTTCACCATTCACATTAAGTATCAGCATCCTGCCGTGTCCTTTGTCAAATTCGTTTTTGAAATCATAATATGTTCCTATAACAGTAAGTTTCCCGTTCCGAATGAGGTCTTTAAATGTTTTAACTGCAAAATTTACCTGATAATCAATATTTTTTTGTGCATTGAGGAGTAAAATTTCTTCAAAATTTTCAGCAGTATATTCTTTTAAAAGTCCAACAGGTCTTAAATTATCTATTTCTTTTTTAATTGAGTCCTCTATGTTATCATAGCCCTTCATAAATGCCTTTAAGGCACCACAATCCGAATGTCCCAATATAAGAATTACTGGTGTTTTAAGATGAAGCACACCAACCATAACTTACAGACCCCTCACATGTTGAAATCTGATTGCCCATATTCTCAATTTCAAACATATTATCTATGGGATTTTATCAGCACATTTGGCTGAACTCTTGAATCCGAGCACGAAACAAGTGTTATAATCGGATGCTGGGAGGCAATATGATGAGTAAAATAATGCTCGTTGTGTTTTTTTACATAATTGTCATTTCTGTTAACAATTTCCTCAACAATTTTACTAGGTTCTATTTTATCATTTATGAAATTCGGTTAAAAAATTAAATTTTTAAAATTTTACCGCATTTTTCAGCAATCCATCCGCTTTTCAGCAAAAACAGATATCCGATTCCAAAGCCAATTATGAATCCCGCGAGCACATCATGAGGATAATGCTGCCCCAGATAAATCATTCCGATGCCCACCAGTGATGCATAAATAAGCAGGATTACAAAATATTTTCTTAAATCTCTCAAAGCAAGAAAAGGCAAAGCAGCAAATGCAACTGCTGTATGTCTGCTCGGAAATGAATTTGAATCCTGACAATAAGGAAAATTAATATCCTGCATTACTTGGCACGGCCTGTCTTCATGCACTACTTCCTTAATTGCGGTTGTTGCTATTACGGTCAGGATAACTGCCAGAAAAACAGGCAAAATAACCGGAATTATGGATTTGATGTTTGTCCTTATGTTAATATTTTTAAGTTTATCCTTTTCAACAAGTAAGACAATTGTCACTATTACGGGAATCAAAAAATACGAAGAAGTTATTAAATTAAAAACCCCGTCCAAAAACGGATTTGAAATTTCTGATATAATATTAAATAGAGCCATTTATTTTTTTTTTAAATTTTTATTTCTAAATTTTTATTTAGTATATAATTTAAAGTTATAAATTTAAATTTCCCATAAATTTCTCAATTCGTTCTAATGCCTTTTCAATATTTTCGGTTGAGGTGGAATAAGAAATTCTTACATAACCCTCTCCATCCTTTCCGAATATATTTCCAGGAATTACAACTACCTTTGCCTCTTTCAGCAATCGTTCTGCAAAATTTTCCGAAGACAACTTGCTTTGCTTTATATTTGGAAATATATAAAAGGCACCTTTTGGCTTAACCGCACTTATGCCATCAATCTCGTTCAGTCGCTTATAGAGTAAATTTCTTCGCATTTCATAAATTTCAGCCATTGCCTTTACATCCTTTTCACAATTCTCAAATTCTAAGGCAGCATACTGTGAAATTGAAGGCGCGCAAAGCATTCCGTACTGATGAATTTTCATCATACTTTCTATAATTTCTTCACTTGCCGCAACATAACCGAGCCGCAATCCTGTCATTGCATAACTCTTTGAAAAACCATTAACTGTAATTGTCCTTTCCTTCATTTCAGGAATTGATGCAATACTAAAATGTTCCTCATTGTCATAAATTAAATATTCATACAATTCATCACTTATAACAAACAAATCATTCTTTATGGCAATGTCTGCAATTTCTTCAATATCTTTTCTTCTTAATACGGCGCCTGTCGGATTATTCGGAGATGCAAGAACTATACACTTTGTCCTCTTTGTAAGTCGTTTTTCAATTTCTTCCGGCAGCAACCTGAATTCATCTTTTTCATAAGCGGGAACTACAACAGGAATACCTCCGGAAAGTAATGTCGTCGGAATGTATGAAACATAACTCGGAGAAGGAATTAAAATTTCATCATTCGGATTTAGAAGTGTTCTGAATGCCAAATCCAAACCCTCAGAACTTCCAGTAGTAATTAAAATTTCTTTTTCCGGGTCGGCAGAAATTTTGTTAAATTTTCGCAACTTTTTGGAAATTTTTTCCCTCAACTCTAAAAGTCCGTAATTTGAGGTGTAATGATTATAAGAATTTTCTATTGCCCTTATTGCTCTGTCCTTGATTTTCTCGGGAACATCAAAATCCGGCTCGCCAATCCCAAGTGTAATTATATCCTTCTCCTTTTGGGCAAGGTCAAAAAATTTCCTGATTCCGGATGGTTCTATTTTACAAACCCTGTCAGAAATTTTTTTCATTTTTAAATGAAAAATATAAAGTATAAGGACAAAACAATTTAATGGCGTGAAGCATAAAGCAAATGCAAGTAAGCACTAAATTAAGAAGGCGTATAAAAATTAAAAATAAAAAGAAACAATAAGAATAAAAAACAAAAGACAAAATAAAAAATAAAAATCCTAAATTACCTGCCTTTAATTTTAACCGAACAATGCTGATAATCCTGCTGCTGCGTCCTCTTCCGATGCTTTTTCCTCCTTTTCTTCTACTTTCTTCTCTTCCTTCTTTTCAGCGTGTTGTGCCTGTGCCGACTGTGCCGGTTGTGCAGCTACTTGTGAAGCGGCATTTTTAAGTACATCTTCTATATTCACACCTTCAAGTGATGTTACAACTGCTTTAACCATTGCATCATTTACTTTTACATTTGCTCCTATTAATACCTTTGTCAGATTTTCTTCGTTTATCGGTTGTCCTGCACTATGCAGCAATAATGCCCCATACATATATTCCATTTTCTCTGATTATATTTATTTATTTTTATTTGTGTTTTATCAACAAATTTTTGATAATTAATTTAAATTCCAATATTAAATTTATTAATATTCTAAAATATCTTAAAATTAAAATTTTAAATTTATTTTACAATATCTTAAATTTTGGAATATCTTAAATTTTGTCCTGCGACCTGCCACCAGGTAGTCATAACATTAGTCATTAAATTTTAATTTCCTTTGTTCCTACAGGCCATCCAGGTGCAGTGTACCTCTTGTTTTGGAGATATGTTCATCTTTGCATCTTTCACATACCTGCTCGCCGAAGAGATTACACGAGCTGAATTATAAATTAGATTGCTGACAAAATATTTAAAATATAAATTTGAAATTTTAATTACTTATAATTTAATTTTCCATCCTCTCCCTCTGTGTGAATAGATAATGTTTCTGATATAATATCCAAAATACATTACACGAACAGATTGATTAAATTTTTTGGCAACTTGATTTCTTGTCGTTATATAAAGTATGATAATTCTTTTAGTAGTGGCTAACATCAAAAATAAATCACATTGCTTATACTAGAAAATTTTAAATTTTTATCACCACCAAAGTTTTTACTCATCTTTTTTAAATTTTCTCCTTAAAAATTTCTCAATTTCAACTGCAACGAAAGCAGAAAAAAGAGTCAGGAGCAAAACCGGCCACCATTCCAGAGGAAATGCCGCTGTTCTGAAAATTTCCTGAAGAAAAGGAATGTACGTTATGAGCAATTGTGCTCCTAAAGCTATTGTAACTCCGATTATTATCCATTTATTTGAAAACGGACTGAAAGTAAACGCCGATTTATATATTGAACGGGCGGTAAATAAAAATCCGATATGAACGAGTTTAACTGCCATAAATGCAGCCGTTTGCGCCTGTGTAAGTAACAACAAATCAGTAGTTCCATCAATATTTCCATTTAAAGCAAAATTTCCAAAATAATAATAAATTCCAAAAGCAGAAACAATCATCATTACTGAAACAATTGCAAGCCGTGTAATAAACAATTCGTTAATTAGTTTTTCTCCCTGATCTCTCGGTTTGGCTTTCAGCAGACCTTTTTCTTTTTGTTCCATTATTAAAGGCAGAGTGAGAAATACCGCATCAGTTAAATTTATCCATAAAATATGTATCGGCTCCAAAGGAAGCCGCAATGCAAAAAGTGGGATGAACGGCGCAAGCATTATTGCAAAAAATATGATAAGTCCCTGAGCCACATTTGTCGGAACAGTGAATAAAAAGGTCTTCTGAAAATTTTTCCATACATGCCTGCCCTCTTCAACGGCATTAACGATTGTTGCAAAATTATCATCTGCCAGAATCATATCCGATGCTTCTTTACTTACTTCCGTTCCGCTTATACCCATCGCAATTCCGATATCCGCATTTTTCAAAGCAGGAGCATCATTCACTCCGTCACCTGTAACTGCAACGACATGCCCTTTCTTTTGAAGTTGTTTTACTATTCTAAATTTATCTTCCGGAGAAGTTCTTGCATAAACAGAAATTTCATCTGCAATTTTATATAAGTCATTATCACTCATTTTTGCTAATTCTTCTCCGCTTAAAAATTGAGCCCCTTCTTTGTAAATGCCAATTTGTTTTGCGATTGCTTTTGCTGTTTCAGTATGGTCTCCTGTTATCATAACTACTTTTATTCCCGCACTTTTGCATTTTTCAATTGCGTCAATAACTTCTTCTCTCGGAGGATCTATCATTCCCTGAATTCCAGAAAAAATTAAGTTCTTTAAGTCATTTTCATCAAGAGTCATTTTTTCTTTGTCCGCAATTTTGTATGCTATGGCAATCAGCCGTAAAGCTCCTTTTGCCATTTCATGTGCACTTTTCAAAATTTCCTCTCTCTCAGTGTATGTAAGATTTACAATGACTCCGTCAGTTAACTGATATTCACACATTCCCAAAATTTTTTCAGGAGAACCCTTAACATATATTATATTGCCATCTTCTTTGGAATGCAAAGTTGCCATATATTGCCGTTCCGATTCAAAAGGAATCTCGTCTATTTTGTGAAAATTTTGAACATTTAAATCCACATTATCTTTCATTGCCGAGACAATTAATGCTCCTTCTGTCGGATCTCCAAGTATGCTGTATTTTCCTTTTTCCTCAGCAAGATGTGCGTTATTGCACAAATATCCCCCCTGCAAGGTCTCAATGAGTTCATGGGATTCTTTTAACGGATTTATTTCCTGATTGAACTCTTTATTTTTTAACATAAATTTCCCTTCGGGTTTATAGCCCGTTCCACTGACAATATAAAATTTTCCCCCCGAATAAATTTTAACCACAGTCATCTGATTTTTTGTCATGGTTCCGGTTTTGTCCGTGCATATAACGGTCGTACATCCCAATGTTTCGGCAGCTGATAAATTTCTTATAATTGCATTTTTCTTTGCCATTGCTACTGAGGCAATTGCAAGAAGTGCTATTACTATAACTGGCAGTGCTTCGGGAATAACTGCAACTGCAAATGAGATGGATGCCAAAAAGGAATAAATTAAAGAAAATCCCAATACTATTCCCAATATAAAATTTATGAAGGTAAATATTACGGTTGCAATTATTACAAGTTTTGTAAATTTCTCTATCTTTTTTGTCAGAGGTGTTGAAATTTCATCCGTTTCTTCAACAAGTTTAGATATTTTTCCGAATTCTGTTTTCATACCCGTTGCCACTACAACTCCGTTTCCAATTCCCCTCGTAACATAAGTTCCGCTAAATGCCATGCATCTCTGGTCGGATAAAGATAAATTTTGTTTATTGCTCACCTCATCGTTTTTATACGCGGGGATGGATTCTCCGGTTAATATTGATTCGTCTATTTCTAAATTTTTAACATAAAATAATCTTAAATCAGCAGGAACTTTTTTTCCGCTTTCAATCTCTGTTATGTCTCCGCTCACTAAATTTTTTGCATCTATATTTTTCTTTTTTCCATCCCTGATGACAATGCATTCATGAACGGTCATTCTTCTCAATGCTTCTATTGCTGATTCTGCTTTTCCTTCTAAAATAAACCCAACAATCGCATTCAGAAAAACACACAACAATATAACTATGACCTCGCTCCACATCTCTATATTCTCTCCCCATATATCTCTCCCCCATATAGTTAGAAATGCACATATTCCTGCAGAGGCGAGCAAAACATATATCAAGGGATTGTGAAACTGAAGTAGAAATCTTATAAAAGGACTGCGTTTTTTGATCTTTAATTCGTTGGGCCCGTATTTCATTAGTCGTAATTTTACCTCTTCATTGCTGAGTCCTTTACTGTTTGTTGACAGGGATAAAAAAATTTCTTCTATGGTTTTATTATAGTGCTTATTTTGACTATGATTATTTTGACTATGATTATTTGCATCATTCTTATTATTTTTCATTTTGAAAATAAACTGCAAAATAATTAATATTGCACAGAAAAAAAAAATCAAAAAGATTTATAAGGGAAAGAAATAAAAATTACTCATTTCAATAATTTTTTAAACACCTCTATTCCAACGGCTATAAAGAGTACACCTATTGGAACCACCAATATGCTCCACGATTCAATGTAGTTAATATTATGTTGCATCCACTGCGAAAATCGGTGTTAAATTAATAATTAAATTTCGGACATTAAACTTTCAAGTAATAATTGTGGTTATAAATGTCTAACACAATAGAGGAAAGCTTTTTGAAAATGTCTTACAATATACTATTATGAATTTTAAAGTAATTATTAAGGACAAAGAGAAATTTTCTTTTTTCCCGAAAGAAAGATGCCTCACTTGCACTTGAAGATTTACAAAATATTCTAAATATTATAAAAGAATTATAATTTAATATTTAATAATAAATCTGAACTTACTACAAAGAAGATGCGACAGGATGTTAAAAAATAGATAGAAAAAGCAGAGCATGATTTTATTACTTCAAAAATAAATTTTCAACAAAGAATTTACCATGCGTCAGCATTTTTCAACAACAGTCCATTGAAAAGGCGCTGAAAGCATTATATATCCAAAAATCTGGAGAGTTAATCAGAACCCATGATTTGGTATATCTTGGAAAAAAGATTAATCTGCTGGATGATTTACTTGAAGTTTGCGATGAGATAAATTCTTTTTACATTGATACGAGATACCTGATACTTATGCAGAATTTGAGGAAGCATACATGGAAGAAATTATAAATAAAGCTGAAAAGGTCTTAAAATAGGTGAAAGAGAGAATATTATAAAAAATATCCAGGAATTCAAGGAAAATTTGCCATATAATATCAAAGTAAACAATCTTATATTTTTTGGTTCGAGAACGACTGGTAAATTCAGAAAAGATAGTGATGTGGATTTTATTGTTGTCTCACCTGTTTTTAAGTCGTTAGTTAGCATGGCGATAAAAGAATGGGTTGAGATATAAAAAAGGGATTTTATGCCATTCATATTATCTTAAAGTTTAGCACTATAGTGGAAAGCTTTTTGAAAATCCCATACAATATACTGCTATGGATTTTAAAATAATTATCAGAAAGCAAAGAGAGAAAAAATTTAACAGCTCAAAAAATGAATGCTATTACAGTAACAACACCAAGCAGATTGCATTTTTCACTGATTGATTTGAACGGAGAAATTGGAAGGATTGACGGCGGATTTGGAGTTTCACTTCAGAATCCGAATTTTAAAATTTTTATTGAGAAAGCAGAACAAACGAAAATTTTGGGAACAACGGATACAAAGAATTATGAAGAAATTTTAAAAATTTTAAGCACAATAAAGAAAAAATACGACATTAAAAACGAATACAAAATTTCCCTTAAATCCGAAATTCAGAGACACATCGGATTCGGTTCAACAACGCAGTTAAATTTAGCAATAGCAAGTGCAATATTGAAATTAGAGGAAATTTTTCTTTCTCCTTACGAAATAGCAACCATCGTTAAAAGAGGAGGAACGAGCGGAATCGGAGTTAAGGCGTTTGAAAGCGGCGGATTTATCGTTGATATCGGGCATAAATTCGGAAAAAACAAAGAAAAGACAACATTTATTCCTTCATCTGTTTCGGATGCAAAGCCGGCTAAAATTTTATTCAGGCAGGACTTTCCTGATGAATGGATTTTTGTCTGTGCCGTTGGGAAAATCGGGAAAATTTATGCGGAAAGCGAGGTTGAAATTTTTAAAAAATATTGTCCTGTGAACAGAAGGGATGTTGAAATGTTATCTCATTTATTGCTTATGAAAATTTTACCGTCTGTAATTGAGAGAGACATAGAAAATTTTGGTGATGGCTTAAAGGAAGTGCAAAATCTGGGGTTTAAAAAGATTGAGGTTGAAATTTCAGGTCTGAAAAATTTTATAGATGAATTAAGCAAAATTTCTTACGGAGCGGGATTAAGTTCATTCGGGCCTTGTGTTTATGCATTGACAAAGGGCAAAAAGCATGCAGAGGAAGTTGCGAATTACCTGAATGAAAAAGAGATAAAAAATTTTATCTGTATGCCGGATAATAAAGGGGCGTATTTTGAATATTTCTAATTCCTGATTTCTGATTCTATGTATTGAGGTTGAACCGGAGAGAGGGGTGCCGGAAGATCCTTTCCATTGATTTGAGGAGAGGGATATTTAACAATTTTAGTAGTGCTAAACAAACAATGATAAAATTTAATATTTAAACCAAAATTCAATAATGGAAAAGGTTAAAATACATAAAATTCTTACAAAACATCATTACATCTTTATCACTACTCCTTTTTGAAACCATTCTCCGTATTCCTGTTTTCAAAATCAAAAACTTTGTTCGTGTTTTCGTCATTATCAATGACCTCAATATCGCATTTGTCCTTTCCTATCTCAATACCTGCCCATAAAATATTCATACTTTTCATCTTTACTTTATTTAACTTTTTTTTTGAATTTATTGTTGTATTCTATATATATTATGTTCTATATTTATTACAAAAAATTTAATATAAATGTGTGGCTCATCAGTCTAAGTATAGCGGTAGCTTTAAAAGCTCCGTATAATTTGCTCAGATGTAGCCACAACATTAAATACATACAACTTATTACACAAGAATACGATCTACTTTATAGGTAGGTTATTATAGCAGTCTAATTTAATCTAAAATATATAATTAAAATCTAAATTTCAAAGTGGGACGAATAAAACAAACATATATAAAAAGGGCAGGGATGGAAATTTATCGCACACACAAGGAAGAATTGGCAGACAATTTTGAAGCAAATAAGGAAAAAGTTAATGAATATACCGACATTGACAGCAAACCGGTGAGAAATAAAATAGCTGGTTATCTGACGAAATATGTGAAAAGAATGCAGAAAAAAGAAGCAAAAGACACAGGTAGCAGTCAGGAAAATGTTGAAGAAGATAGTCAGGAAGCCAGTCAGGAAGATAGTGCGGTTGTTGAGAAAAGTGTTGAAGTAGCAGCACAGCCGGAAACAAAGAATAATTAATCCGCACACTACAATCAATCCGACCGCCGCTTACAACGATTTTAGGGTAAATTTCTAAAATTTTGTGTTAATTCTTTATGTCAATTTTAAATTTTTTGGACCCGTGGCCCAACTTGGATAAGGCGACGGCCTCCTAAGTCGTAGATTGCGGGTTCAAATCCCGCCGGGCCCGTTGTTTATTGTTTTTATTGTTTTTAAATTTAACCCTTATTTCTTTCTTATTTTGCTCACAAACGCTGTTTCTGTGTTATTATACCACGGATACACCCTGATTCCATAATCATTTTTTTCGCAATTAACATTTAAATTAATTTCCTCAACTTTCGCATCGCTATTATTATCAGTCAAAAATTTAACAACATCTTCGTTTTCTTCTGCTGGCGTTGTGCAGGTTGAATAAACCAGAATCCCATCTTTTTTTAAGTGGTTGAATGCATCCGAAATCATCTTTTTCTGAACCTTTGAAATAGCAAGCGAAAATTTTATTTCCCAGCTTTTTAAAATTTCCTTATTCTTTCGTGAAGTTCCCAGCGACGAGCAGGGAGCATCCAAAAGCACTCTGTCAAATTTAAATAAATCCGGAAATTTACACGCATCATAATTGGTTACAATGCAATTTGTTATTCCCAGACGGTATATGTTAGCGATTAATGCCTGTGCCCGCTTTAAATTTAACTCGTTGGCTACAATCGTGCCTGAAAAATTTTTCATCGCAATCTGGGTTGTCTTTGAACCGGGAGCAGCACATAAATCCAATACAACATTTCCGTCAGCAACATCTAATGCCTCGGCAGCGAGCATTGCAGATGCCTCCTGAGCATAGCACAATCCAACAGCATGTTCAATTTTCAAACCGATTTTTCGTTCGTCAATGAAGTATGTATTATCACTCCATAAAATTTGAGTATGTTCATAAGGAAATTTCTTGAAAAACTCACCAGGAGAAATTTTTAATGTGTTAATTCGTATTGATTTTTTTAACGGAATATCAATGTATTCCAAAAATTTTTCAGTCCATTCGTCACCAAATTTTTTATGATATTCAAAAAAGTCGGAACTTGCTATCTTGCTTCTCTCTGTTTTTTGCATTATTCGCATCTTTAAATTTTATTCTTTTTTATTTTTTTTATTTTTTTATTCTTTTAAATTTTGCTTTATTTTTTGCTTTATTGTTTGATATTCCTAATTTTTATGGATTAAAATACAAACAAATAAATTAGATATAAATCAATATAAATGCGATTAAAATGGAAAACATGAATAAAATTACAACCAAGTATATTAACAATTATATTAAAAACAAGTATGTCTTGGAATTTGTAAATAAATCAGCAGAACTCTGTAATCCTGATAAAATTTACTTCTGTGATGGTTCCGAAGAAGAAAAAAAATTTCTTACCGGTGAGGCAATTAAAAGCGGCGAATTAATTGAATTAAATCAGGAAAAATTTCCGGGATGCGTATTACACAGGAGTGCTATAAATGATGTCGCAAGAACCGAGCATTTGACTTATATCTGCACGACAAAAAAAGAGGATGCAGGTCCCACAAACAACTGGATGGCACCGGAAGATGCATATAAAGAATTAAGCGGATATTTTAGGGACTCAATGAAAGGAAGAACAATGTATGTTATTCCGTTCATGATGGGTGTTCCAGGTTCAAAAATGAACAAAATAGGAGTAGAACTTACGGATAGTATCTATGTTGTTTTAAATATGAGAATAATGACACGAATTGGAAAAATTACAGCAGATGAGATTAGAAGTGATAAATTTACTAATTGTCTTCACTCAAAAGGCAATAACAGTTTGGAAAAACGAAGAATTTGTCATTTTCCCGAGGATAATACTATATGGAGCATAAATTCCTGTTACGGTGGGAATGTTTTATCAGGTAAAAAATGTCTTGCCCTTCGTATTGCAAGTTATCTTGGTAGAAAAGAGGGATGGATGGCAGAGCATATGCTTTTAATGGAGATTCAGACACCAGATAATAAGACATTTTATGTTGCAGGGGCATTCCCAAGTGCGTGCGGAAAGACAAATCTCAGTATGCTGATTCCTCCGGAGTCACTTCCGGGTTACAAAGTAAGAGTACTCGGAGATGATATTGCATGGATGTATATTGGTGATGATGGGCGACTCTGGGCAATTAATCCCGAAGCAGGATTCTTCGGCGTTGCTTCTGGAACAAACATGAAAAGAAATAAGAATGCGATGTTAACAATTAAAAAGAATACTATATTCACAAATGTTCTTTTAAAAGAGGATAACACTGTCTGGTGGGAAGGGATGGAAAACCCGCCGGATAAAGGAATTGACTGGAAAGGAGATTTATGGACAAAGGAATCACAAGAACCCGGAGCACATCCGAACAGCAGATTTACTACACCGATATCACAGTGTCCCGCGGTCTCTTCCGAATTTTCAAATCCAAGAGGGGTGCCGATTTCAGCAATCCTTTTTGGTGGAAGAAGGGAAAATGTTGTTCCTCTTGTTTACGAATCATTTAACTGGCAGCACGGGGTCTTTATGGGTGCAACATTGAGATCAGAGGGAACAGCAGCAGCAATAGGGCTTGGAAAGGTTGTAAGAAATGACCCTATGGCGATGCTTCCGTTCTGCGGATACAATATGGGAGATTATTTTACCCACTGGTTAGACATGGGAAAACGGATGAAATTTCCACCGAAAATATTCTTCGTTAACTGGTTCAGGAAAAACAAGGAGGGAAAATTTTTATGGCCTGGATACGGTGAAAATTTAAGGGTTATTGAATGGATTATAAAGCAATGTGATATTTCTAACAATAACAAAGAAAAAGAAGCGATTGAAACACCTATCGGCTATGTTCCAGCAGCAGATGCGATAAATACCAAAGGGATAGAAATAAGTAAAGAGGACATAAAGGAATTGTTCAGCATTGATAAAGAGGGATGGCTTAAAGAGACGGATGAAGTAGAGAAATTTTTCAGTAAATTTGACAGGATGCCAAAGGAATTAACAAAGGAATTAAAAGATTTGCGGGAACGACTAAGAAACAAGCATATAAAATAAAAAGGTTTTTGTTTAGCTAACTGGATTTATACCTCGTAATATTTGCTCTTGTAATTATTTTCAAAACCCAGAGTTTTGAAATACTGAAATCTTTTGATTTCAATCTTATTTAAAAATTTCATAAATTT
>JAGTWP010000001.1:57744-64916 GCA_018260755.1 Candidatus Altarchaeum sp. | reverse complement strand
TCAATCTTACAAAATGCAAAGCATTTTGTAAATCTCCGAACGATTTTCAAAATTACGGAAATTTTGAAATACTGAAATCTTTTGATTTCAATCTTATTTAAAAATTTCATAAATTTTTAAATCTCCGAATGAAATGAGTTGACAAAATGTTTGGAACATTTTGTAAATACACAAACAAAGTGAGTGTAAGTGAGGTGATAAAAATTTACTGAAAATTGTATTTGTTTAGCTGCTTAAAAAATTAAGTGTGAAAATTGTGAAAAAAATCACCTCGCTGTTGCTCGGAGATTTTCAAAACTCGGGGGTTTTGAAAATAACTGCAAAATCAAATATGACGAGGTAATTTAAAAATTTCATAAATTTTTAAAGATTGAAAACCTGTAGTTTTCAGTAAAATCCAATTAGCTAAACAAATACTGAAAATTTATAAATAAATTTTCAATCTTAAAAAATATTTCAAATATTTTTTAATACATGCGATTTTCAAACTTGTTTGAAAATGCACGAACGAAGTGAGTGTAAAATTTTGAAAAATACAAAAAATTTACTTGTGCTTTTTTAGGTGGATAGGTAGTTACTTTTTATTTTTTAAATTTTTCCGAAACCGTCTTTGCCCAAATCCTTATAAGTCCTTTTGCCTGATTTCTTACATCGCTTTTTATCATTCCTGTCTTTAATGCATTAAATGCAAGAATTCTGTAATTTGCAGAGTTAGGAGCATTATAATCATTGCACGCTTCTTCTATCTTTTTTGCAAGATCAGTTTTATCGGGATAAATTTCATTGTTTCTTGCCTGCTTTTCGTATTCAACCACATATCCGTTTCCTTCAACAACTTTGTTATTTTCATCCCTTTTTATCAGAGTTATCCGTTCGGGAACTACCCCGTCAACCGTTGCTATTGTCGGAGCTCCGTTCTGCTGGGCTTTTGCATATCCCGTAGGACCAGCTTCTTTTCCCTTCCATGATAACATTCCACTGAAATCAGTTCCCTGATTAAGTATGTACGAATTAAAGACATGGTAATTCTCAATAAATATAAGATGGTATTTCATGAGCGGATCCTTGCTTATAATTTCTTTAACTTGTTGTTCCTGCAAATTTCCATAAATATCAAATTTTCTCCCGCCGATAAATATCACCGCATTATTTTTAATTATTTTCTCCTTAAATTTTGCATCCCTGATAACATCTAAAATTATATCCGCACATTTATAGCTTACTAACCTTCTTACAAATGTAAAAAAAGGCATATCTGATAAATTTATGTTGTTGCTTTTTAATTCATCAGAGGTTAAATTTATTTTTCCGAAAGTGCCTTTCAGCAACTCATCAATAAATTTCGCTTTTTGCTTTTTCTTTGCCTTCAATAATTTATCAATAAATTTTTTCCTTAATAAAGGATTTTCTTCCAAATGTTTAAATAATTCTTCATAATTACCTGATTTGTCCAAGCCGGTTTTGTTTTCATAACTCCTAATAACTTCTTTAATATTCTCTCCCTGCCATCTGTCAACATAAGCACCTTCACTATTTCCGAAGACATCATCGTAAGCAACCTTTTCTTTAAATTTTTTAAATATATTTTCCCTCAGAATATTTGTGTGTTGTATTGAACATCCCGTAATAACATCGCTAACCGTTCCTGTAATTTCCGTCAAATCAACAATTTTATCATGAATTGCATCATTAAATTCTTCTGATATCTTTAATCCGGAAAACATATAATTGTGATAATGCGGAATTCCAGCAGGAACGATTGTATGATTATAGTGATGAACGATTACATTTCTGAATATTTCGTCTTCTTTGTATTCATCATCAACAACGGCCGGAATTGCTAATGTTGTATTTACCTCGCTTGTAGAAAACAGCAAAACATTTTTGTTTGCATTATTATTGTTATCTTTCCTTTTTATATGTCCCTCTTCTATCTGTTCTTTGATAAATCGTAGAACAATCTTTCTGTAAAGCAAACTCTGAACCGCTCTGAAATCATCATCCGAAGTTCCGCAGTACGCCTCGTGAAAAATTTCCGGGCAATAAAGCCAGTACTCTTTTAATTCCGAAAATGGATTCATATAAATTTCTACATCTACATTTCTAATTCCTTTTAAATTTATTTCTATATCTTTATAGACCTTTACTTTATCAAGGGATTCCCTGGCAATATCAACAATACCCTTTTTTATACCTCTTGAATCAATCTCTCCTTCTCCTTTTATAAATTTTGCATAAAGCACGCCAAAAACATGTAAATGCCTTCTTGCTTCAATTTCCCCCCAATATTTGCTCATGACATTATAAAATCCATTGACTAAATCCGGCTTAAAACTACCCAACCCCCCAGACATAAGAAGTTTTGAAAATTGCCCTACATTATACTTTGCATCTTCATCCGAACAACCTTTAAATTTAATGAGTTTGTTGTATAATTCATTTAAAAATTTCGTTGAAAGTTCGTATTCCAGTTGAAATACGAATATATTTATACCTCTTATCTTTTCTAATGCCTTGGTTAATTCTATTTCTTTTTCCGCACTATCCCTGCTATTTACACTGTCTGTATCAGACATTTTGTATTTTTTGTTTTATTAGTTGGCTCAATTTTTCCTTGTTCAATTAAAATTCCATTTGAAGTTTGTGTTGCTTTCATGTAGGAATTTAAAAAACATGTGGTTGAAGAAATAATCAGTGCAGAAATTTAAACAATTTTCATGCACATTAAAACGCAATGATATAGCAAGGTAAATTCACACCCTTTGATTTTCCATCGCTCCCACTATATCTTTACGAACCTCCTCAATACTTCTGTTTCCATCAACAAAAACAACATTTAAATCAAAATTTTTCCTTAAATAATCCATAATTTTCAGATAATTTTCCTTTGTTGCCCTTAATTTTTCAATATTTTCATAAAGTTCTATATGATCTCTATTGTGAGTAATTCTTTCAATGCATGTCTCGGGTTTGACATCCAAAAAAATTACCAAATCAGGCTTTCTTGCAAATTTGTTTATTTCAATAAGAAAATTTAAATCAATTGTCTGGGACTGGTAAGCAAAATTTGAAATATAATATCTGTCGGAAATAACATAATCGTAATTGTTGAATTTTATATTTGCCAAATGATCCGTTCTATCAGCAGCAAACAGCAATGCCAAGGTAGTATCATCAAATTTTATCCGTTTTCTTAATGTGCTTCTTATAAGCATTCCAATCAGTCCATCCGTCGGTTCTTTTGTAAGTAAAATTTTTGCAGTTCTTTTTGTAAGATATTCCTTGAGAAGTTGAGATTGTGTACTTAATCCGCTTCCGTCAATTCCTTCAAAAACGATAAATTTCATCCTACAATAAATTTCATACTTAACACTTAACAACACTTAACGAGCTAAAATTGTCTTTGAAATAGGCGGTCTCTTTTTAAACCATATATCCGAGCCCCGTGTTTTGCACTTTATACATTTCATTCTGTTTCTTTTTATGTCTTCATAAGTGCTTTCATTTCCGCATCTCAAACATACATACTCTGACATGTTCAATAAAATTAATCTATTTTTAAATTTTTTTATTAAATTTTTAAATTTATTTTATGACCTGGGGGGTATAAGCACCACCTGCAAATTTTGCTTTACATCCTTTGCATACCCATATCCCTGTGTTCATCCGGATAACTTTTTTCTTTCCGCATTTCGGACATTCATGCAGTTGCTTGCTGACATCTTCTATTGCATTTACCTCTTCTCTTGTTCTTTTTCCTATTCTTGCGCCAAATCTCCCGCATCTTCCGACCTTCTTTGTGTGACTATAAACCATCTTATATTTTGTTAATAAAATTTTCTTAATATATTTGTTTTTTAAATTTAAATTTCAACATAAATTTCAACAACTTAAAAATTTGTTGTCTGATACTAAATTAATTATATATAAAGTAAGCAAATATTAAATGGAAAATTTTTCGGTAATTTTGGTTGAACCGATTTACGGAGGAAACATCGGCTCGGTTGCAAGGGTTATGATGAACTTCGGATTCAAAAATTTAGTAATGGTAAATCCGCCGTTAATCGGAGTTGAAACAATGAAGTTTGCGGTTCATGCAAAGGAAATTGTTCAGAATGCAAAAATTTTTAAATCATTTGACGAAATGTCTGAAAATTTTGATTTATTGATTGGCACAAGTGCAGGAATTGCAGGGGATAAAAATTTTATCAGAACGCCGATTTCTTCCGCTAACCTTGGAAATGTAGTTAATGTTGATGGAAATATAGGACTCGTATTCGGAAGGGAGGACTTTGGATTGTCTGATAAGGAAATAGAAAAATGCGATATTCTCGTTACAATTCCTACCCATAGAAGTTATAAGTCGTTAAATTTATCTCATTCCGTGGCGGTTATTCTTTATGAACTTGTGAGGGAAAAAAATTTAAGAAGGGTAAATTTGAAAAAGATGAAGCTCGCAAATAAAACCGAAAGAGATGTTATGCTTGAAAAATTCACGGAATTGGTCAGTGTGTTTGAGTTAGGGGACTTCCGAACACGACTTATAAGAAAGACATTCAAAATAGTTACCGGAAGGTCATTCGTATCCGGGAGAGAGTGTAACACACTTACAGGCGTTTTCAGGCGATCCCTGGAGTTGATTGAAAAACAAAAAAAGGAAAATACAAAGGAAAATACAAAGGAAAATATCTGAATTTTATAAATGTAACTATCAGGATTACTTATTTACCAAACCTTCCGCACATTGCCTCACTATCGTCCTGATATTTTCAAAATCTTTCACTTCACTTACGTTCACTTCGTTCGTGTATTTACAAAATGTTCCAAACATTTTGTCACCTCATTTCATTCGGAGATTTAAAAATTTATGAAATTTTTAAATAAGATTGAAATCAAAAGATTTCAGTATTACAAAATGTTCCAAACATTTTGTCACCTCATTTCATTCGGAGATTTAAAAATTTATGAAATTTTTAAATAAGATTGAAATCAAAAGATTTCAGTATTACAAAATTTCCGTAATTTTGAAAATCGTTCTGAGGTGTTTAAAACTTGCGTTTTAAACATGAGTTTTTGAAAATCACACTCAAAAACAATAAAATTTACAAATTTTGCTATTTTTTATTTTTGTATTTGTTTAGCTGCTTAAAAAATTAAGTGTGAAAACTATGAAAAAAATCACCTCGCTGTTGCTCGGAGATTTTCAAAACTCGGGGTTTTGAAAATAACTGCAAAATCAAATATGACGAGGTAATTTAAAAATCTTACAGATTTTTAAAGATTGAAAACTCATAGGTTTCAGTATAGTTTTCAGTAAAATCCAATTAGCTAAACAAATACCTATTTTTAAATCGCAGAGATTTAAAAATCTCCGAGCGTAAGCGAGGTTATAAATCGGCTTTTCTTTGAAAAAACCCCTGAAAAGAAAATTTTATATTTTTTCTCTGGATTTTACTATCTGCTATGTTAAATTTACCTTTAAATTTATCACGATAAAACATAAAAAATTAAATTTATATATATTTATTTTTCAAAACGCAAAACAAAACATAAATTATTTATTTATACTCCTAATATTTAAATTAAAATATTAACATAACATAATCAAATAAACAAAAGTAAGGATGGTTACGGAAAAGAAAGAAAAAGAAGGGAAAGCACCTACATCTGGAAAAGAAAAAACCGGAAAAGAAAAAGCAGGAAAAGAAAAAACAGGAATGGATGAAAAGACCTCTAAAGAAGCAGTGACTTCAAAGAGCAAAGAATCACCCGCATCAAAGGTAAAAGAAAAGAAAGAGGGCAAAGCAGTCGGAAAAGAAACCAAAGCTCAGGCACATAGGATTGTAAGATTATTGGAACATACATTAAACGGAGATAAAAAAGTAAATACAGCTATAAGAGATATTAAAGGCGTAGGTTATAGAACTGCATCATTATTGGCGAAAAATTTAAATATGAAAGATAAATTACTTGCGGAGTTAAATGATGATGAAATTTCACATCTGGAAACAGGCCTTAAAAATATAAGTGCTGTTGTGCCTTCCTGGATGCTCAATCACAGAAATGACCAATTTACTGGCTCAAATTTACACCTTGTTGGAACTGATTTGGATATTGCCCTGAAAAATGATATTGAATTTATGCAAAAAACAAAGACCTATAAGGGAATCAGACATACGCAGGGACAACCTGTTAGGGGACAAAGAACACGAACATCTTTTAGAAAAGGCAAGAGTGTTGGAGTGGTTAAGAAAAAAGAAGCCCCTGCAAAAGCAGGAGAAAAAGGAGCACCCGCAGGCAAGCCGGCAGCTAAGACAGCAGCTCCTTCGAAAAAGTAAAGTAATAAAAATAATAAATTTGTTATTTAATTTTAAGTTAGTTATACTTTAAAATGGGTATTAAAAGATTTGATAAAAAATATTCTACACCCAGGCATTTATGGCGTGGTGAAAGAATTAGCAGCGAAACAGAAGTTATGAACAGGTACGGACTCAAAAACCACAAGGAAATTTGGAAGGTGCTCTTTAAATTAAGCAGATGGAGGGAACTGGCAAGACATCTTATTATAAATGAGAACTTAAAAGGAACTGATGAACTTTTAAATCCGATTATGAACATAAGATGTCTAAAAGAGAAAAAATTAGAAAGTGTTTTTGAAATATCTCCGAATGATGTGCTTGAAAGAAGATTGCAAACCGTTGTTTTTAGGAAAGGCCTAGCAAAAACAATAAAAGAGGCAAGATTGTTCATAACCCATAAACACATACTTATAAACAATAAAGTAGTAAATGCACCCGGATACATTGTAAATAATGACGATGAAGGTAAAATAACCTGTGATATAACCATAGCAATGACAGATGAAAAAGCAAAAGAAACATCCGCAAATGAGAAAGCAACTCCATCACCATTCTACAAGAAAAGACCAGAAAGAAGAGGGATAGGTAGAAAACATATTAAAAAAGTAGATTTAAGAGGGCAATTTAATAATTCTGGTAAAAAACAGAAAAACGCAGATGCTGACCCAAAAAAGAAATAAAAAACATAAACAAATAAACATAAATTAATAAACTACAAACTATAAATAACGAGCATACTTTAAAATGTCAGAAAATATTAATAAGGATAAAGAAATTAATGTTAATACTAATAAGGATAAAGAAATTAATGTT
>JAGTWP010000001.1:42729-57724 GCA_018260755.1 Candidatus Altarchaeum sp. | reverse complement strand
AAAGAAATTAATGTTAATACTAATAAGGATAAAGAAATTAATGTTAATACTAATAAGGATAAAGAAATTAATGTTAATACAAAAAATCCTGCGAATAGTTTATCCACAGAACAAACCGCAAAAGAACAAATTACCGGGGAGAATGAAAAAAATACCGGAAATGTATCTGCATCCGCTCAAACCGCAACGGATGAAACGAAAACAAAAGTAACCGAAGAAGTAAAACCAAGTGAAAAAAAGATTGGAATGATAGGTGGAGTAGAAAAGAAAGGTCTTTGGGGAGTTTTGCATATTTATTCATCACCGAATAATGCAATTTATCAGGTTACCGATTTAAGTAATTCCGAAACAATTGTCACAAAATATGGAAAACAGATGGTTACCGCAGATAAAGATAAACCAACACCTTATGCAGCAATGAAAGCAATGGGGAAAATAGTTGAGGTATTAAGAGAAAAAGGTATTGCAGGGGTTGATGTTGTAGTTAGGGGTCCGGGTGGGCATACTGGCCCATGGTTTCCCGGTAAAGCAGCACAGGCAGCCATAAAACAACTTGTGCGACTAAATTTTCCGATAGGCAAAATTTCAGATAATACACCTATTGCTCACGGAGGATGTACTCCTAAAAAGACAAAGAGGAAAAAGTAAATGTGTTAAAATACCGAGAAAAGAAAAAATTTAAAATAAAATTTAATATGGAGATATCAAACTTCAAAAAGAATGGAAATATTGCAACATTTACTATGAAAGGTATAAATGTAGCAACGGCAAACGCCATTCGCAGAGCAATAATTACAAATGTTCCTATGGCAGCAATAGAAAAGGTAACAATTGATAAGAATTCATCTGCGCTGGCTGACGAAATACTTGCTCACAGATTGGGATTAATACCTTTCAAAACAGATATAAAAAATTTTATAAATACAAATGTTTCGCTTGATGTCATAAATGATTCTGACGAATTGAAAACCATTTACACAAGTGACTTTAAATCAAGTAATCTTGATATTGTTCCTGTTTATGATAACATGCCAATAGTAAAACTCTCAAAAGGACAGCAAATAAAACTTGAAGCAACAGTAGAACTTGGAAAAGGACGAGAGCATGCAAAATGGCAGGGAGGTCTGGCAAGTTATGAAATTAACGAAGATAATAAAGAAAATAAATTTAACTTTTTTGTGGAATCATACGGACAATTAGAAATTGATGAATTAATAAGTGCGGCATGCGATGAATTAATTAAAGAAAACGAACAATTTAAGGAGTTTGTTTCAACATACGAATAAATGTTAATAAAAATAAATTTAATAATTAAATAACACAACTTTAAAGTTTAAAATGGCAAGAATATTTAAAAATCCAAATCCATTAAGAGTAAAACTTGTAGGTGATTTAAAAATTTTTAATGCGGATAAGAGTTACGGAATTTGGGATAAAGTAATTAAGGAATTGTCAAGGTCAAGGAAAAACAGGAGAAATGTAAATTTGTGGAAAATAAATAAAAATACAAATGAAGGAGATGTTATCATCGTGCCGGGAAAAGTGCTTGGGCATGGAGAAATTTCACATAAAGTTACAATTGCAGCGTTTGAGTTTTCAGAAGCCGTAAAGCAAAAAACGACAAACAACAATGTGCGACTAATGTCAATTTATGAATTGCTTAATGAAAATCCAAAAGGAAGTAATATTAAAATAATCGGTTAAAAATGATTGTAAATGCTGAAGGACAAGTTCTCGGAAGAATGGCATCTTTTGTAGCAAAAAGAGCATTGAGGGGAGATAGAGTAATAGTAGTTAATGCTGAAAAGGCATTGATTTCTGGAACAAAAACAGGAATCCAGACAGAAACAGACAGAAGATTAGGTATAAGAAATTGGGGAAACCCAAAAAAAGGTCCTTTTCTGATGAAACGGCCTGATAATTTTGTGAAGAGAGTCATAAGAGCAATGTTGCCCTATAACAAAAACAGGTACGGAGCGAGAGGTAGGGAAGCGTTCAAAGATGTAATTGTATTTATGGGCGTTCCGCAAAAAGAGATAATAAAATTTGATAAAAATTTTAATCCTGCAAATATTAATGAAATTTCCGATAAAAACATACAAAAAAAACAACTGAAAAGATATGTGTATGTATCGGAATTTTGTAAAATTTTAGGTAATAAAATAAATTTAAAATAAAAAATAAATAAGAATCATATAATTAAGAAAAAAAAATGGTTGTAATATCCTCAAAAAGAAAAGAATGTGTTGCAAGGGCACATGCAGAAGAAGGAACCGGCAAAATAAAAATAAATTTATCCTCATTAGATGTTTATCAACCGCAATTGTTAAGGGAATATATAAAAGAGCCGATTTTACTTGCCGATGATTTGGTTGACCCGAACAAAATTAACATCTCTATTAATGTTCATGGAGGTGGGGTTTCAGGAAGAAGTGATGCGATACGCTCGGCGATTGCAAGGGCATTGATTGATTATACCAAAAATGAAGTCCTGTTGAAAAGATATATGGAATATGACAGGCGACTGATTGTAAATGATGTCCGACAAACAGAGCCGCATAAGCCAGGTCAAAGTAACAAAGGTCCGAGACACAAAAGACAAAAATCATACAGATAAAAATAAATTTATTTCATTCATAGATAAAATTTTTTAAAATGGCACACTTGTATTCAAAAAGAAAAGGAAAGTCATCATCCAAGAAAGTAGTTAAATTTGGAATGTCCCCATGGATACTGATGGATAGTGAAAATTATGATAGGGAAAAAATAACTGATGTAATCGTAGGACTGAAAAAATCAGGAGAACTTCAGAGTAAAATCGGACATAAATTAAGGGATATTTACGGAATTCCTTCATCAAAAGAATTTTTCGGAAAGAAGTTGGGAAAGGTCTTAAAGGAAAATAATGTTGGTCCGCAGATTCCGGAAGATATACATAATTTGATGAAAAAAGCAGTAATATTAAGAAAACACTTGGCAATTCATAAAAAAGACATTCATAACAAAAGGAGTTTGTTATTAACAGAGTCAAAAGTCAAACGACTTGCCAAATACTATATAAGAGAAAAGGTTTTACCTGCATCCTGGAAATACGAACCTGATAAGATGATATATGAGGTATAAGCGGAAGCATAATCTTTTGCATTGCTGTATTTTTTATATTTCTTTTTTTATATTTCTTTTATATTTTTATATTTCTTTTATATTTCTTTTTTAACATTTAACCTAAGAAATATGCATTATGTGGAAATTTATTCTGAAGTTAAAGATACCAAGAAGGGAGATGTTTTAAGTAAGGTCGTAAATTTTGACAATATCCATTCTGATCGTTTGGATATCTTTACATTTTATGATGCGGATAAGTTCATGCTTATTACCAAGATAAAATGCGATAATCTGAAGACATTAAATAGTACGATTCACGATTTGTTTAAAACACAAAATTTAGCTGAAAAAATTTTGGAAATTTAAATTTTGTTGGTATTTACTTGTTAATTAAATTTTTTATCAGCTCTTTTGCAATCAATTCGCTTAAATCAATTTTGCCTACTTTATTCGGAATTGAATTTGTTGCAACGAGTTCGTCGGCAAGAATTCTCAACATTAAGAAATTTTCCGCATCACAAAACACACCGTGAACGCATGCCAAATTTATACTTGCCGGATTTTGTTTTCTTATGATCTTCAACGCTTCAATCATCGTTCCTCCGCTTGAAATTATATCATCTGCTATTAAAACATCCTTTCCTTCAATACCTAAATTTTTATCCTCTGTCACTACTTTTCCCGTTATTCTGTCTCTTATTTTTACAAGATAATCGCTTTCGCATTTTAAAATTTTTGCACATTCTTTAGCTGTATCCGACGCCCCTTCATCCGGCGCTATGACTTTCGGATTTTTTAAATTTTTAAAATATTTCGTGATCTCCGAAAATGCGTCAATGTTGTAAATTTCAATTCCCATGTATTTAAATTTTTCCTTTTTCCTGAACTGTTGGTTGTGGGAATTTATAAGAAAAATTTGAGATGCATAATTTTTCAGCTCTTTTAACACAATTTCTGCACTCAACGCTTCACCATTCAGAAAAATTTTGTCCTGCCTCATATAAACCAAATACGGAGCAGCAATAATTATGCTTTTCGGTTTACATTTTTTTATTGCATCCAATATTAAAATCGCCCTCACGAGTTCTTCATTATTGTAAACACTCTTAACAACAACACAATCCTCGTTTTCAATATTGCTGATTACTCTTGCATAGAACTCGCCGTCGGGAAATTCCTTCAACAAAATTTCTCCCTTATTAACATCTAAATTTGTATCTTTTTCCCGTAATTTTTGCCCAACATTAAATCCGAATTCAAAGACATACATTTTAAAAAATAAATTGATATAATAAATGGATATATTATTAATAAATTGTAAATAAAAATTAATAAAACCAAAAATTATCAAATTTATTAAATTTATTAAATTTAAATTAAATGTTCCTCACCCATCCCCTCATAAAGCCGGACACCGTTGAGCTGCGAAAGTATCAGGAAGCGATAATTGCAACATCTGCAAACAAAAATACAATTGTTGTACTTCCGACAGGACTTGGAAAAACCTTGATTGCGGTAATTGTTGCCGCACACCGTTTGTATAAATTTAGCAATTCAAAGGTTCTTTTTTTAGCTCCCACTAAACCACTTGCTGTACAGCATGCCGCTACTTTCAGGCAAATTTTAAATTTAAGGGCAGATGAAATTTCAATATTCACATCGGCAACACCGACAAATAAGCGTGAGGAATTATGGAAAAATTCAAGGGTCATTCTTGCAACACCACAGACAATAGACAATGAAATAATGAAAAAGTTAAATTTAGAGGATGTTTCTTTTATCGTTTTTGATGAAGCGCATAAAGCAGTAGGAAATTATGCTTATGGTTTCATTGCAGGTGAATATATGAAAAAAGCGAAAGAGCCATTAATTATGGGATTAAGTGCTTCTCCTTCGTCGGATATTAAAAAAATTTCGGAAATTTCAAAAAATTTATTCATACAGGCGGTTGAGATACGAACAGAAAATGATGCTGATGTTAAACCATACATAATGAAGGTAGAGGAAGAATGGGTAAAGGTTGAACTACCAGAAAAATTTAAAGGAATAAGAGATAACATTGCGTATTTGCTTAAATTTTACCTGAAACAGTTAAAGGACATGAATTATATTGATACTATTAACCTTACAAATATTAACAAAAAGGACTTATTAGGCATTCAGGAAAGAATAAGGAATGATATATTACGCGGGAACGGAAATTTTGATGCTGCATCACTGGTTGCAAAAATTATAAAACTTCATTATGGCCTTGAACTTATAGAGACGCAGGGAATCTGGACATTATATAAGTATCTTGAACGGATGAATCTGCAAAAAGGCAAAGGTGTGAAAGAATTATTTTCGGATGAAAGTATGAAGAAAATTTGTGAAAACGTTAAAATTTTGTATGATACAAAAACAGACCATCCGAAGTTAGATGCCATATTAAAAATTTTAAAGGAAGAGATTGGTAGTTCGGAGGATGTAAAAAATAAGAAAATTTTGCTTTTCACACAATATAGAGATACGGCTGAAAAAATTTATGAAATTTTGACAAACAACAACCTAAAATGTGAGAAATTTATCGGACAGGCAAGCAGAGATAATGACAAGGGAATGACCCAGAAAGAGCAGGTTGCAGCACTTGAAAGGTTTAAGAATAATGAATTTAATGTGCTAATCGCCACTTCTGTTGCAGAAGAAGGTCTGGATATTCCTAAGGTTGATGTTGTAATATTTTACGAGCCGATTCCAAGTGGAATAAGAACAATACAAAGACGGGGGAGAACGGGAAGAATGTTTGAAGGAAAGGTAATAATTCTGATGGCGAAAAATACAAGGGATGAGGGGTATTACTGGAGTTCAATTTCAAAGGAAAGAAAGATGAAGAAATATTTAACAAAATTTCAGGCATCAGGAAAAAACGGGATAGAAAAAGAGATGCAAAAGGAGCAGGCACAGCAAAGTATTTTATTCTATTCTAATAACAATTCTAATAGCAATTCTAATAACAATTCTAATAGCAATTCTAATAGCAATTCTAATAGCAATTCTAATAGCAATTCTAATAGCAATCCTAATAACAATTCTAATAACAAAGAGGATGAAAATTACAACAAAGATAATATAATAAATAAAGACGAAACAAATAAAGACGAAACAAATAAAGGCGAAACAAATAAAGGCGAAACAAACAAAGACGGAAATAAACTAATTACGATTTATGTTGATGTAAGGGAGCGAAACACTGAAATTTTTAAAATTTTAAACGAAAAGGCAAATGTTGTGGTTAAGCAGTTAGAAGTAGGGGATTATATATTGAGCGAAAATGTTTGCGTTGAGAGAAAAACAGCAGGTGATTTCTTACAGTCAATTATAGATAGACGACTGCTTGATCAGGCGGGAAATTTAGCGAGAAATTTTGAAATTCCGCTTATGCTAATCGAAGGAGAGATAAATTTTTCTGCAAGGGGCATTCATCCTAATGCAATAAGAGGAGCAATTGCTTCGCTTGCAACTGACTTTAAAATTTGTATCATTCCGACAAAGAATGAGGAAGAAACAGCGGAAATGCTGATTGCCATTGCAAAAAGGGAACAGGAAGAAAAGAAAAAGCATGTTGCTTTAATCGGTGAGAAAAGAGCATACACTATCAATGAAAGACAACTTTTGATGGTTGAATCACTTCCTAATGTATCTGTTGTACTCGCTGAAAATTTACTTAGGTATTTTAAGACAGTAAAGAAAATTGCAAATGCAGGGGTTAAGGTATTGATGAAGGTTGAAGGAATTGGCTTAAAAAAGGCGGAAGAAATTTTTAAGGTTACACATTCAGAGTATAAAAAAGAGAAATAATTAAATACAATATTAATTTATTATTGTAGAATAACAAATTTTTCAAAAGGAAAAACATCAATAAAATAAAAATAAAAATTTTAACCCTAAAATGGATTCAAAAATACAATTATACAAGATGTCTCTTGATGAAAGGCGGAAAACGATTAAGGAACTTGCAAATTTAACTGATGAAGAAATTTTATATTACAATGGAAATTTAACAAACATTGCAGATAAAATGGCTGAAAATGTAATCGGAACTTATGAATTACCTTTGGGAATAGCAACAAATTTTCTGATAAATGGAAAGGACTATTTAATTCCGATGGCAATAGAAGAAGCATCGGTTATTGCAGCTGCCTCAAACGCAGCAAAAATTGCACGGATTAAAGGCGGATTTACAGCGTATGCGGATGAGCCGTTCATGCTCGGACAAATTCAGGTGCTCAATTTAGATGATGTTGAAGTGGCACAGATTGAAATTTTAAGACATAAAAAGGAAATAATTGAACTCGCAAATACCTGCGATGCTACATTAGTAAAATTCGGGGGAGGGTGCAAAGACATTGAAGTGCGGAAAATTGATGAGGGTATGTTAGTTGTCCATTTACTAGTTGATTGCAGGGATGCTATGGGAGCAAATGCGGTAAATACAATGACGGAAAAGGTTAAAGAAAAAATAGAAGAACTAACAGGAGGGAATGTTTTATTAAGAATTATTACAAATCTGGCGATATATAGAAAGGCATACTCTTATGCAACTTATGATAAAGATGCATTGGGAGGTGAGGAAGTCGTTGATAAAATTTTAAAAGCTTACGAGTTTGCAGAAAGTGATATTTTTAGATGTGCTACCCACAACAAGGGTATAATGAACGGAATTGATGCTTTGATAATAGCAACGGGAAATGATTTCAGGGCAATTGAGGCAGGAGCACACAGTTATGCTGCAATGCAAGGATATGCTCCGTTAACACATTACAGCAAAGATAAAGACGGAAATTTAGTCGGAAGTATTGCAATGCCAATGGCAGTCGGAACAATTGGAGGAGCAACAAAGATTCATCCGCAGGCGAGAACAAATTTAAAAATTTTAAATGTGAAATCAGCAGGAGAACTTGCAGGAATTGCGGTCTCTCTCGGACTAGCACAAAATTTAGCGGCATTGAGGGCTTTGGCAACGGAAGGAATTCAAAGAGGTCATATGGAATTGCATGCAAGGAATGTTGCTATAAGTGCAGGAGTTCCTATCGAAATTGCAGATAAAATTGTGAAAATCATGATAAAAGATAAAAAAATCACTATGGATTATGCAAAAGAAATTTTTGAAAAAATAAAATAATGAAAAATAAGAAAAATGAAAGAAATGGAAGAAGTTACAAATAAGGACAAAAGCTATTTATTTATCTGGAAAGATATTCCTGGAAAGGACAGCGGGAAATTTCTAAAATTTTTGAAGGATAATTTGAAAATATCGTGGGTAAAAACAGCGGAAATTAAAAAAAGCGATGATGGTAAAATCATATCGGTTATTGACAAATTAAATAATAAAAATTTAATTGAATTTAAATTTAATGAAAAAGAAGGCAAGGTAACACTTGAAATTTTGGGGAGTACCTATAAATATCTTTTAAAAGAAGAAGGAGGCAAGACAAAGATATATAAATTAAGAAAAGATATTAAAGGATATTTAGACGATTTGGAAAAGGTAATTACGGGTGATAATAAAAGTAAAGAAGTCAAAAAAGCAGATGAGGCAGAAGAAAAGAAAGAAGGCAAGTATTTGTTTGCCTGGGATGATGTTCCTGAAAAAGACAACAAACAAATCCTAAAATTCTTAAGAGACGATATAAAAATAGAGTGGACAGAAAATGCAGAAATCAAAAAAAGTAATAATAAGGAAACAATAACTATTACTAATAAAAACAAAAATTCGGAATCAATTGTCTTCAAACTTAATAAAACAGAAAAAAAGATAAGTTTAGAAATTACCGGTGGCAATATGTATGAATATATTTTAAAAGAAGAGAATGACAAGTTAAACATATACGAAGACAAAATACAAGCGAATATAGTAGAAAAGATTGAAGATATAAATCCCGAGATTTTTGGGAAGTATGCAACAACAGCAGAAATTTCGATACCAAAAAGAACTATTGACCAGGTTATCGGACAGGACAGAGCGGTTGAGATAATAAAAAATGCTGCAATCCAGAGAAGACACATAATGCTTATAGGTGATCCGGGAACTGGAAAATCAATGCTTGCCAAAGCAATGGCGGAATTACTTCCTGTTGAAGAATTAATGGATGTTCTTTGCTATAGAAATTCCGAAGATGAAAATAATCCGAAAATAATGGTTGTTAAGACAGGTGAAGGAAAAGAACTTGTTAAAAAATTTTCCAAAGACACACAAACATCTTCTTCCGGAGAAAGCAAAACATTACTTTATATCGCTGTTTTCTTCATTATTCCTCTGGCGATTTATTTTTATGCAATAACCCATTATATTCGGATTGATTCAACTATTATTTTTGCACCAATGCTAGTCGGAACATTTTTAATACTATTTCAGGGAATGAATTTCAGGCAGATGATAGGCGTACCAACCCGCGGAAATGTGCCAAGGATAATTGTTGATAACTCAAACAAAAAACAGGCGCCTTTTTTTGACGCAACGGGTTCGCATGCAGGTGCATTGCTTGGGGATGTTAAGCACGATCCATTACAATCAGGGGGCTTGGGGACGCCCCCGCATTTAAGGGTTATGGCAGGAATGATACATAAAGCACACAAAGGTGTACTTTACATTGATGAAATTTCAACCCTGGGAAAGTCACAAATGGATTTACTTACTGCTATGCAGGAAAAACAACTTTCAATAACCGGAAGAAGTGAAATGAGCAGCGGTGCAATGGTAATGAGCGATCCCGTTCCATGTGATTTTATATTAGTTGCAGCTGGAAATTTATCCGATATGGAACATATACATCCTGCATTAAGATCCAGAATAAGGGGCTACGGTTATGAAATTTATTTGGATAATACAATGCCGGATACAATAGAAAACAGAAGAAAATTGGTAAGATTTGTTACTCAGGAAGTAATAAAAGACGGAAAAATTTCCCATTTTACAAAAGAAGCGGTTGATGTAATAATAAGAGAGGCACAGAGAAGAGCGGGAATGAAAGGAAAATTAACCCTGATTTTCAGGGAATTGGGAGGGTTGATAAGAGCATCAGGGGATCTGGCAATAAAAAGAAAACATAAATTTACAGAGGCAGATGATGTAACCGATGCAAAAAAAATAGCGAGAACTCTTGAAGGACAAATAGGAGATATTTATTTGGATAAAAAGAAGGAATACGAAGTAATCCTAACAAAAGGCAGTAGTGTTGGAAGAGTAAACGGGCTGGCGGTTTTCGGAGATGTCGGAACGGTTTTGCCGATTGTTGCAGAGGTTTCACCTGCGTCAAATGAAAAAAGTGGACACATAATGGCAACGGGAAAGTTGGGAGAAATAGCAAAGGAAGCAATAACTAATGTATCTGCAATTATTAAAAATTTCATGGGAAAAGAAATTTCAAACTATGATATTTATGTGCAATTTTTACAAACTTATGAAGGTGTTGAAGGGGATTCGGCTTCAATTGCCGTAGCCATAGCAATGATATCCGCACTTGAAAATGTCGGAATATCTCAGGATGTAGCAATAACAGGCTCGCTTACTGTAAGAGGAGAAGTTCTGCCTGTCGGAGGAGTAACGCAAAAGATTGAGGCGGCAATAGAAGCAGGTCTTAAAAAAGCCATAATTCCAAAGAGCAATGAGAAGGATGTGCTGTTAGAAAAACGATACGAAGGAAAAATTGAAATTATTCCTGTCACAACTATTATTGAGGCAATTAAGTATGCATTTAAGGACAGCGATAAGATAATGGAGAAAATGAATAAAAGGGCAAAATAAAAAAGTTAAAATTTTATTATTGTTTATTTTTAGTCCAAAATTTTTAATATTTTGTAATCAGTTGTTCTTATGATAGGAATCCTGTTTGCTCCTTTTATTAAATTTTTCAGTTCTTCAATGTCTGCACTTCTTTCCGAAATTTTTCCAGCCGCATAAGTTATATTTTCATTTCCGATTGTTCCGTCAAAGTCATTTGCCCCGTAATGAAGTGCCACCTGTGCTAAATTTTTCCCGAGCATAACCCAATACGCCCTAATATTGTCAAAATTATTAAGCAATATTCTTGCTATGGCAATAACCTTTAAATCATCTATCCCGCTTACAGGCATCGTTACAAGTCCTTTATTGTTCAAATTTGTGCCTTTCGGATGAAAACTTAGCGGAATAAAACCAAGAAATCCGTTTGTCTTTTCCTGTAAATCCCTGAGCTTTAATATATGTCTAACTCTATCCTCATTGCTTTCAATATGTCCATAAAGCATTGTCGCATTGCTTTGTATTCCTAATTTGTGTGCGGTTTCCATGACATTAAGCCATTCATCGCTTTTCAGTTTATTCGGGCAAATTTTACTTCTTATTTCATCGTTTAAAATTTCAGCCCCTCCGCCGGGCATAAAATTTAATCCCGCATCTTTAAACCGTTCTAAAATTTCTTTAACGGTGCTTTTATTTTGCTTTGCTATGAAAAAAATTTCTGTTGCTGTAAATGCCTTAATTGTCAGATCTGGAAAATTTTTCCTTGTCTCTATCAGTATGTTTTCATAGTATTCAACCGGAATTTCCTGATTTAAACTTCCAACAATATGAACCTCACTTATATTACTTATTTGCCGTGCCTTTTTGATACGCTCTAAAATTTCGTTAATAGACATAATATATCCCTTGCTGTCTTCTTTGTCTTTATAATACGCACAGAATTCGCATTTGCTTACGCAAATATTCGTATAATTTATGTGTAAATTTAAAACAAAGGAAACAATATCCCCGACTTTGTTTTTTCTTATTTTATCCGCTGCTATACCTAAATTTAATAGGTCGTTTGAATTCATTAATACAATTCCGTCTTTTTCGGAAATTTTTTCACCTTTTACTGCTCTTTCAAGGATTTCTGAGATTTCAGGGTTAAATTTTTCGCTGTTAAATTTCATTTTGGTTTCTTAATAAATTTCTTAATAATCTATGTTTAATAATTGTAATTGATTAATGATTTCTAATTTTATAGATTTTATAAATTAAATTTTGTGAGAAAAATAAAGAAGCACAAGAATGGCTAAAAATAATTTAATGCAATTTAAGAGGTACAATTGCCCACAGGAGTATTGGGAAGAAATTGTAGTTGACCCCATGGACGAAAATTTTAATGGCTGATCTGTAATATATTTCCATTGTGATTTTTGTGGAGAGGACTTTGCAATTGTTAGTTTTGATACGGGAGAAATACTCTATTCAAAACAAAATGAGGAAAACAAATCCAAAGATTCAATACTTAAAAAATGATAAATGATAAATGATAAACCAACAGAGGACTTAATAAACAAGTGTATTAATAGTTATAAATTTTCCTTTGAAGAAGCAAAGGATTTGCTAAATTTTGACTTAAACACACTTGGCTTGATTGCAGATGAAATAAGGAATAAATTTTGCGGCAATACCGTAACCTTTGTCTGCGACACAACAATAAACTACACAAATATTTGTTCAAGCAAATGTAAATTTTGTGCATTTTACCGAAACAAATCCGCAGGCGATGCTTATGTATTAACTATTGACGAAATTCTGCAAAAAATTGAAAAAGCGGTAAATTTAGGAACGACACAGGTTTTGCTTCAGGGCGGATTAAATGCTGACATTCCGCTAAGTTATTACGAAACCATTATTAAAGCAGTTAAGGATAAATTTCCCTATGTTCAGAGACACTTTTTTTCTGCCGCCGAAATTTACTTTATCGCAAAAAACAACGATTTATCTGTTGATGAATTATTGAAAAAATTTAAGGATGACGGGCTGCAGAGTTTTGGAGGCGGAGGTGCTGAAATTCTGGTTGCTAAAATAAGGAATGAAATTTCTCCTTACAAAATTTCCGCCGAAGAATGGAAGGAGGTTATTATTAAGGCACATAAAACCGGAATTAAAACATCTGCAACTATGGTTTATGGATTTGGCGAGAGTAAAGAAGATCGTTTAAGACATTTGTTATTTTTGAGGGACATTCAGGAACAAACAAACGGATTTACCGCATTTATTCCGTGGAGTTTTCAGCCGCAAAATACGGTTTTAAATTCATTAAATTCATTAAATAAAAGAAAATTTTCGGTTGGCGGAGACGACTATCTTGAAATAATTGCATTGTCAAGAATAATATTTAACAAATTTTTAAAGAACATTCAGGCATCATGGCTTACAGAAGGTGAAAAGCTCGCACAGGTTGGTCTATTTTACGGGGCGAATGATTTCAGCGGAACACTCATTGAGGAAAATGTTGTCCGAGAGGCGGGAATAAAATTTAACGGAAAGACAAGAGAAGAAATGGTAAATTTAATAAAACAGACAGGAAGAATTCCCGTACAAAGAGATACATTCTACAATGTTCTGAAAGTATTTTGAAATTTTTCTAAATTTTAACAAATTTTAACAAATTTTAACAAAGTTTAATTAAAATTTTTACAATCATAATTAATTTCTAATCAATCAATCCTATTAATCAATCACATCAATCCTATTAATCAATCACATCAATCCTATTAATCAATCACATCAATCCTATTAATCAATCACATCAATCAACCTTATAAATTTAAAATGGAACTTCCGTGGACAGAAAAATACAGGCCGAAATTTTTGAAGGATGTAGTGGGACAGGAAAAAATCACCGAAAGAATGACAGCGTATGTTAAAGACAAAAATTTACCGCATTTACTTTTTGCAGGTCCTGCCGGAACAGGAAAGACAACAACTGCATTATGTCTGGCAAGGGAATTCTTCGGGGAAAATTTCAGAGAGGGATTTCTGGAATTAAACGCAAGTGATGAGCGTGGGATTGATGTTGTCAGGGGAAAAATTAAAGAATTCGCAAGAACGATGCCAATAATTATGGACTTTAAGCTTATATTTTTGGACGAAGCGGATGCACTTACTACCGATGCACAGCAGGCGTTGAGAAGAACGATGGAGCAGTATACAAAAACATGCAGGTTTATATTGTCATGCAATTATTCATCAAAACTTATAGATCCGATCCAGAGCAGATGTGCTGTTTTCAGATTTAGGAAAATCCAGCGGACAGCAATAAACGAGCATCTCAAAAAAATTTTAAGTATTGAAAAAATTAAATATACAGATGACGGAATTAATGTGATTACCGAAATAAGTGAAGGCGATGTGAGGAAGGCAATAAATATTCTCCAGTCAGCATCGGTTGTCGGCGAGGTCAATGAAGAAAATGTATATAATATCGCATCTTATGCAAAGCCGGAGCAGATAAGAAACATTTTAAAATTAACAATTGACGGGAAATTTTTGGACGCACGAAATATGCTTGATAATATTATGCTTAATTACGGGATTGCCGGAGAGGATGTGTTAATTCAGATGAACAGGGAAATTTTTTATGTTGAAGGAATAGATGATAAAACAAAGATGAAGGTTGTTGATGCTATCGGAGAATGTAATTTCCGACTGGTTGAAGGGGCAAATGAAAGAATACAGATTGCGGCACTGCTCGCAAAAATTGCGAACTTAAATTAAATTGACCCTTTCTTTCAACCTTTTCTTTTTAGAAAAAAGAAAAGAAAAGCATTGAAGAAAAGAAAAATTTAAATTGAGCAAATTTTTATTTTTTACCTTAAAATTTTACCTTAAATTTAAATTGAGCAAATTTTTATCTTTTCAAATTTTTATTAAATTTTATCCAAATGCGATACATTGACAAGCATGACTTCAAAATAGTATTGAAATTTTTAGGGGATGCATTGCAAATTATAGGAATGAGTGTATTACATCCGCCTTTTTCTTTTATGAAAAGAAAAAGCACGGGGGAAAAAGAAAAAAGTAAAATAAATTTTCAAATTTTTATTAAATTTTATCCAAATGCGATACATTGACAAGCAT
>JAGTWP010000001.1:19375-42711 GCA_018260755.1 Candidatus Altarchaeum sp. | reverse complement strand
TCAAATTTTTATTAAATTTTATCCAAATGCGATACATTGACAAGCATGACTTCAAAATAGTATTGAAATTTTTAGGGGATGCATTGCAAATTATAGGAATGAGTGTATTTATTTTGGGATTCTTTTCCCTTATTTCGGATTACAAACATTATGAAAACATTTCATATATTTTGCCGGGCGGACTGATGGTAGTACTTGCGTCATTTCTTTCAAGAGTTAACGTTGATAAGAGTGAAAGGATGGAAACAAGACAAGCACTTGTACTTTCCGCAATAGCATGGCTGCTCATTCCTTTATTTTGTTCAATTCCTTTCTATATTGCTTCAACTTCTGTTGATCCGTTAGCAAAATTTGTTGATGCATATTTTGAAGCGATGTCTGCTTTTACAGGAGCCGGATTAACTATGATTCAAAATTTAGATACGCATTCTTCAACATTTCTGTTTTTCAGAAGCGGACTTGCATGGATTGGAGGTGTCGGGATTATTATGCTTTTTCTTTTAATATTAAGTCCATCTCCAGCAGTAGCAAAATTATATTCAGCAGAAGCAAGAACAGGAAGAATAAAATCAACGATGAAGGGAACAGTCCAAGAAATATGGAAAATTTATATTTTATGGACAATAATCGGAGTTATTGCTTTGCTGTTATTGGGTGTAAATTTTCTTGACTCCGCTACTCATATTATGACAGCAATCGGAACGCAGGGATTTTCAACACATGATGCAAGTATTGGTTTTTATTACAATAATATCCCTGTGCAAATTATCTTAATGCTCTTTATGATAATCGGAGCAATATCTTTCTATATCCATTTCAATCTTTTAGATAGGAAATTTTCCGTTGTTTTGAGAAATTTAGAGTTAAAAATTTTTATCCTGCTAATAGTTATAGGAAGTATAGTTATTTGTGCAAATTTATTATTTTTGCAACACTATGCAACAGAGGATGCCATAAAACAATCAACATTCAATGTCGTTTCAGCAGTAACAACTACGGGATTTTCCAATACTGATATTGGAAATTTTGACAACGCGAGTAAATTTATTCTTATTATATTGATGATAATCGGAGGATGCAGTATATCAACGGCAGGCGGATTAAAAGTCCTTAAAATTTTAATTCTTACTGAGAATGCGTGGATGAGAATAAAAAAAGCACTGCTTCCTGAAAGTGCGGTTGTTAAAGTAAAATTAGGAGGAATTTTGCTGACAGAGGAAGAAATTTCTTACATAACATTTCTTGCTTTTCTGTTTTTTATAATTTATGGTTTTGGAGTTATAATATTTCTTTATTTGGGATATCCAACTATGGATGCATTGTTTGTGTGTGCAACGGCAATAAGTGATAACGGAGTAAATACATTAAGCGGAACTGCGTGGTTTGATATGAGCCCAGTTGGAAAGGGAACGCTTATTTTTTTAATGTATGCAGGAAGGTTAGAAATTTTACCTGTTCTTGCATTAATTTTCGGAATAGTTAAAAGAATCAAGTGAAAAATAAATTTGGGACATAAAAGTTTATCTCATTAAATTTATCTGGTTTTTATTCTTAAATTATTAGAAAAATTTAACTCTATTTAATTCAAAGAGTAAACCTTGAGTAAACATTATAACTATTACTCGGGAGGCAATATAAACAATTACTCTTTTGAATATCTAAATAATGTATGGATTTATTTATTATTTATGTTTTTTCCTCCTTTATTCTTTTTTACTCCTACTCTCCTACACCAACAACAGGCGGATGCATCCCCCAGATAATTGCCCCGATAATCAGAAAAATCAGGACAATTGCACTAAAAACCAATGCAATTTTCATATCTATCGGACTAAATATTTGCGGCATTTTAAATTATATATTTTTAGTTTTTTGTTATTTTTTTGTTAAATTTTATTATTTCTATTTTAACAGGATGCCAAATCCTTAAATAAGCATCCGACTGCACATTTATCTATGGCAAAATGTTCAAAAAAATTACACGATGCAAAAATTGCCATCATTGCCATAAATGCAATCAACAAAAGTGATATCAATACAACTACAACTTTATCCTTTTTGCTTAAATGAACACTCATTTTAAATTTTTTAAATTTTGTTTATATAAATTTTGTTTATATGTAATTACTTTTTTGTTATAAATAAATTACTTTTTTATTGTAAATAAATTACTTTTTTATTGTAAATAAATTACTTTTTTGTTATAAATATTTAAATTAAAAATACGAAAATAAATATTTTTATTCATTCTTTGCATTCATTTAAACATTTGTTATAGCATTCAAAATTTGGATTTGAACACTGTGAAGATGCATTTGCTCTGCATTGAGATATACAAATATTTCGTTCATCTGCGACATATTTTTCCATACACGGTTGCAAGGAATTCATTTTACACTGAAAATTGCATTGTGTCTGATTCTCTGTATCTATGTCTCCCGATTCACATTTTATTTTGCATCTTTCGTTTATTTCCTTTTGGCATTTTTGAGTTGAGTCGGCCGAATATAAATTTTGCTCGCATCCGCTCGCACATTTTTCATTAATATCGGCATTATTCACATTGCATTTTTCTTCTGCACTATTATTGCACATTGTTTCACATTTTGCCTTACAATCTGAAATTTCCGTTTTGTTTCTCCCGCTGTTTGTTCTTATTTCAAACCTAAAAATTTTACTCATCGTTAAATTTAAATTTTTATAAACCGTGGCATTTATTACTATCGTACTATTTGTTGTATTATTCGCTTTGTTTGTCTCTGTGCTCATATCTAAATTCATATAAATTTTATCTGTTTTATTAAGTGAAAAATCAATGGGAATTTCAAATACGGATTCATTGAACATAATTCTGATTTGAACATATTTTCCAGCAGGTAAATTTCCCGAATGCGTGCTTTGGTTATCCGTTTGATTAATGGATTTATTTAGTTCCTTCCATCCGTAAATTTTATTGTCCGTTTCAATATTTTTGACTGAAATTTTTAACAATGAAATTTTTAACAATGAAACATTGCTTAGGGTAATAACAACAATAACATTGTACTCATCCTCTCCCGTTGTGGCATTATCCGTGCTCTTTTTTATAGTGATATTCACATTATTCTTACGGTCTGTCTTATGGTCCGTAGCATTATCTGTCGTATTGTCAGAAGAACGGTCTGTCTTATAATCAGTAGTATTGTCTGTCGTATTGTCAGAAGAATTACCCAGCGAGGTGTTGTCTGAATCATCTGTAATATTCAGATGACTATTTGAATGTTGGCTATTTGAATGGGCAGAATTATTTATATTTGTATTTTCAATACATCCGCTTATTGCAATTACAATTGTAAGTATTAATACAAGTAGTGGAGATATTGATACACGCAGCACAGATTTTTCTTTCTTCATTCTGAAATTTATCTTTTATCTTTTATCTTTTATCTTTTATCTTTTTTAATTGGAATTCCAATATATTAATAAAATGAATTTAAAAATAAATTTAACAAAATAATATTAAGTTTTTAATTTTCACTCCTAATTACTATAAAGTTTATTAATAAATTTATTAAGATGGTTGAAAAAGAAAAGAAGACAGTAAAGGTTGAGGAAAAATTTAAAGAGATGATTGAAAAGTCACCTAAGAAAAAATTTGTTCAAAGTGTAGATGTGGCGTTGAAATTTAAGGATATTGACTTTAAAAAACCCGAGAATAAAATTGATTTGACAGTAGTACTTCCAAAAGGTATCGGAAGAGAGCAGAAGATAGGAATATTTGCAGACGGGGATAGATTTATTGAGGCAAAAAAGATTACTGACAATGTCTTTGGGAAGGATGATATCAACAGCTTAAAGAATTCAAAAAGAAAAATAAGAAAAATTGCAAATGAATGTGCATTTTTTATGTCTCAGCAGGATTTAATGGGATTAATCGGAAAAACATGGGGAACAATATTAGGACCAAGAGGAAAGATTCCGCAAATTATGCCCCCGAATGCACCGCTCGCACCCATATTTGAACGACTAAAAAAGAGCATTAAAATTACTTCAAAGAAAAACAATGTTCTTTATGCAAAAATAGGGAATGAAAAAATGCCTGTAGATGATTTAATAGCAAATTATAATGCCCTGATGGAAGGAATTGCCGAAAAAGCAGATAAGAAAAAAATTGCTGCAATTTATCTTAAAACAACAATGGGTCAGCCGGTAAGAATACAATAAAAAATTTAATTAAAATCTAATTACTATCAAAGCAAGATTAAAAATGGTCAAACAGGCAAAAATAAAAATCGTTGAAAATTTAACAACAAAAATAAGGAATTCCAAAACAATTATACTTGGCGACTTTCTGGGTTTACCTTCGGCAAATTTTCATAATATCAGGAAAGCAACAAAGGAATTCGGAGAAATTTATGTTGTAAAAAACACATTAGCAAAAAAGGCATTTGAAAATGCAAATAACCCGCAAATGACAAATTATCTTATCGGAAATACTGCTTTAATATTTTCAAATGAAAATCCTTTTAAGATGTATAAAAAAATAGCACAAATTAAGACATACTCTCCTCCGAAACCAAATTCCATATCAAAAGAAGACATTGTTATAAAAGCAGGTCCGACACCATTTTCTCCAGGGCCAATGGTTGCAGAAATGCAGAAATACGGAATAAAAGCGGCAATAAAAAAAGGAAAGGTTGAAATCAGAGAAGACGGTGTAATAGTAAAGAAAGGAGATAGAGTTCCCGCTGCTGTTTCACAAATACTGGGAAAACTCGGAATAACCCCGATAGAGCTATGGTTAAGAATAAAAGCAGGATATCAGAACGGAACAATATTTTCGCCGGAAATTTTAAATATTGATACTGATGCATGCAAAAATAAAATTATATCCGCACATCAAACGGCAATTGGTCTGGCAATCGCAAAGGGAATCTGCAATAAATATACTGTAAATAACTTAATTGTAAATGCCTTCTTTAATACAAAAAATTTAGCAATAGAAAGAGGAATTCCCACAAAAGAAACGGTAAATGATTTGATTGCAAAAGCAGGTAGATACGCATCGGCATTGAAAAGTAATGTGAAGGAGTAATACTCGTTTTGAGCAAATGAATCAAACAGCACCTTTTCCACAGGAAAAGTCACCTCACTTCGTTCGGAGATTTTTAAATCCTCTACGAATTTGAAAATTGCACCGAAAGGAAGGTTTGAAATTTTATTCTTTTTGAAAAATGAATCAGACATTATCTCCATCAGGAAATATAGAGACAGGAACAAAGAAAGAAGAAGGTAAAATATATGATGTAAAAATCGGGCTTGAAATTCACATTCCGATAAAAACAAAAGAAAAATTATTCTGTGATTGTCCGACAAATTACTATGAAATTTCAGAACCAAATGTAAATATCTGTCCGGTTTGCACGGGAATGCCTGGGATTAAACCGTATCCGATCAATTCAGAAGGATTAAAGTCCGTTGTTATGCTTGCAAAACTCCTGAACTGCAAAATAAATGAAAAAATATTTGTAAAGAGAAAACACTATAATTATCCGGACCTTCCAAGCGGTTACCAGAGAACATCGGAGCCGATAGGTGTTGATGGAAATTTAAATAATGTTGGGATTTGGGAAGTTCATATTGAAGAGGATCCTGGAAAATATGATTTAAATTACAGAAGAGTTGATTACAGCAGGTCTGGAACAGTTCTTGCGGAAATCGTTAGTGCTCCAGATATGCATTCTCCCGAAGAAGCGAGAAATTTTTTAAAGGAACTGATAAATTTAGTAAAATATACAAACAGAACCGTGGATGTGGGGGGTGTAATGCGTGCAGATGTCAATGTCTCAATAGAAGGCGGTGCAAGGGTAGAAATTAAGAATGTAAATTCGCAAAAAGGTATGGTCAAAGCCCTGAAATATGAAATTTTAAGACAGAAAAATTTAAAAAGTGTCGGCAGCGAAGCAAAGATGGAAACGCGCGGTTATGATGAAAACCAGATGCTCACAGTTCCGTTGAGAACAAAAGAGACAGCAGATGATTACCGATATCTTCCCGACCCTGATATTCCGCCGATTTATCTGAAGGAAATTTCAGAAAAAATAGTCCTTCCCGAAACACCTCAGAGCAGAAAGAAGCGACTGATTTCCAAATACAGTATAAGAGATGATTATGCAGATATTCTTGTCCGAAATAAGGAACTTGCAGACATTTTTGAAGAAATCGTCTCGCATGACAAATTTATCGCTTCACTATCCTTCGGAGATTTCAAAAACTCCGTTTTTAAAATGGCTGAAATTTCATCATCATGGATATGCAGGGAAGTGCTCAGGCAGCTTAATTACAGAGATATAGAGTGGAATGATGAAAAAAATAAGCTAAACAAAAAAATTTTGGCGGATTTGTTTGTGTTATTGTTGGATAATCAGATTACTGAAAATACGGGAAAGAAAATTTTAGAAATGGTTATTGACAGTGGAGAATTACCAAGCGACATTGTTGAAAAGGAAAATTTAATGACTGAAAGTAATGATGATGTGTTAAAAAATATTATTAATGATGTGCTCGCAAAAAATCAAAAGGCAGTTGATGATTATAAAAACGGAAATAAGTCATCTTTAAATTTTTTGGTTGGGCAAATTATGAGAAACACAAAAGGAAAGGCAGATAATAAAAAAGTAAGGGAAATTTTAGATAGAAAATTAGGAAATTAAGATAAATTTAATAAACCGATAACTATCTTTAACTATGTCATTGTAGCAAAATAACTTGTTTGTTTATAACAAATATTTTTTCTTTGTAAACTCTTCTTTTCTACTTTACTAATAATTAATTTTTGATATTGATAAAGACGTAATGATATTTTGTAACAATTTTATGTGTTTTAACCTTACAGAATTTTAGCTCTTACCACTTTAAATTTCTAAATTTCTATTTTCCAATCTTTATTTCCGTATCTTTTTTATATGCTCAATCCTTTTATTTATCAATTCCTTTGTCCCGATATCCTTTCTGTGATATAAATTTCCCTTAACAAATTTTGTTGAATTTTCAGCGATTTTTTCCGCTTCTTCAATTGTTTCTGCAATTCCAAGCAGAGCAATCGCCCTTGAATGTGTGCTGAAAATTTTTCCGTTTTCTTCATAAACGTTCGCATAATAAATTTTTGAATTATTTCCAAACTTGCTTTCATCAACAGAAATTTCCGTCTTTACGGGATTTTCAGGATAGCCCGCAGGAACCAGATATTTACAGACAGTTGCTTTGTTTTCAAATTTCAGCCCTGAACTTAATTTTTTGTCTAAAATTTTTTCAATCCAGTTATCCTTAATTAAAGGCAAAACATTGAGCGCTTCGGGGTCCCCAAACCGTGCATTGAACTCAATAACTTTGACACCGTCTTTTGTGGCAATGAACTGCCCGTATAAAATTCCTATATACTTTCCGTAGTCCTTTTTCAATACATTAATTACTTTTTTTAAATTTCCAAGCGCATCTTCATAATCTGTCCGTGTAACAAAAGGCAACATAAGATTTTTGTCAGAATAAGAGCCCATCCCTCCTGTGTTTGGTCCGACATCATTTTCATAAGCTGACTTATGGTCCTGAACCAGTGGACATGGTGCTAAATTTTCTCCGTCACAGAATGCCTGCAGGGTAAATTCCTCACCTTCAAGTTTTTCTTCAATTAAAACAACATTGTCTTTTTTTAAAATTTCACCTGCATACGTCTTTGCTTCTTCTGCATTATTCAGTTGCTTTCCAGTAACCTTTACTCCTTTTCCACCGGTCAGCCCGATTGGTTTTACTGCAACATCCTGCAAATCATCAATAAATTTAAACACCTCTTTAATTTCATCGCTTTTAAAAATTTCAAATTTAGGATATGCGTTAATATGATATTCTTTCATTAAATTTCTGGCAAATTCCTTACTTGTTTCAAGTCGCGCTAGACATTTTGTCGGAGAAATGCAAGGTATTTCGTTTTCCAAAATTTTGTCGCTAACTCCTGCTGCAAGCGGTGCTTCTGGACCAATAATTACCGCATCTGCATTCAGACCTTTTGCAAAATTTACCGCACTTTCGGCATCCAATATATTTCCTATCTTATATTCTCTGCACAATTTAACAATTCCGGGATTTTTTGCAGACATAAATCCATAAAGTTCGTATCCGAATTTGACAACACTTTCGGCTATGGCGTTTTCCCTTGCTCCGTTTCCTATTAGTAAAATTTTTTGCATTTTAGATATTTTTAGAGATGTTTATAATTTTATCGCATTAATTCTGCATTAATATATGAATTTAAGACCTTTTTATGTGTTGGACTGCGTAAGTCCTGTAAGAAAAAATAAAAGAAAGTCAAATTTCATCTTTAAAAATTTCTCTCATAATTTTAATTAAATTTTCTTCCGTTATTTCCTCAAACAAAGGAATTTCAACAACATCGCTATGTAAATTTTTTATTTTTTCAACATACTGCCTTTGAATTTCTGCCTTTTTTAGCATAAATTTACTGTCTTGGATATCTTTTTGAATAACATTGTTGATAATAACCTTCTGAACTCTTATATCATGCTCTTTAAACTCGTCCAGCAGTTTTTCCGTCTGCTCAACAGCCAGATTTTCAGGAATACATACAGCCATAAGACAGACCTCTTCTTTGAGAAATTTAATGATTTGCTCCGAAAGGACTTTCCATTCGTCAATGATTTCATATATAGACTTTGCCGAATTCCTTTTGTAAAATTTTGTATAAACCTTTGTTGCGAAATTTAAATGGGTAATAAATTTTGACGGCATAGAAAGCAGTTTTAATGTATTTCCCATCGGTGCGGTATCCCAGATAACAATGTCAAATTTTTTACTCTTCACGAGCTCCATAATATAATCAAGCATAAATTCTTCCTCAATTCCGGGTGCGGTTCCTAGGTACTCAACAATGCTGTAATCAACATCCGCAAAGGCGCGCATAACGGTATAAATTTCATTTCCGAATTTTTCATTCCATCGCTTTATAATTTCGTCGCCTGAAATTTCAGTTCCGTAAAGATTTTCTTTGAGCTTTGAAATTTTATCGGATAAATTTATACCGAATATGTTGGATAAAGACGGAGCAGGATCTGTTGAAAGAACTAATGTTTTCTTTCCTTTTGAAGCAAAATGAAGTGCGATAGATACCGATATTGTGCTTTTTCCAACGCCGCCTTTACCGCTGAGCATTAAAACCTTACAATTTTTCATTTACAAATCTTCATATATAGGAAACTCATTACATAAATTTAATATTTCTTTCCTTACTTTTTCCTGAACTTCTTTATTATTTAAATTTTTCAGGACATCTATTATCTGGCTTGCTATCTTGTCCATTTCTTTTTCTTTCATTCCTCTTGAGGTAACAGCAGGTGTTCCGATTCTTATTCCGCTTGCTATGGTCGGTGACAGGGGATCAAAAGGAATTGCATTTTTGTTTACAACGATTCCTGCGTCGTATAATGATTCTACCGCATCTTTACCTGTAATTTTTTGTGAAGTGAGGTCAATCAAACATAAATGATTATCTGTTCCTCCTGAAACAATTCTGTAACCTTCTTCTGCAAATACCTTTGCTATTCTCTTTGAATTTTTGATAACATCTGCGATATAATTTTTAAAGTCATCTGTCATTGCATATTTAAAACAAATTGCCTTTGCAGCAATTACATGCATAAAAGGACCTCCCTGAATTCCGGGAAAAACTGACTTGTCTATTTCCTTTTGGTATTTTTCCTTGCAAAGAATAAATGCACCTCTGGGACCTCGTAATGTTTTTTGTGTCGTTGATGTTACAAAATCAGCATAGGGAACGGGAGATATATGAAATTTTGCGGCAACTAATCCAGCAGTATGGGCAATATCTGCCATTAAATACGCACCGACATCGTCTGCAATTTCCCTGAATGCCTTAAAATCAATCTCCCTCGAATAAGAACTTGCACCTGCTACAATGATCTTGGGTTTTGTTTTTTTTGCAAGGTCTGAAATTTCTGCAAAATCAATTCGCTCGGTCTCTTTATTTACTCCGTATTGCACGGAATTATAAATTTTTCCGCTTGCACTGAATTTTGCACCGTGTGACAAATGTCCTCCGCATGTCAAACTCATTCCCAGTATTGTATCTCCTGGTTTAAGCACAGCATTATAAACAGCAAAATTTGCAGTTGTTCCGGAATTTGGCTGAACATTTGCATGTTCCGCACCAAATAATTTCTTTGCCCGCTCTATTGCCAAATTCTCTGCAACATCAACAAATTCACATCCTCCATAATATCGCTTATGAGGGTAACCCTCAGCATATTTATTTGTCATTATGCTTCCCTGTGCTTCTAAAATTGCTTTGCTCGCATAATTTTCAGACGCAATTAAATTTACATAATTCTTTTGTCTATTTAACTCGTTTTTCATTGCATTTGCAATTTCCGGATCCGATTTTTCTATATGTTTTATACCATACATTTTCTTTTGTTTTTGAATATTATTTTAAATTAGTTCTTATAAATTTCATTTTTTTGGCTAAATTTTAAGATTCATTTAACTGCTTTTCAGATAATAGATAACTTCACGGAATAATTTCAAATCACCATTATTTTTAATCTTTTAAAACTTGTTTGAAAATCTTCAAGCAACAGCGAGGTGAAATTTTTCTACCATCTGAATAGTTACCTTTATTTAACTTTTTTTGAATTTATTGTTGTATTTTTTTATTTAACTTTTTTTGAATTTATTGTTGTATTTTATATTTATTACAAAAAATTTAATATAAATATGTGGCTCATCATTCTAAGTATAGCGGTAGCTTTAAAAGCTCCGTATAATTTTCTCAGATGTAGCCACAACATTAAATACATATAACTTATTACACAAGAATACGATCTACTTTATAGGTAGGTATAGGTAGGTTATTATAGCAGTCTAATTAATCCATTTGATCTATTTTTAATTAATCAAAATGCACATAAACAATGTTGAAATAGTAGATACCTTTGCAGAGGGCTTTGGAATGTGGGCGTCAAAATTTATAATTACGGCAATAAATGAAAAGTGGGTTTTAACAACAGCAACAACCATAACCGGCTTTGCAACATCTGTAATTGCATGCGGTTGCGAAGGCGGAACGGATAAAATTTTAAAACCTGAAGAAAGTCCTGATAGTCGGCCCGGAGCAAGAATTGTGTTCTGTATAACCTCTTCAAAAAAGGATGTTGCGGTAAATATGGAGCATCTTTTAATTAACAGAATAGGACAATGTGTTCTTACATCACCTACTGCAGCATGCTATAATGCCATAAATCCGAAACCTGAAACAATTCCTGTTGTTGTCGGAGGAAAATTAAAATTTTTCGGAGATGGGTTTCAGATAAGCAAAAGACTGCCTTCAACAAGCAAAGGAAAAGAAGCAAGAAGATTCTGGCGTATTCCCATAATGGAAGGAGAATTTTTATGCGAGGATACATTTCACATTCAAAAGGCATTCGGAGGGGGAAATTTTCTGGTTGTCGGAAAAAATGTCGAGTCTGTATTAGAGGCATGCGAACGGGCAATTACAGAAATGAAAAAAGTTGAAAATGTAATTATGCCGTTCCCGGGAGGTATTGTAAGGAGCGGAAGTAAAGTCGGTTCAAAATATACTGCATTGAAGGCATCAACAAATGATGCATTCTGTCCGACATTAAAAGCACAGTCAAAAAACTCCTTATTAAAAGAAGGTGAGGAATGTGTTATGGAAATTGTTGTGGATGCGCTAGATTTGGATTCAATGAAAAAGGCAATCAAATGCGGAATTGAGGCGGCATGCACTACTGAAGGTATAACAAGAATAACAGCAGGAAATTATGGCGGAAAGTTGGGGAAATTTAATATTCATCTGCACGAACTATTCAAATAAAATAGACATGTTGCAAAATAACTTTTCCACCTTTGAATTCCTTTAAATTTTATTACTTTTCACCTTTAAAATTTTTAATTTGTAACAACTCTATTGTTTTTAAATTTACATCGCTTCTTCAATAATCTTCACTATATTTTCTTTGCTTATTTCTCTTTTCATTACGTTTAAAAGCCGTTTATTTTCATAAGTTTTTTCAGCAATATGCTTAATATCACTTTGAGAGACAAAATCACTTAGTCGTTTTGTATTATATTTTTCATAAATTTCATCAGTCCGCTTTATAATGTCAACATTCAAAATTTTGCACAGATTTTTAAATTTCTCATCCCCCTTATAAAATTTCAGATAACCTCGCAAAAATAACGCATTCGCCAGTCCGTGTGAAACATTTTTTTCCGCTCCAATCACATGACTTAAAGCATGAATTAAATTTGTCCTTAAATTTGTTATGGCAATTCCCCCCAAAACAGAGCAGACAAGCATCTTTCTCCTTCCCGAAATTTTATTCTCCATTGCTTCGTCAATCCCGTCAAAGAAAAATTTCATTCCGTTCTCGCAATTCAAATCGGTTAACGGCTCGGAAATTTTTGAAAAGTATGCTTCAATGTTATGGCAAAAGGCGTCAATTGAAGTGTGCAAGGTTAATTCTGCAGGCAAATTCATTGCTAAATTTTCGTCAATGAGCGCATAGTCGGGAACAATATTTTCAGAAACAACGGTTTGCTTTAAATTCTGAAATTTTAAAACCGCATACTTCGTCACTTCGCTCCCGCTTCCGTGTGTTGTGGGAATTGCAACGATGGTTTTTGCTCTGCTCTTAACTTTATTATTTCCTATTAAGTCCTCAACTTTTGTATCACTCGCCATCACAGATAAAATTTTTGCAGTATCCAAAACACTTCCGCCGCCAACAGCGAGCACATAGTCAAAATTTAAGTCCCTCACTTCATCAAAATATCTATAAAGGTCATCAACAGTTGGCTCAGGGGAAATTTTTAAATTGTATAAATTTAAACCATCAAATTTAAGGTCATTATGCCTTCTTGTGCATAATAAACCATTACCTTTTAAATTTAAATCAGAAATTTCATTTTCAGTCCTTCCGAATATTATTTTTGTTTTTATAGAGAACATTTTCAAGTAATTTAAGGAGTATATTTTTGATTTCTTTTTTGTCCTATTTTCAGTCCCTTTATCCTCTCCTGCTAAAATGAATAGTATTATTGGTCATTAAAGTAAGGATAAGATAGACATGTAACAGCAATTAAAAGATCAAAGTTATCAATCAGTTTGCCTTCTTTCCTCATTGTTGCTCTTTGTTTATCAAATATGTTAGCAATTTTATTGTCTATTTCCAGAACAGTAACACCTGTTAAAAAATCATTTAAACCTAATATATTTTTCATCCCCCTTTCTTGATTATCAGTGCCATAAACTCCTCCTATATAACTCGGCTAATGAAAATATACTAATTGTCAGATATGTGTCTTTTTCTATCAGGCAAGACAATTCGTTGAATATCTCTTCTTTACCAAAATAGTTACAAAAAATAAAAAACTTCAAACAATTCCGGTTTATAATCCTTGTGCCTTGTTATTCTTTATTTCTTTATCTCCTCAACAGCACTTATTTTCGTTGCTTTTTTTGTATCTTCAACCACAATTATTTTCAGTCCCGGAAGTTTTGCAAGCATTCGTTCCCCTGCTTTTTTTGCAACTTCTAAATTTTCAGGATGCACAAAAATACTCGCAAATTTTTGTCCTTTATATACCTTTGCTGTTCTTCCTGTTGCCTTTCCAAATGACTGTCTCATACCCTGCTGCACTCTGTCTGCTCCTGCACCGCTCGCCTGTGCATTTTCCCTCATCACATGATGCGGATAAGGTCTTATCAGCAATGCAAAATTTTCCTTTATATTTTTTAAAAGAAAATTCTGGGCTGCGATTCTGGCTGACTCCATAGCATTGTGCCTCACCATCATTCTAGTCTTATAAATTACTGAAATTTCCTTTTCGTAAATTTCCGGCTTGCCATAAGTAAAGTGCAAAATTTTATTTGCTGGAATTCCAGTAATGTATGAATTACTTGGCGTTTTACTTACTCTTGTAAAACTCGGACTATCCCACCTGTAGCAATGTGCCGGTCTTATATCTCCCATCTTATTTTTTTTTTAAATTTTTAACTTATTAATTTTAATTTGGTTTAATTTTGATTTGCTCAATAATTATGTTTTGGTAAAAATAAATAAAAGAAAAACTGTAATTTGATTTAAATTTAATGCTCGTATTTTTAAACCAGTTGTACTATAACAAACGTATTTTTCCATATAAACGACAGTAATTATAGAACATTTTGTATAGTAAATCTAATTCGTATTTGTTTAGCTGCTTAAAAAATTAAGTGTGAAAACTATAAAAAATTAAGTGTGAAAATTATGAAAAAAATCACCTCGCTGTTGCTCGGAGATTTACAAAATGCTTTGCATTTTGTAAGATTGAAAATCTTGCAGATTTTCAGTATTACAAAATGTTCCAAACATTTTGTAAGATTGAAATCAAAAGATTTCAGTATTTCAAAACTCGGGGTTTTGAAAATAACTGCAAGAGCAAATATGACGAGGTAATTTAAAAATTTCATAAATTTTTAAAGATTGAAAACCTGTAGTTTTCAGTAAAATCCAGTTAGCTAAACAAATACGTCTATTATATGCCTAAAAAGTACTTGTTATAGTACATTTTGCGTAAGTCATGTTATACTAAAAAAGTTTGAAATGCGTAAGTCCTGTTAAATTTAGAAAGTATTTTAAAAATTTAAAATTTCAAATGGCATGTTTTAAAATTGCTTTGCTCACCTCTGAAAAATTAAAAGAAAACGCAAAAAAGGAAGTAAATAGAACGAAAGGAAATGGAATGAATGTTGAAATTTTAGAGATTGATGTTGAAATTGCCGCATTTATGAAATCAGCAGATGTTGTCCGTTTGATAAGCAATTGCATAAGGAATGGCAAAAATTTTGACATCGTAATTCTACCGGGAAATTTTGTCGGAAATACAAAAGTAATTGAAGAAAAGATAAAGGCAATAAACACAGAAACAACAAACACAGACAAATATCCTGTTGTTATCAAAGGAACAAAAAATTTAAGTGATATCGGAATTTTGCTTGAAAATATTGATGGTTTGAACATTCAAGAAATTGAACAATTACATTTTAAGCCGGCAGATGAAATTTTAAAAGAACTTATAAAGGAAAAATTAAATGATGAATTAAAATTTATTGCTCATGACGGAAGTGCAAAATTTGAAATAAAAGGAGCAAATATCAATGTAATGCTTAACGGAATTTCAAAGGTTGTTGCAGAAATTTGTGATGCTCCGATGATGAGTGATGAAAAATTGAAAGACAGAACAAAATATTTTACAGATGCAGGGGCGAATATTATTGATATAGGAATGATGCCTGAACCAAAGCCCGATGAAGTTAAGAGAGTAATTAGGGCAATCAGGGAAGTTACTAATGTTCCGCTTTCAATTGATACAATAAACCCCGATGAAATTTTAGAAGGAGTAAAGTACGGCATTGGAATGGTTATGAGTATTGACAGGACAAATTTTAAAATCGTTGAAAATTTTGATGTCCCTGTTGTTGTAATTCCGAGAGATGAGAAAGGCGTAAAAAATCACAAGGAGAGAATAAAATTTATTGAAAATTTAATCAAAGATATAAAAAAAATAAATGAAAATATAAAAATTATTGCCGATTTGATTCTTGACCCTCCGAATTTTGGACTTTCGGAATCAATTGCTCTTTATGGAAAATTCAGGAAAAGGTACAAAGACATCCCGATGCTGATGGGGGTAGGGAATGTAACAGAACTGATGGATGTTGATTCGCATGGAATTAATGCCTTGCTTACTGCGATTGCTTATGAATTGAAAATTGACCTGTTATTTACTCCTGAATACAGCACAAAGGCAAAGGGTTCGGTTAGAGAGATTAATAAAGCAATTAATATGATGTATTTGTCAAATAAAAGAAACCAGCCGCCAAAGGAAGTCGGAATTAACATGTTAATTTTAAAGGACAAACATAAGGTAAATTTTGAATTAAAGTGCAAGGATTTTTTTGATGCGGAAAATTTTAAATTCGGAAGGAAACTTGATAAAATAAATTTCCGGATAATTGTTAAGGATAAAATTTATGTCATGTTGCGTGAAAACAGGAGTCCTGCTGAAAATCCGAAAATTTGCATAAAAGGGAGCAAATGCGAAGAAATTTATCAGACAATTCTTGATTACATCGCAAAGCAAGAACTTAAAATAAGTAATGAGCATTGTGCATATCTGGGGAAGGAATTAGGTAAAGCAGAGATTGCCTTAAAATTAGGTAAGAATTATATTCAGGACGAGGAGTTATTTCAGTAGTAATTATTTTTAGGGACTTAATAAAACATATTATTAGTTAAATTTAATTGAAATTTAATTTGTATTTTTAATTATTAAAGTAAAATTTATCAAAATTTAAAATGGAAATTGAAAAATTTTTAAACATAAAAAAGAAGGGTAGAAATTTTTATTTGGACATTAAAACACAGGGCTGGAACAGAGAACTTGGAAAGATGAAAGACGACAATGTTTTACTACACAGCAATAAAATTAAAAAGAACCGAGAAATTTATAAGGTTTATCATCTTTCCGAACTGAAGGAATTTAAAGAAATATGCAAGAAAAGCGGTATAAACTGTGATGTGACGATAATGAATGGAGGGATATTGAAGGAGAAAAACGGAATCGGGGAAATGTTTCCGACTTACGGACATATCCATACATCTAAAAGAAACGAAATTTATAAAGTAATAAGGGGAAGGGCATTTCTTGTATTAGTTGATGAAGATGTGAAGAAAGAAACAATTATTGATATGAAGAAAGGAGACGAATATCTGATAAATTTTAAATATCCTCATCGCGTATATACCTTCAATTCGGCGGTTGTTCTAGGATTTGTGCCAAATGATGCGGGGCATGATTATGATGCAATAAAAAACAGGGGTTTTCCATATCACTTATTCTATGACACAATTAATAAGGAAATAATATTCAGGAAAAACAAAAAATTCAAAAATTTTGACATTGCTTTAGGGATTCCTCAGAATATTGACTCTGAAAATTTATTTTGGACAAATATAGAAAAGATGGGGGAAATTTTAGAAATATAAGATTATAAAATTTTAAAAATATAAGGTTATAAATTTATAAATTTAAATACTATTTTAAATTTAAATACAATTTTCAAAAATGCCAATAATTTCAACATCAATTTTATCTGCAAATTTTACATGTTTAAAGGAGGAAATAGAAAGAATAAGAAACACAGATATGCTCCACATTGATGTAATGGATGGTATTTTTGTTCCGAATTTAACATTCGGGCAGGTAATAGTAAAGACAACAAAAAATATTTTAAGGGATTTAAATTTAAAAATTTTATCTGATGTTCATTTAATGCTCGTCAATCCGCATGAGCACATTAAAGAATTTTACGAGTTGGGAGCAGACAGTATAACCTTTCATTATGAAGCGTATAGAAATATTGAAAAATGCAACAAAACCATAAAATTTATCAAAAATTTTGGAATTAAAGCAGGGATTGCAATAAATCCGGAAACATATCTGCCAGAAGAGGAATTAAATATATTGCTTACCGAAGGAAAGCCGGATATTTTGTTAATTATGGGTGTTCATCCTGGTTATAGCGGACAGAAATTTATAAATGAGGTCTTTGAGAAAATAAAAAATATCAAGAAAATAGTTGATGAGTGTAATTCGGCTAAAAATTTAGATATAAAGGTTGCAGTTGACGGAGGGGTAAAATTTTGGAATGTTGATAAAATTATTGAAAACGGAGCGGATATTGTTGTAATGGGAAGTGAAATATTTGAAGGTAATCCTGATGAAAATATACTAAAAATTAAAAATAAATAAATTTTTATTTGTAAATTTAAAACAGAAATTTAAAAATGAAATTTGAGCCCGTAAATACAAAAAATTTGGAAACGCGGGAAGATGTGAGAAGTGCTTACGGAGACACACTTGTAAATTTAGGAGAAAAGTTCAATAATGTGGTTGTTCTGGATGCTGATTTGTCTGAATCAACAAGGACTATAAAATTTAAGAAAAAATTTCCGAAAAGATTTTTTGATGTAGGAGTTGCCGAACAGAATTTAATGGATGTTGCAGCGGGTTTGGCAATGTCTGGAAAGATTGCTTTTGCGAGCACATTTGCATATTTCGGAAGTGGAAGGGCGTGGGACCAGGTTAGGAATATAATTGCTCATGATAAATTAAATGTGCGGATTGTTGTTACACATAGCGGATTGGGTGTGGGCGAGGACGGGCTTTCGCATCAGGCACTGGAAGATATTGCATTAATGCGGATAATTCCAGGTATGAAAGTAATTGTTCCAGCAGATGCAACGGAAACAAAAAAAGTTATTGAAAAAAGTGTTGAAATTGATAGTGCAATGAGAGGGCCAATGTATGTAAGATTGGTGAGACAAAATGTTCCGAAAATTTTTGATGATGACTATGAGTTTGAATTAGGGAATGCAGTAAAACTGGTTGATGGAAGAGATGTTTCAATAATTGCATGCGGGGTTATGGTAAGTAAAGCAATAGAAGCGAGTAAAATTTTAAAAAATGAAGGAATCAATGCAAGTGTTATAAATATGTCCTCAATAAAACCGATTGATGAGAATGCAATATTGGAAGAAGCGAATAGAACTAATGCTATTATTACGGCTGAAGATCATAGCGTTATCGGCGGTTTGGGAAGTGCGGTTGCAGAAATTTTATCTGAAAAGAAGCCAACGATTATGAAAAGGATTGGTACAAATGATTGCTTTGGACAGTCAGGAACTCATGATGAACTTTATAAATATTATGAAATGACTGCAAAGGATATAGCTAATGCCGCAAAGGAAATTTTGAAGAAATAAAAATTTTTGCTACATTATTTATTTGGCTCATATTTCTTAAAGAGTGATTAATTATATTTGTTATAAATTATATACCTCATAATTATATTGAAATAGTGTCGCAAGCCATTAATAAGATCATTATTTTTTTGTACTTTTTACAATATCTAAAAAATCGACAATTTTTGAAAATTTTAACATCATTTTAAGCGTATCACTCTCTTAAAAATATGAGCCAAAATTAATAATACAAGAAGGAGGTGGAAAATACACCTATTATATATTGTCTCGCGTGTAATCTTGCGTGTAATTCGCGTGTAATCTTGCGTGTAATTCGCGTGTAATCTTGCGTGTAATTTGTTGATAATAATTTAATAAAAAAGACTATGTCATCTTTTCAATTTCTCCGAATGAAATTTTTTTAATTTTTAAATTTCCGTTTTTTGTAAAATCATAAATCTTTAAATTTTTGGCTTGAATACATACTTGACCACATTTTTCTTCAATCAGTTTCTTTCCGATTTCCAATTTCTTTAATTTAAATTTAGCCCTTTCGCCTGAAATTTTCTTTGAATATTCTCCGATTTTGTTCCCGAAATCCATTCCCGCAAGAATGACAACTTTTGGTTTAAATTTCAATGCAAAAAACACACTTCTGTCTCCATCGGTAAAGCCCCAAAAATTGTGTAAATTTTTTAATTTCAGATTTGTCTGCGTTGTCAGAATTAAATTTTTAAATTTCGGAACATACTTTTTGATTGCTTTAATATTATCCCCGTGAGCGTGAATGAGTAAAATTGCCCCTTTTTCATTTGCTTTTTTTATCGCACCAATATCTCCGTCTAAATCACTGACAACAAAGTAAGGAATGATTTTTTGCTCAATCAACGCCTTTGTTGCCCCATCGGCACAAATTTTAATAAACAGGTCAAAATTTTTCAATTTCATCAGCCGTTCCAAATCAGGTATTAATGAAGGTCCTGCTCCAAAGATTATTATATTTTTGCCGACAATTCTTTCCTTAATATATTTCAAATCCAAAATTTGCTTTTGCATCCCGCAGGATATTTTTGACAAAATTTTTGCCGACTTCGCATCCTTTTTATTGTCTAAATTTAAAACTTGAATGATGTCTTTATAAAGCATTTTAAATATTGTTTAAATTTTTTATTGTAATTGTTATTTAAATTGTTATCTAATTTATTATTCAATTTAAAATTTTAAAATTAAGATGAAAATTTCAGGCAGTGTCTGGAAATTCGGAGACAATGTGGATACGGACCAGATAATTCCAGCAGAATATTTGGTTACTGCTGACAGAAAGGAACTGGCAAAACACTCATTTGAAAAAGTAAGGCAGGAATTTGCAACAAATGTGAAGGAAGGCGACATTATTGTTGCGGAAAAAAATTTCGGATGTGGAAGCAGCAGGGAACATGCCCCGTCGTGCTTATTGGGAAATGGAATTAAAGTAATAATTGCCAAATCATTTGCACGAATATTTTACAGAAATTCAATAAATCTGGGATTGCGGCTTATAGAATGTGAAATCGAAGCGAAAGATAATGATATACTTGATGTTGATTTTGAAAAAGGTGAAATAAAAAATTTAAACAGTAGCAAAATTTATGGGTTTAAGAAGATGCCTAAATTTTTTGATGACTTAACTGAAATCGGGCTGATAGAATACACGAAAAGGAAGATTTCAGAGAGAAATAAAGGTTGAGAAAGAACCTTAAAATGAAGGTCAAAATAAACAATAAAGTTGAAAATTACAGGTCTGTTTGGTTTGAATCGGCATCCGGAATTATTAAAGCAATTAACCAAAATAAACTACCTCGTGAATTTGAAATTATTGAATTAAAAACATACACAGAAACAGCAAACGCAATAAAAATAATGACGATTCGCGGAGCTCCTGCAATTGGTGTTACAGCCGGCTTCGGTATTGCTCAGGCATGTATGCAGGTACCAAAACAAAATTTTATACACTATTTGGAAAAAGCAGCAGATATATTGAAGTCAACGAGGCCAACTGCTGTTGATTTGTTTTATGTGATTGACAGAATTTTAAATAAAATTAAGGATACAGATAATGCTGCTGAAGACAATGAAAAAGCAACTGAGATTTCTATTTCCGAGGCACAAAAAATTGGATATGAAACCGTTGATGCCTGCAAAAAAATCGGTGAATTCGGAAACGAAGTGCTCAAAAATAACTCCAAAATTTTAACCCATTGTAATGCAGGGGCACTTGCCTGTGTTGATTTTGGAACAGCACTTTCCCCAATCAGGATAGCAAAATATACTGGAAAAGAAATTTTTGTTTTTGTTGATGAAACAAGACCGAGATTGCAGGGAGCAAAACTTACTGCATGGGAATTATTGAATGAAGGAATTGAACACAGAATTATTGCAGATAATGCAACAGGTTATTTTATGCAAAAAGGAGAAATTGATTTGTGCATTGTCGGAGCAGATAGAATCGCCTTAAACGGAGATGTTGCAAATAAAATAGGAACTTATGAAAAAGCTGTTTTGGCAAAGGAAAACAATATTCCGTTTTATGTTGCAGCACCGCTAAGCACGATTGATTTCAACATAAAAGTAGGCGGAGAAATTCCGATTGAGGAAAGAAGTGAAGATGAGGTCTTAATCGTAAATGATAAAAGAATCGCTCCTATTGGTTCGCATGCATTAAATCCCGCATTTGATGTCACTCCTGCAAAATATATAACCGGGATTATAACTGAAATCGGGATTTTAAAACCGGATGAAATTTATAAATTGAAAAAATAAAGTATGTCTGAAAAATATTTAGGTGTAAGATTTAAGACAATTTTTAAGGAAGATAAAAGGATTGAAGAAGAACGAATTGAAAAATTAAAATTTTGGGGAAAGAAATTTGCAGACCTAAATTTAGCACCAAAAATTGAAGGCGGTTTTGCAGGAAATTTAAGTTTCAGAACACATCATGGATTTATTATTACGACATCGGGTGCAAATTTATCAGAACTCAATGATGACGACTTTGTTGAAGTAATGAATGTTGATGTAAGTTTAAAACAAATTTTTGTTTGCGGATTAAAGGAACCATCATCCGAATCATTTTTGCATCATGCAATTTATATTAAAAGACAAGACATTAATGTGGTCTTTCACGGACACGACAAATTAACCTTGAAATTTAATGACATGTTAAATTTTCCCATAACCAAAAAAGAGCAACCTTACGGCTCAAAGGAATTGGTTGATGAAGTGGTTAAAATTTTGAATATGAATTGCAATTACTTTTTAATCAAAAAGCACGGATTTATTTCACTCGGAAAAATGATAGATGAAGCAGGGAATAATGCAATTGAACAACACAAAAAAGCAGTTGAATTAAGAGATAAAAATTTACAAAATGCTCATTATTTACAGCGATAAATTTTTGGAACATAATAAAAGTACACACCCTGAAAATAAAAACAGATTGCTCGCTATAAAAGCTCTCCTTGATAAATATAATTATACCACAATTGAGCCAATTGAGCCCACTGATGTTGGAAATATAGAAGAAAAAATTAAAAAAGTTCATTCGGAAGAATATGTAGAATTGATAAAGAATTCTAAATCTGACGTGATGCTTGATCCTGATACATATCTCGTAAAGGAAACATACAAGATTGCATGTAAAGCAGTTGCTGCGAGCATAAATGCTGCTGATTATGCGGCAGATAAGAAAAATTCATTCGCGCTTGTTAGACCACCGGGACATCACGCCTGCAAACACACAGGAATGGGATTTTGTATTTTTAACAATATAGCAATTGCTGCAGAATATTTACTCAGCACAGGCAAAACCAAAAAAATTTTGCTCTTGGATATTGACTGTCATCACGGAAACGGAACGCAGGAAATTTTTTACGCTCGCAAAGATGTTTATTACATTTCTTTACATCAATATCCTGCATATCCCGGGACAGGAAGTGCCGATGAAACAGGCGTAGGAGAAGGAAAAAATTACACATTAAATATTCCGTTGCATCCGCGCACAACCGACAATGAGTATATTGAAAAACTTAAAATTTTCAGAAAAGTCGCTATTGACTATAATCCAGATGTAATTTTGGTTTCTGCGGGCTACGATACTTACATAGATGACCCTTTAACTTCAATGAATATTACGATTGATGGATTTGGAAAAATTTCAAAATACATAAAAGAAACCGCAAAGATGACTGATGTCGGAGTTGCTTTCATACTTGAAGGAGGATATAATTTAAAAGGACTTTCAGAAGGTGTGTTAAAAACAATAAAGGCATAAAACAAATGCAAGTAATACAATCAATACAAAAATTTCTGAAATTTCAGTGAGCGCGCCGTAAGTATCTCCTGTCATCCCTCCGATTTTTAAGACAATTTCCTACATTTCAAAGACATAAAACAAATGCAAGTAATACAATCAATACAAAA
>JAGTWP010000001.1:0-19357 GCA_018260755.1 Candidatus Altarchaeum sp. | reverse complement strand
CATTTCAAAGACATAAAACAAATGCAAGTAATACAATCAATACAAAAATTTCTGAAATTTCAGTGAGCGCGCCGTAAGTATCTCCTGTCATCCCTCCGATTTTTGAAGCAATATATTTTGACAGCATCAGAGAAAAAATGAGCAATGCAATTATTAGTGCTATTAACAAAAATATTTTTAAATTTAGAAAAACAGATATTAAAATTACAGGGGAAATCATAAATAAACTCGCAGTTAAAATTTCCCTGAATTTAACAAATTTTGTCCAATGTGCTGTTCCGTTATTGCGCGCGTATGGCTGAATTGCCATCGGAATGAGCATCGCATATCTTCCAAGTGTCGGCATCAATATTAAAATCGCAATAGAAACTTTATCCTGATTTAAATTTAAAATTTCAAAAATTAAGGTAAATTTAAGCAAAATTAATAATACAACAGCAATAATTCCAAAACTGCCGGGATGGGTATCCTTCATAATTCGCAGCCGTTCTTCTTTATTCATTCCCCCGAATAAGCCATCAACGGTGTCTATAAATCCGTCCAAATGCAGTCCTCTTATAAATATTATTTCAATGACTATGAGCATAACCGCTGTTATTGTATTGGGAAAAACAGGAGAAAGAATAAAATAGGTGATTGCCAAAATACATCCGATTAAAATTCCAACTGCTGGAAAATAAGCGACTGATTTTGCCGTAAATTTTTCATCCCATTCAATAGATTTGAGCTTTATTATTGTTAAAAACTGAATTGCACACAAAAATTTTTTTATTTCGTTCATTATCGGGTTCATTGTTTTGTTTTATTTGTTTTATTTGTTTTATTTCTTTATTTTATTTACTTTTTGTTAATCAATTAATTGCCTAGCAACATAAAAAAATTTAAAATGAAACTTTTAGCAGTAGATATTGGAGCGGGAACACAGGATATTTTACTTTATGATTCAAACAAAAACCTTGAAAATTGTTTTAAAATGGTACTTCCGGCACCTTCTTTGCTCTATGCCGATGAATTATTTAAATTTGCAGATTCGGACAAAAAACGACTGCTGATTTATGGCGACTGCATTGGCGGCGGAAAAATAAAGAAAGCGTTGAAGTATGCGGGAAGTAAAAAGGAAATTTTTATTACCGAAGAGGCATTCAAAACATTTACATATCACGGAGAAAAATCAGGCGATTTTAATGTAAAAATTATAGAAGAAAGCGCTCTTGAAAAAGTGACTAAAGATGTTGATGAAATTATGAAATTTTCCGAAAGTGATTTGAGTATATTTAAAAATTTTTCTGGTTTCGACGAATTTGGTGCCGTTTGTTATGCCGTTCAGGAACACGGAGCAAGAGAAAATATTTCAAACAGGGTTTATAGATTTAAGGTCTTTAAGGAAAAATTAAGCAAATTTAAGGACTTCAGGGATTTGGCAATGATAAGTTATGATGAAATAGATAATAGTTTTTACCGCCTTAAATCGCTGTTTAAGTCATTAAAATTACAAAGAGATAATGTGTTAATAATGGACACCGCCCATTGTGCGGTTCTCGGATGTATGCAGGACGAATATGTAAAGGACTTAAATAATTACATGCTTATAAATTTCGGAAATGGACACACGACCTTTGCAGTAATTCATAATGACAAAGTTATAAGTTATATGGAACATCATACAAAATGTCTGAAAGATCCGGAAAAGGTTAAAAATTTAATGAGGAAATTTGCCGATGGAAATGTTACAAATGAGGAAATTTATAATGACGGCGGAAACGGTGCAATAATATTTGAAACCATCGGATTTGACAATATAAAGAAAGTAGTTGTCACGGGACCTAACAGAAATTTAATAAAAGAAACGGAACTTGATTATTACTTTGCATCTCCAGGCGGAGATATGATGATGACAGGGCCGATAGGACTAATCGCAAGTGCAAAGAAAAAATTTAAAATTTAGCAATAAATCTGATATTTTTACCTGACTTTTGCTTTAAATACAACATCTAACTCACCCAGCTTTTCTTCAATTTCATCTTCGCTTAAATTTGTGTTTTTTAAATCAAGTGTTGCATTAAGCGATGATTTTCCATCGCCAATAGGGACAACTTCAACCTTTGACAGATTTATATTTAAATTTTTCAGCAGATATGTAACTTTGTTAAGTGCCCCGACTTCGTCTTTTACTATTGTATATAAATGTAACTGATTTTTAAGTGTCAGAGCAAACGGCGCGGGCATAAATTTTATGACTATAAGTATTACGAGCATAATAAATCCGATTGCAAAATATTCATAAATATCAATAATGGTTTTCGGAGACAATAAAATTATTTTCCTTGCCAGGGCAATCATTACAATATCAAGAATTGCTATAATGTAAAAATTTACGCCCCCTCTTTTAGCAGTTAAACTTAATTTCAGCAATTCCAGTCCGATTAAGACAACAAATAAAGAGCCTAACAACGGCATAAAGTCCGTCTTTCCCGATGTTATCTGCATATACAAAACACTTACAAATTCATAAAATCCAACACCTACAACGAGCACAAGTAAGACAATAAATATATAGTCAAGAATTGCAGTTGTAAATTTTAAATGCCTTAATGGCGTGGGAAATTTTTCCATTTTTTGTATTTTAATAAATTTTATCATTCTTATCAATATGTTTTTTGTTTAAAAATATGTTTTGGCTGATAAAATTTATCGTTTTGTTTTAAATATTTTGCCTGCAGCGATGAATATTAAAGCAGCTCCAAGTGCAGGAATAATATTAATTCCTAAAATAACAAGCCCTCCGCAGATCAGCATAAAAGAAAAAATATATTTAAATATTATAGCAACAAGTGTGAATATTACACCTGCTGCAATTGCAGCACTAATATTGATCCCCAAAGCAACAAGCCCGACCAAAATCATTACAAACAGTATAAAAGAATTGTGATTTGTTATTTTTGCAATTTTCACAAGGAATAAATAACATACTATTCCCGTCAACATTGCTGCGACAATATTATTGCTTAAAACAACCATGCCGGCACAAAATAAGATAACGGAGAAAAAATTACCATGTCCCAGTGATGTTTTGTAAATATATTCTCTGTTTTGCCCACTCATTCTTCCGTTTCCTCTTTCAGCTCTTATTCTTTCATCCCATACTCTTTTTCCTCTTTCAGCTCTTATTCTTTCATCCCATACTCTTTTTCCTCTTTCAGCTCTTATTCTTTCATCCCTGCATCGTTCAGATTCATCATATTGTGCCTTTTTTTCATCATTGCTTAATATCGCATATGCTTCTGCTATTTCTTTAAATTTTTCCTCATTTATCTTTTTCATGTCAGCGGATGCTCTGTCAGGATGATACAGCATTGCCAGTTTTCTGTATGCCTGCTTAATATCATCCTTTGTTGCATTCCTGCTTATTTCCAAAATTTTATAATAGTCGGACTCATTCATTTCTTAGTGTTATTTAAATAATTTTTAAGTTTATAATTAGACATTTTTATAAATTTTCCCAAAAATAAAAACCAAAATTTAAATTGGTTTTAATATATCCTTTCCTAATTATTATTCAAATTTTAATTATTATATTCAAAATATTCAAAAATACAAAAGATGGCAAAAAAGACGAAACCAAGACGAGGTTCATTAGCATACAGCCCGAGACAAAGAGCAAGCAGAACAGTACCGAAGATAAAAAAAAGAGAGGATAAAAATTTAGGAACAATTCCATCGGGATTTGCCGGCTATAAGGTCGGAATGGTACATATTATGGCAACGGATAATACTCCGAATTCGCCGACAAACAAGTTAAATATGGCAATTCCATGCACAATTATAGCAACCCCTCCGTTAAAGGTATTCGGTATCAGATTTTATCACAAACCATACTTAAATTTAATGCCTTACACTGATATAATTTCAGAAAAATCAGACAAGGACTTAAGCAGAGCGATAAATTTATCCAAAAATAACAGCACTGAGATTATTTCAAAAAAATTTGAGGATATAGAACGTGACAAGGATGGAATTGAGGAAGTCAGGTTGCTTTGTTGTACAAATCCGAGATTGTTAAGTATAAAGAAAAAACCAGACATACTTGAAATTCCAATAGGAGGTGACATTAACAGCCAGATAAATTTTGCAAAGGAAAATTTCGGAAAGGAGATAAATGTTGACAATATATTCAAAGAAAATATTCTTATTGCCGTTAGTGGTGTTACGAAAGGAAAGGGATGGCAGGGTGCGGTTAAAAGATGGGGAATTATAACCCAGGGCAGAAAAGTAACCGGAAAAAGAAGACACTGTCCCTTAAATCCAGTTACACCGCGACATACTTCATGGAGAGCACCACAGGCAGGACAAATGGGCTATCATATGAGATCAGAAATAAATAAACTGTTACTTAAAATTTCAAACGAAAACATAACTCCGAAAGGAGGATTTTTAAATTTCGGCGTTTTAAATACAAAATATGTGCTGGTAAAAGGTTCCGTTCCTGGCACAACAAAAAGAGTGCTTGGTTTGTCTTTCAATCCATATAACACAGAAACAAAAGAAAAATATGACTTAAAAGAAATAATTGTTAGATAAATTTAGAGATATGATAAAAGATATGATAAATTTTAATACTAATTTCAATTGTTAAATATAAATTTAAAGTAATTATTAAATCACAATGGATGTAAAGGTTTACGGTTTGAACGGAGAAGCTGTTGAATCGGTAACACTCGGCGAAATTTTTAACACCCCCTTACGACAGGATATAATTCAAAGAGCTGTGGTCTCAGAGATATCGGAAACATTTCAACCGCAGGGAAGGGATCCGTTAGCGGGCTTAAGAACAAGTGCCGATTATTTTGGAAACAGACAAAGGTCATTCAGAGTAACAGTAGGCAAGGCAATATCAAGGAAACCAAGAGAAAAATTAGCAAAAGGAGGGCTTGGAAGAGTCAGAAGAGTTCCGGAATCAGTTGGCGGGAGGGCAGCACATCCGCAGGAAGTTAATAAAGTATTAATAAAGAAGATAAACAACAAAGAATACGAATTAGCAATGTATTCTGCAATTGCAAATGCAAAATTTGCGGTTGTTTCGGATGATGTTGAAAATTTAAAAAAAGCAAAGGATGTGTTAAATTTCATAAATTTACTTAAAGAGAAGAACATAGTCAATGACAAGAAAATTTTATTTGTTGTTGAAGATAATGATATTACTGCAAGAAATATTGATTTTATCAAAGTAAGGAATGTATTGGATTTACAGGTAAATGATTTTGTTCTCGGATCAAAATTAATAGACAATGTCCTATGGACAAAAAAAGCAACTGAAATATTTAAATGAAAATTTAAAAATTTAATTAACATTAATTAAGATGGGAGTTATACTTTATCCGCTGATGGGGGAAAAGGCAGTAAATTTAAGGGAAAAAAATAATGCACTTTCTTTTGCTGTTGATATTAATGCAACAAAAAAACAAATTAAAGAAGAATTAGAAAGGGATTATAAAATAAAGGTAATAAAAGTTAATACCACCATTATTCACGGAATGAAAAAGGTTTATGCAAAACTCATGCCGGAATATTCGGCAGTAGATATTGCATCAAGATTCGGAGCGATATAATAAAAAATAATAAAAAAGTAAAATTTATATTTAAATTTATAATCAGACATAAAAATGCCAAAAAATTTACAATGCCAAAGAAGGGGAAAAGGCAGCAGTGTATGGAGATCAAAGTCATTCAGAAGTAACAGAATTGATTATTCACAGATTATGGAAATTTTTACAAACGGAAAAACAATTATGGGACAGGTTGTTGATATAATTAAAGATCAGATTCATACGGCACCTTTGGCAAAAATTTTGACCGAGGATTTAAAAGAGATTTATGTTATTGCCATTGATGGACTTTGGGTGGGGCAGCACATAAAAATCGGAATAAATGCAGAACCGTCTGTTGGAAATATAACTATGTTAAAGAGCATCAATCCGGGAACGCAAATATGTAATGTTCAATATGGTAATTACCGTATGGCAAGAACAAGCGGTACATCCGTAACTTTTGTAGAAGGAGTTGGAAATAACGGAAAAATTATTTTACCTTCAAAGAAGGATAAACTTATTTCTCTTAACAGCATTGTTACTATCGGAAGGGTTGCTGCTATGGGAAGAGTCATAAAACCATTAATTCGTGCAGGAACAAATTATTACAAACATAAAGCAAGAGGCAAGAAATATCCGAACATCAAAGGTATCTCAATGAACGCTGTTAATCATCCGCACGGTGGAAAAGAACCGCGACTTGGACATTCTACAACAGTAAGCAGAAATGCTCCGCCGGGTGCAAAGGTCGGACTTATTGCTGCAAAAAGAAGCGGGAAAAAGAAAAGGGCATAAAATTTAAAAAATTTAAAAATTAACTAAGTTTAAGAACAGATATAAAAAATGGCGAGAATATTTAATTACCGGGGAAAAACAACAGACCAGTTAAAAGCACTGTCCATGGACGAGCTAGCAAAGGTTATGCCCTCAAGAATAAGAAGGGTTTTGAACAGGGGCTTGGATGAACCTAGAAGAAAATTATTACTGAAAATAAGAAAAACATTAACAACGAATAAAAACAAGGTAATAAAAACACAGTCAAGGGACATGCCAATACTTCCCGAAATGGTAGGAGCAAAAATAGCAGTCCATAGGGGAGGCAAGGATAGTGTAAATCCAACTGCGTTTATACCTGTTGAAATTACATCCGAAATGATAGGACATTATCTCGGAGAATTTGTTATGACAAGAAAGACAGTAAAACATAGTGCGGCAGGTCTTGGTGCTACAAGAGGGTCTAAATTTACTTCCCTGAGGAAGTAATTTTAAATAAATCATATCAAATATTAAAATACCCTAAAATGGAAATTGGTTATACTTATATTTCAAAGACACCTGAAAAAGAGGTAAAGGTATGCGGAAAGGATTTGGATGTTTCCTTTAAGGCATCTGTAAATGTAGTAAAAGCGCTCAAAGGAATGAAAATGGAGAACGCAATGAAATATTTAGATAATGTGATTGCCTTTAAGGATTTTATTCCTTATGTAAAATTTTGTAAAGGTGCGGGACATCGTTCTGCAATAGGTGGAAAAGGTGGTCCGGGAAGATATCCAGTAAAGATATGTAAAGAGGTCCTAAAATTACTAAGGAGTGCAGAGAGGAATGCTGAACATAAGCCGGGAATAGATACAAAAAATTTAATAATTTCACATATTCAGGCACTTCAGGGGGCAAAGAGAAAAAAAGCAAAGCCAACAGGAAGAAGGGCCACATGGGCAACAAGGGTTACACATATTCAGATTGTTCTTGAAGAAATGAAAGAAAATGAAAAGATAAAAAATACAACTACGAAAAAGAATAAAAAAGAAATGAAAAAAGAAATTCGTATATAAAAATGTCTGTAAAAAAAATATTTATAGAAAAAGGAAAAAACAGGATGTTTGTAGAAAAATATATAAAAAGTACTTTGGGCAAGGTAGGATATAGTAAAATGGACATTCATAAGGGATCTCTCTCAACGAGAATAATTCTTAATGTCGAAAGACCACCATTGGTAATAGGACATGCTGGAACTAAAATAAACCAGCTTACCGAAGATCTGAAGGAAAAATTTAAGATGGATGACCCGAATGTGGATGTTCAAGCGGTTAAAGAGCCGTACTTAGATGCAAATATTATGGCAGAGGAAATAGGTGATGCGATTGAAAGAGGAGACAGATACAGAATAGTTGCTCACAGAGCAGTTGATGCTGTGATGGCACACGGTGCATTAGGAGTTGAAATAAACCTGTCGGGAAAAATTAAAGGTAAAGGTGAACGGGGAACAACTGAAAAATTTAGAAAAGGATATATGAAAAAGACAGGATTTCCTTTAACTATGGTAAGACACGCCAAAATGCAGGCACGGCTAAAACAAGGGATTATAGGTATTAGCGTAGATATTCTTCCCCGGGATCTAAAATTTCCGGACCAGATAATCTTTAGGACCCTGCAAAAGAAAAACATACCGACATCCGCACCTGTTCGATCCACAGAAAACAAAAAATAAATTTTTTAATTCAAATAAATTTATTCAAATAAATTTAATTTATTAATAAATGGCTATTCTTAGGGCAAAAGAATTAAGGGAAATGAATGCAGATGATACGGAAGAGCATCTTAAAGATCTACATAAAAGAAAAATGAAAATAAAAAGCGATATTTCAGCGGGAATTTCGTCTGAATCCATCGGTTCAATAAGAGAAATAAAAAGAACCATTGCGCGATTACTCACAATAAAACACGAAAAAGAAAAAAATAAGCAATCCTAATAATTTTTAAAAAATAAAAAGCAATGGCTATTTGTCCTAAGTGTGGACTTCCCGAAGAGTTGTGTGTTTGTAAGGAAATAAAAACAACAGAAGGAATATTTGTGTCATTTGATAACAGGAAGTACCATAAGGTGGTGACAATTATAGACGGAATAGATAAAGAAAATATAGAAAATACTGCAAGAGAAATTAAAAGGCGGTTGGGATGCGGAGGAACAATAAGAGAAGGAAATATTATTGAACTACAAGGGGATCATAAAAGCAAAATAGAAGACATCCTGATAAAATTGGGTTTTCCAAAAGAAAAGATGGATGTTAAAGACAGACCTGTGAGAAAAGAGAGACCTCCAAGAAAAAAGTAATTTTTTAGTGTTTGATTTTTGTATTTCCGAACGATGTGAGATTATTCAATATGCGAAATCCCTTTAATATTTTGAGGCATGAAATGACAGGTCTTGATGTTGATGTCATGCCGCTCAGCGGTGAAAGTTACAAAATGCGGGGTAAAGTTTATAAAGAAACAAAAAACGTGTTTCTGATTGAAGACCGCAACAATAATATAAAAATGTTTCCGAAGAATTCAATAATACTTACAACACAATTAGATGATAGAAGTGTTGTTAAAATAGATGGGAATTTGATGTTGGGCAGACCCGAAGAACGAATTAAAAAACACTATAAAATTTCTTTTAAATTTTAGTTTGCATTTCTAATTATTTCTAATAATTTCCGATTTATACAAATTTTATTTATATATAAATTTAATTAATTTTAACACAATTAACTTTTAGTAATATATCAAAAATGGTAGAAAAATTATCAATCAGGGGTAAAAATATAGTGGGAGTTGTAGTTAATGCAAAAGCAAAGAAGGTAGTATGCATAAGAAATGACCGTCTTGTCAAAATCAGAAAGTATGAAAGATATTCAAAAGCAAGGACAAAAATTTTAGCAAGAGTTCCGGAAAATTTAGATGTAAAAGCAGGAGATAATGTCAAGGCGGAAGAATGCAGAAGAACCGGAAAAAATGTTGCCTTTGTTGTTACTGAAAAATTATCTTAAATTACGAAGTGCAACTATTCAAAAGGCGTCAAATTTATCCGTGAAATTTTCAAAAAACATCCGTAAGGTTATAACCTTACTTATTTGAATTGCATGAAAATCTCTGAATTTAAAATCCTGAAATAACCTTACTTACGCCCACTTCTTTTGTGCATTTTCAAACAAGTTTGAAATAATCTTACTCCGTTGGATATTTTCAAAATATCTACGATTTTCAAAATCTTTCGGATATTTTCAAAATATCTACGATTTTCAAAATCTTTCGGATATTTTCAAAATTTCATTTTGAAATCACCTCGTTTCACTCGAAGATTTTAAATACTTTTTGTATTTGAAATCGCCCAAGCCGGGATTTGAACCCGGGTCGGAAGCTCCGCAGGCCTCCAGGATATCCATGCTACCCCACTTGGGCAAAAATCACTTTATATTTTATATTTGTACCTTCATATTATAAATTTATTTATTTTATAAGGTTATTTATTAAAATTTAAATCCGATATTTTTACAATATGGAAAATACAACTGTTTCAAAAATAAGGAAAGATATGAAAAAAAAGGTAGAAAAAAAAGTCAAAGATAACAACATAGCGGGAAATTTAATAAAGAGCAATTTAGAAACAAATATAAAAAAAGAAGCAGGGGATATAATTACCAAAAATTTAAAAACAAATCTTGGCAAAGTCATGAAAGATAAAGCAACAGATATGAGTTACAAATTAATAAAAGAAAAAATACAAAAAAATACAAAAGAAGGGCTTTCCGATTATGCCGCTCAAAAATCAAAGGATGTTTTTGACTCAATCACAAAGACAAAAACAGAAGAAATGAAAAGAAAAATAGGAGGAGTTATGAGTAAAATTTTAAGTTGATTTTTTGATTTACAAAATTTTTGCTTTTCCGTTTTTTATTACGCATGTATCTTCAAATCTTATTCCGAATCTATTTGCCTTGTAAATTCCCGGCTCAATTGTAAAAACTGTATGTTCTGCAAATTCCGTTTCTGAATTATTGTTTATATTAGGCAGTTCATGAACATCTAATCCGACACCGTGCCCGAGTGAATGTAAAAGTTTAAAGCCATTTTCTTCTATCTTTTTATCGGCAAATTTTGAAATTTCCGAGATTTTCATTCCCGTATAAATTTTATCAATACATGTCCTTTCTAAATTTTCTATGAATTCAGCATGCTTTTTAACTTCATTATCTTCTGCTCTTTCTGTAAAAGTCCTGCTGAAATCGGAAAAATAATTGCTAAATTTTGCTCCCAAATCGACAAGCATTGCATCATCAATTATTTTGTCTGACGGCTTTGCATGAATGTGTGCTGCATTTTTTCCGCAGGCAAGCAATATTCCATCTTCAAATGTTCCTTCACTTCCCTGCCTCTTCATAAAATATTCAATCTCCGCTGCCAGATTGTGTTCGCTAATTCGCTTTTCTGACAGATAAATTTTTCTTGCTAATTTGATACCTTTTCTTGCAATCTCGCATGCTTTTCTTATATTTTCAATCTCATCATCTGTTTTGAGCATCCTTGCTCTCTCAACAACATCATATATTTCTATTCTTCTTCCGATTACATTTTCCAAATTTCTCAGTGCTTCCCCATAAATATTATCAACAAAAATTTCTGAAATTTTGCCTTTTTTGAGTCCTTCTTTTACCGTATCCTTCACAATTCCTTTTTTATAAATTTCTACACGGACTTCATGAGCGAGGTTTTTATCGGCAGCGAGTTCATAATCATTTTCGTTTAAAAATAATGTAAATTTTTCAGAAGTTAATAATCCGACTGCTCCAAAGCCCTCAATTCCGCACAGATAATATAAATTTTTCGGATTATAAATCAGTAATGCCTTTTTCTCCCTGATTTCTTCTTTAATATTTCGGATTCTATTTTTTTGTATGTTTGTCATTTTTGGTAGATATGTGTTTTTTGTAGATTAGTCATAATTGATTAAATAATAAAATATGTGCTTAAAATTTAAAAATTTAACGATTAAAAATTTAATAAACAAAAATAAAAGTTAAATTTAAAAAATTTAATAAAATAAGAATAAGAATAAAATAAGAATAACATAAGAATAAGAATAAAAAAATAAGAATAAAATAAGAATAAAATAAGAATAAAATAAGAATAAGAATAAAATAAGAATAAAATAAGAATAAAAAAATAAGAATAAAATAAGAATAAAAAAATAAGAATAAAATAAGAATAAGAATAAAAAAATAAGAATAAAATAAAAATAAAATAAAAATAAGAATAAAGATGTCACATAAAATAACATTAATAAGAGGTGATGGTTCAGGTCCTGAACTAATAGAACAGGCAAAAAGGGCAATTGATAAAGCAATGGAGATATGCGGGAAAAATATTGAATGGGAAATTTTTGATGCTGGTGCGGATATAGTAGCAAAAGAAGGAACACCTTTGCCGGATTATGTAATTGATTCAATAAAAAGAAATAAAATTGCCTTAAAGGGTCCTGTTACAACACCACTTGGAAAGGGCTTCAGAAGCGTTAATGTTGAACTAAGAAAAAAACTTGATTTGTATGTTAGCTTGCGGCCGTGCAAATATTATAAAGGGATTAAAACAAGAATAATCAATCCGGAAAATATTGACCTTGTTATAATAAGGGAAAATACAGAGGATTTGTATGCTGGAATTGAATTTGAAAATAATAAAGAAGAAACAAATGACCTGCTCAAATTTATTGAAAGTAAAAATAAGGGAAAGATAAGAGAGAACTCTGCAATAAGTATAAAGGCAATTTCGGAATTTGCGAGTAAGAGAATTACAAAGTATGCTTTTGAATATGCAAAAGACAACAGCAGGAAAAGTGTAACAGCAGTTACAAAGTCAAACATCATGAAATTTAGCGATGGTTTATTTATGCACGCCGCAGAAGAAATTTCAAAAATTTATCCTGAAATAAAATTTAAGCATAAATTAGTTGATAGTTTGTGCATGGATTTGGTTACTATTCCTGAAAATTATGATGTTTTGGTTCTACCAAATTTATACGGAGACATTGTAAGTGATTTGTGTGCGGGTTTGATTGGCGGATTAGGTGTTGCTCCGGGGGCAAATATAGGAGAAAATTGTGCTGTTTTTGAGGCGGTTCACGGCTCTGCACCAGAATTTAAAGGCAAAAACATGCTAAATCCGGCATCTTTGATTCTTTCGGGTGTCCTGATGTTAAAATTTATCAATGAAAACAAAGCTGCTGAAATTTTGGAAAATGCGGTTGCAAAGGTCTTTGAAGACGAAAGATATGTAACCTTTGACATAGCAAAGGACCCTAAAAAAGTAGTCGGAACAAAACAAATGACAGATGCAATAATAAGAGAAATTTGTTAAACTTGTGTATTTTTATCATCAACATAAAAACAAATATCAACAAATCTCTTTTTTAATTTTGAATTTGTAATTATCTTACTCCACACTCTTTCTTGTTGTGTATTTTTGAATAAATTTAGAAATCTCTCAAAAATTTGCCCCGCATGATGTTGCTTTACAAAATAGAGTTGTTGCAAATTAAAAATTTTAAAGGTGAAAACAAATAAAATTTAAAGGAATTCAAAGGTGGAAAAGTTATTTTGCAACATGTCTATTAATTGTATGAATTTTAAGAAATATTTAATTAATTATTATAAAAAAATAAAAAAAATAAAAAAAATAAAATTTATATTGTTTTGGTTTTTTCTCCTGGTTTATTCCGAATATTCTTTCTTGGCTTCAAAATAGCTTTCCATAAGCAATAATGCAACACTAACCACATTTGCAAAAATTGCTCCAAATGCCAGACCTGCTGCTAAAGCAGGATCACTTCCCAACACAACTACTGCTGCTATCAAGTGTATGTCTGAAACAACACTTGCTCCCAGAGAAGTCATTGCCAAAACACCTTTCTTCATTGATACCTTCACCAAGGTTGCCAAGATGTTCAAAACAGTTGCTGCGTACAGTTCTATTACTGCACCATCTTTAGCAAACCCTATGTTCGTAGTTAACGACATCACTATAAAAAATGTCGCCAACACGATCAACCCCTTTTCCGTTGCCATTTTGGTTTTTGTTTATTATTGTTTATTAATTAGTTTTAGGATATAAATAAATAATAATTATAAATGAATTAAGTTTTGATGATAAATAATGATTTTAATAAATAATGATTTTAACATTAAATTTATTTTTTAAGTTCTTCAAGCAATACCGGAATAAATGTTCCTAAATCAGTTACTATTCCTATTGCCTGTGATGTTCCTCTGTCCCTCAATTTAATAACAATTGCAGGATCTATATCAACGCAAATAACCTTTGTTTCAGCTTTCATTAAATTTCCAACAGCAACCGAATGTAACAGTGAACCCATCATCAAAACCAAATCCAAATCCCTTAATAATTCACGCATTTTATCCTGTGATTCGCGTATATCAGTTATTACTTCGGGCAAAGGTCCGTCATCCCTTATACTTCCCGCAAGAATGTAGGGAATATTCTTTGTAATTAATTCGTACATCATTCCATGCTTTATTATTCCTTTATCTATTGCTTTCTTAATTGAACCTAATCGTATTATTGAATTTATGGTTGAAGTGTGTTTCCTGTATCCGTACTGCTCTACTTTTCCCGTTTCAATGTTAACCCCAAGTGATGTTCCGTAAATTTCATACTCCATATCCCTGACTGCAACGGCATTCCCGGCAAAAAACGCATCAACATATCCCAGATTTATAATTTCTGCAAGTGCCCTGCTTGCTCCTGTATGAATAACAGCAGAACCGCAAACAACACCAATCTTTCCACCCGACTTTTTTATTTTTTTCAATTCGTTTGCAACCTCTTTTATCAAAGTGATAGTTGGTTTTTCCGTTGATGTATCACTCCTCATAAATCCGAATAAACCCATTGGTTCTCTTGACCTTTCAATAGGTTCAATCTTAATTCCTTCTAATCCGACAACAACTTTGTCGCCTTTTTTTATATGTCTGAATATTTTGCAGACTGGAATTTCATTTTCAATAACAACACATGCATCCATTTTCTGATTCTTTACTTCTTTCCATTCCCTGCATATCCTTATATATGTCTTCTGGTTTGTTGTAGGACAGAAATTTTCAGGAGCAGCGCCATCCATGTCTGCAATTTCAGTCTCAGCATCCTTCGGAACAGCAATAATTGCCCCTAATTTTTGTAGTTTTTGAAGAATTGTATTGAGATGCTCGTTATCTTTTCCTTTCACTAAAATTTTTGTATAACTTGGCTCGGTTTTTTTCTTGCCGATTTTAAATTCCAAAACCTCAAAGTCCCCTTTATCTTCCATTATTGTATCAAACACCTTTGGAAGTATCATAGAATCAATAATATGTCCTGTAAACTCTATTGTTTCCTGCCTCATTTTAAAAAATTTAATTTATAACTCTTTAAATATATAACTCTTTAAATTTATAACTTCTTAAAAATTAGAATTCATATAAAAATTTATTTGAAATTTTTTATCGTTAAATTTTTCGCCGAGGCAGGGATTTGAACCCTGATTCCCTCACGGGAACACGCTCTCGAGGCGTGCGCATTACCGGACTCTGCCACCTCGGCATTAAGTTATAAATTTTTTCAAACTCTTAATTGATTAAAGTAATTACAATTAAATTTTAAACTTAATTTAATAAACAAATCAAACAAATCAAGTACATAAATTTTAACCGAATGAAAAATGAAAATAAATATGAAAATTTTTTTAAAGGACACACCGGGAAGTTTAATCAGGGCAATTGAACCTATTTCAGCCAACAATGCAAATATACAAAGTATTATTCATTCGCACAAATTTAAAGAGAATGATGAAATTCCTGTTGAAATTGTGTTTGGAATTGATGACATTAAATCAGTTGAAAATGTCCAAAATGCACTACTCAAAGAAGGGCTCAAAATTTCTGAAATAAATATTGAAGGAAAAAAATATTATAAAAAAAGGACTAAAACAATTATTATGGTCGGACATGTCATAGATAAAGATATCCGGGGAACAATAGACAAAATCAATGAAGGAGGATTAGTATATGATTTAAGTGTGATTATGAAGTCGCCGGATTCTGTTTCTGCGTGTATGTTAAAGATTGAATACGATGAAGCACAGGAGGGACAAATAAATAAAACACTGAACGAAATTTGCAAGGAGAAGGAATTCTTATTAATAAGTGGTTTGAATTAGTAAATGTATTGAAATTAGTAAATGAATTGAAATTAGTAAATGAATTGAAATGAATAACAAATATATAAAAGGTGTTGTTTTTGAGAGAAATTTAGTTGAGAAATTTAGTGCCGACGGATTTGTTGCGATGAGAGTTGCAGGCAGCGGAAGATATTCGAAATTATTACCGGATGTATTGATTATGAAGAATGGTCTTGTTATGGCAATACAATGCAAAAAGACGAAAAGCGATAAAATTTACCTCTCAAAAGGTGTTGAAAATTTTAAAAAATTTAAAGAAATTGCTAATATCAAGTGTATTTTTGCGGTAAAATTTCTAAAAAAGGATGTCCGATTCTATGACCTTGAAAAAATAGATAAGAACATAGATATAAATGAGCACTTTGAGATATATGAAGACATTGTGAGCCATTTTCAAAAAATTTAAAAGTAAGATCTATTGTGTTCTTTTTCAAAACAAGTTGAAATGATATATAAATTATACCTAACATTATTTAAAAAATTTGGCGAGCAGCACTGGTGGCCCGCTTACAATAAAGAAGAAATCATGATAGGAGCAATTTTAACTCAAAATACCGCATGGAATAATGTTGAAAAGGCAATAAAAAATTTAAAGGCAAAAAATGTATGCTCAATTAAGGCAATCGCGAATATGCCTGTTGAAGATATTGAAATTTTAATAAAACCATCAGGATTTTACAAGCAGAAGGCAAAACGACTGAAAAATTTTTGTGCATATTTGCTTGCTAATTATGGAGAAAATTTTATTGAATGTATGCAAAAGAAGGAAATTTTTGAATTAAGAAATGAATTGCTGAAGATTAAAGGAATCGGAAGGGAAACCGCTGATTCAATTTTACTTTATGTATTTGAAAAAGCGATATTTGTGATAGATACTTATACAAGAAGGATTTATGATGCGCTCAAAGATGATAATTCTGATGTATTTAAGATGGACTATGATGAATTAAGGGAAATTTTTGAAAACAAAATAAAAAAGCACTGCAAGGAAGAGGATTTAGTTAAAATTTATAACGAATATCATGCATTAATTGTTCGTTTCGGGAAGGAACACAAAGGAAAAGATTATAAAGATGACATCAAAGGACTCATCTCTTGATTCCTTTCATTACCACATAACCACCTCCTTTTTCAACAACTGTTGCATCAAAATTTTCGCCTAAAATTTCAAATATTTTATACGCATTCTGCTTTTTTCTGGCAACGATACATATTCTACCATTATCATAAAGATGCTCTATTGCTAAGTCAACGAGTTTTCTCATAAACTCAATTCCTGCTCTCAACGGGGGATTTGTTGCAATTATTGTGCATTTCTCAGGAATATTTTCAAATAAATCACTATTCACAACCCTTGCATTTGTAACTAAATTTAGCTCCAAATTTCTTTTTACCATTTCAATTGCCCTTTCATTGACATCGCTCATTACAACTGATTTGCAAAATTTACTCATTGTTATTCCGACAACTCCGTAACCACAGCACAAATCCAGAAAGGCATCATCGGGCTTTGTATCTAAATTCCTCAATAAAAATTTTGTCCCAGTATCAACCTCAAACCTTGCAAACATTCCGACATCAGTCAGAAACCTGAATTTGTGTTCGTTAAATTTAAATTTGATCTCCTTGAATTTATGCCCTACTGGTAATTTTTGGTCGTAATAAACATATTTCAGTTTGGTTTTTTCATCCATATCCAAAAATTTCACTTTAAAAACAACATTTTTTAGAACGGTAGTATTTTAGAATCAAGAATTCTCATACGCACACTCCATTATCACTACAAAATTTTCTTTTACTTTAATTTTTCCCATTCGTTGGTTCTGCCCAAACTACTGTTTCTCCGATTGTTCTGTACCAGCATTAAAAGCAGTTTCAGGTTGTGAAGGTATATTTCTACTATCTTCTCCCAACTTTAGTTTGGATTCTTTGTAAATTTGTGCAAACATTCTCATCAAAAACAAATAAAGATAGAAACATATTATGCCCAAAATACCCAAAATTAGAAGCACGATTATTATTTCAACAATGGCACCCAGATCTCCACCGATTATTTCTGCTCCAACAAATACAGAAGATATTAACATAAAGAACATAGAGTACAAAATTGCGAGAACCAGATACACGCCAAAAAAAAGAATGTATCCCATACTATAATTCCCTAAATTCTTTCTAAAATTTCTCCAAATTTCCATAAATTTAAACCCCTCCCCAACACTTCCATTTTCACCGTATTTTACTAATGCTATTATATTCATTATTAATGAAATAATCAACGGAATAAGAGCGATAAAAAAGAATATTATGGCCATCATATTCGCAAGAGTATCTAGTGATGAGTAACCGTAAGAGGTGTATGTACTGACAGAAGAAAAAAATATTGCTGGAAGGAGTGCTAGAAGGAGTACTAGATAGAATATAATAGTATACACAATACAAATCAAAATGAAACCAAGACCTTTAACGAAAAGGTTTTTCCAGTTATCAAATTCAGGAGGTTCGTTTTGTCCCTTTATAGTGCTTTCTGCAACCCTTATAAAATAACCGCTCGCTATAATGAAGGGGATTAGCAACAAAAAGATTCCTGGTAATACCATTAGCCCTCCTACCACCAACTTTTTTATATCCTTTAACGGATATTTAAGCGGTTCTATAAAATCCATTTTATTTTACCTTTTAAATTTTTGTTCTTTTTAAATAATTGCGGTTTTTTACATAAATAACTTAAATTTTTTGATAAATTTTTCCAATTTTTATTCTTTTATCTCAACAATCCTCAAACTTATATCAACCTGTTTTGCAGAATGTGTCAATGCCCCGATTGAAAGCACATCGGCCCCCGTCTTTGCATAGTCCGCAATATTCTCTAAATTCATCCTTCCCGACGCCTCAAATAATATATTTTTATTCATTTTTCTTATTTCTTTTATACTTTCTGCAATTTCGTCCGGATTAATATTATCAAACATAATAATTTCCGCATAATTTGCCGCTTCCATCGCATCCTCTTTACTTCTTACTTCAATCTCAATCTTGTTTGTAAAACTTGCCGACTTTTTTGCCGCTTTTAACGCATCTTCAATATTATTGTGAAATAGAAATAGATGATTGTTCTTTATTAAAATATTATCCTCCAAATCCATACGATGTATATCGCCACCTCCTATTTCAACCGCTCTTTTTTCAAAATATCTGAACAAAGGCGTTGTTTTTCTTGTTGCCGCTATCCTGATGTTCGGATTTACTTTCTTTGCAATTTCGCAAAATTTATTAGTTAATGTTGCAATTCCGCACATCCTTGAAAAAATATCCAGAGCGGTTCTTTCAACATTTAAAATTTTATGGGAATCACCTTCTAATACGAACAATGTATCACCATCTTTAAATTTTTTCCCGTCTTTCACTGCCTGCAATACATTTATTTTAAATGTTTCAAACAAAATTTTTAATTCATAAACTCCTGCTGCAATTCCGTCCTCTTTTGCGATAATTTTTGCAGTTACCTTCTTTTGAGGGGTAAATTTTGTTGTTACATCTGTTCCTTCTTCAATAAGCATTTCTATAAATTTTTTCTCTAAAATTTCGGGGAGCATTTTAAATAAAAGTAAAATAAAAGTATAAATAAATTTTTCTGATTTTCAAAATAAAGTTTTTAAAATTTCCGAGCAACATTGAATACATTTAATTTTTTCTTTTGCATTTCGTTTGAAATACTGATCCT
>JAGTWP010000037.1 GCA_018260755.1 Candidatus Altarchaeum sp. | reverse complement strand
ATAATTGACCTTAACTTCGCAAAAATTTAAAGTGTTTGAAAAGAAATGGTTAAACGTGAGTGCAGGTGTAAAAATGCGGAGTTTAGTTCTTAACATCAATCATATCCAAAATAAAAAAATGTGTAATGATGAAATAAAAGAAAGGGCAGAAAGATATTTGAACAAAGCAAAAGTCCTGTTTGAAAATTTAACCTTGAAGGTAAATACAGAAGAAAGTAGAAAATTTTACGAAATGGCGCTCAATTATTACAATGATGCGTTATATTTTTACAGCAAAGGAAATTTTATCGGGGCGATCATAGCACTTGAATATGCGGAAGGGTGGCTCGATGCAGGAAAATTTATAAAATTTTTGAAATAAATTTGAGGGAAAAAAAATTTAATACCTGATTAAATTTTTAAGGTGACTTCGCTTACTTTTGGATATTTTTAAATAAATTTAAAATGGCTGATGAAAATAAAAAAATAACGGATTATCCGTTTGATACTCTGGATAAATATGTCCAAATTTTGTCAGGTATTGAAAAAATGTACTTAAAAGAAAAAATAGACGAAATTAGTTCAAAGTATAATTCCCTGATAGAACTTAAAAAAACAAAAAAGTCCGCTCAGGAAATTGACCGTATGTTTTTTTGTTTTGAAAATTTACCCCCCACCGGAAAAGAATACTGGTTTATGACTTACGGAGCAACAAAGCCCGAAGACAAAAGACAACTTCTCATAATGTTCGGACATACCTCTGAGTCCATAAAAATTAACCATAAAGAGATAATAAACAGAAAATGCGAAGGAAGAAACGGTTACATAACCGTATGGGGTTATACTGACAGGAAAAATTTAATCCTGGAAGACGAATGTTCAATATCAATAAATTCCGACGGGCTCATGGTTTCTGCCCGACAAAATAAGGTAAATGTCCGCTATAATGGAAAATTTCCCGATTATTCCTTTATTTTATCCAAAAGAAACAAAGAAATTGCAAATTTCAAAATAACAAGAGCAGAAGATAATTCAAAGTCCTTTGAGTTCAACAACTATTTTAAGTTATTTGCCGGTTTTGCTTTAATAAACCTGTATTTTGATTTTACCGGGACATTAAACGGAGAAAATTTCACAGGAAAATGCTATGTTCAGAAAGTTGTTGTAATCGGTCCTTTTGTTCCGTGGTACTGGGGAAGAATTGTATTCTCAAATGGTTCCGTATTGACTTACTTTGAGCCCAGGATAGAAATATTAATATTTGAGCATAAGATACGTTCTATACTTGAATTTTACGATAAAACGAAAGACAAGAAATATATTTTCAAAAATTTAAATATAAAGAAATCCGGAAAAAAGAACCGGGAATGGCTCATTACTGCAAATGAAGGCAAGGTCTTTATTTCTTTAAAGGCATATGCTTCGCATAAATTTATATTTGAAAAAATCGGAATGTTTACTTATATTGAATACTTATGTGAGGTTACGGATATATCTATGGAAGGCCTTGATATTGATACGAATAATTTAGGTTCGGGATTTGGCTTAATTGAGGATGCGACAGGGTATATTTTGTGAAAATGATAAATTATTCCTGGTCTATTTCTATTGCTGCTGCTGCTGCTGCTTCTTGATAACCATAAAGTTTTGCAACATTATGAAATTTTAATTTAGGTAAAATTTACCCTTTTTTATGTTACACACAAAATGTATTTCCATTCATTTCAATACCACACTGGTTCTATTCAAACTGGTAAGTTTCATCGGGGAAGAGGGAGTACAAGCAGATTTCAATATTTCAGTTTTATTTTTTTTATGCTACAGAGTTCAAGTTCGTATTCCCCTATGTGCAATAAATTATCTTTTCTCCCGCTTAATTTATCCAAAACCACATCAATAAATTTCTCGCTTGGTGATGCAAGCATGAGATTCCTATCATCACCTTTACCTGTTTTCATCGGAAAAATGTTTGAAAAAGAGAAAAATTTATATCCTTCGTGATTATGAAGTTCGCCGTACTCCGTATCTTTTATTAAATTGTATATAGAGCCCTGTAATTTGTGATAGTACTTCAAATCATAATCCTGCTCTTTTGCATTCCTTACTTTTATTAAAAGTCGCATTTTAAAATAAATAATTAAACTTAATTAATTTCACTTCCTAAAATTTCCCCTTCCAGAATTTCCCCTGCTTTAATAATTCTACAATGGACAAATTTTCCTAATAATTCGGATTGAACCTTTTTATCCTTTATATGAATTTTTTTATATGTAAAATTTCTCCCTATAAGCATGCCGTTCTCAATTTCATCTGTCAAAATTTCCCCTTCCCAGTTAAGCCATTTTTTATTATTGTCCTTTGAAATTTCCCTGAAAATCCCGGAAATTAACAACGACCGTTCTTTTGCAATTCTTGTATCATAAGTCCATTGCTTATTTCTTATAAACCTTTCCGCCAGTGTTCCCTTCCTTACATAAAATTTTGACAAATTTAAAAATTCCGGTTTGATTTTATTAATTAAGTCAACACTGCATTTAAAATCATCGTCTGTCTCGGTTGGAAAGCCAACAATGATGTCTGTTGAAATGCTTGCATCAATACATTTAAATTTCTCTGCAACCCCGATAAAATCCTCAACACAATAATTTCTTTTCATATCCCTCAAAACGGCATTGCTTCCGCTCTGAACCGGAATGTGGATGAACCTGTAAAATTTTTGATGTTTAAATATTTCAATCAATTCATCTAAAAATTTTAATGCAAAATCCGGATTCATCATTCCAACCCTTACTTTAAATTTTCCTTCAATTTCGGAAATTTTTTCAAGCAAACTTACGATATTTGTGTCAATATCCAATCCGTAGCATCCTGTATCCTGACCTGTTATGTAAATTTCCTTTGCACCGTACTTTATTGCATTTTTTATTGTTTTGATTATATTCTCTTCCTTATAAGATGTCAAATTTTGTCTTGCTAATTTTGTTGAGCAGTATGAACAATTTCCAACGCACCCTTCAGAAATCGGAATTATGGATATAAATTTATTAAACGAAAATTTCGGAATACACAGTTTATCCTCCTGCTTTTCTATTTTTACAAATTTTCTCCCTTCAATTGCCTCATCAATTGCCTTGTTTATATCAGAAACATTTGTTCCGATGAACGAAAATTTAAATTTCCTGCAAATTTCAGGGTATGCAGCAGGCAGACAACCACTCACTATTACATTCAGACATTTTTCATTTTCTCTTTTTTTCTCTATCTTTCTCATTAAATCAAAAATTTTGTTTTCCGTTGGTTGTTTGACTATGCATGTATTTATAATTAGAAAATTATTATCGGAATTTATCTTTTCTTTATCAATATCAAAATTTTTTACCTCATCTACAAAATATTCCTTAATTTCAGCATCAGATTTAAATTTTTCCTTAATTATCCCTGCAATGCATTCGCTGTCTGCCTTATTCATCGAACATCCGTAGGTTAAAATTTTAAATTTCATTTCATTTCATTTTGATTTATGTCTAATTTTTATAAAACAATTACGAATAATAAATAACAAAATAACATCACTTGTTCTGATTTCTATATTGACATTTTAATTAGATTGGAATACGATTAAAATAAATTCAATTACTCTGAATGAAGTAAGATGGCTTCTAAAAATTCCTCAAAATTTTTGGCGTGATTTAAGATTAAGTAAATTAAATTTATAAATTTATTATCTTTAAAGTTTACAAAGATGAAAATTTCGTTTGAAATAAAAGATAAGGATATTGCAGGAAGAATCGGAAGATTAGAGATAAAGGATAAAGACAATCAAAGCAAGGTTATAGAAACACCGGCATTAATGCCTGTTTATGGCCTGAATAATCCTATATTGAGCATAGACAAATTAAAATCAAAATTTAATGCGAAAATTTTAATGACAAATGCTTATATGCTTTTTAAAAGTGAAGAAAAAAAGAACAATGTACTTGAGCAGGGCATACATAAATTTTTCAATTTTGACGGAATTATTGCCGTTGATTCCGGAAGTTATCAGCTGATGAAATACGGTGACATTGACATAAGCAACAGCGAAATTTTAAAATTTGAGGAACATATTGGAGCGGAAATCGGCTCTTTTCTTGACATTCCGACATTGCCTGATGCTTATAAACGTCTTGCAGAGGAAAATTTAACCGTAACATTGAAGAGAGCAAAAGAGGCAAAGAACTTAAATTTAAATTTGGTTGTAAATGCGGCAATTCAGGGTTCAACATTTATGGATTTAAGGGCAAAAGCCGCGAGGGAAATTTCAAAAAATTTTGAATTAAATGCAATCGGCGGAATTGTTCGTTTGATGGAAGAATACAGATTTGAGGATTTAGTTAATATAATTGTAGCTGCAAAGAAGAACATTAGAGCAGGTAATATCGTTCACGCCTTCGGATTGGGACATCCTATGTTGTTTGGTCTGGCTGTCGGTCTGGGCTGCGATATATTTGATTCTGCTGCTTATGCCTTATTTGCAAAGGATAAAAGATACATCACAAATTACGGAACAAAGAAAATTTCGGAACTTGAATATCTGCCATGTTCCTGCCCGGCATGCCATAATAAAAATCCCTGTGATTTGGATGAGCATGACATTGCATTGCACAATTTATATGTGTCTTATGAAGAAATCAGAAGGATTAAGCAGGCAATAAAAGAGAATACTTTATGGGAATATATTGAAATGCGGGCAATATCACATCCGAGTTTGTATAAAGCAGTTAGAACATTAAAAAAACACAGGAAATTTTTATCGGAATTTGACCCTATAACAAAACGCTCGGCATTCTTTGATTTCGGATTTGACAGCAGGACTGAAATTTATAATGTTAAAAGCAGGGCAAAAAATGTTAAGACAGAAAATTTAATTAATGTTAAACCATTTGGAAATGTTCCACAGGAAATTTTGGATATTTATCCTTTAAATGTCTTTGGAATTAAGTCCGATGCAGATGATAAAGAAAAAGTTAAAGCAATCATGCAATATCAGTTCGGAGAGAATGCCGCTCAAATTCTGGCTCAGTTTAATTTGATTATAAAACGTTCAAGAAAGACAAAAAGAATCAGGTGGATTCATGACAATAAAACAAAGGAATTGCTTGGGAGTGTAAGGGCAAGCGACCATTTCATTATTCCTCATAAAAAACTGGCAGAGGAACTGCATAAATTTTTCAAATTTCCTAAATTGAGGATAGCAATAGCAGATGAAGCAGTTCCTTTTGTTAAAGAAGGAATGAATGTTTTTGCAAAATTTGTTATTAATGCGGATAAAAATTTAAGGGCTGGAGACGAATGTTTGGTTGTTGATAAGGATGATAATTTAATTGCAACGGGAACATTAATGCTCGCTCCGAGAGAATGCACGAGTTTTAAGAGAGGGGTTGCTGTAAGAGTAAGATAAAAGTAAGATTATTAAGATTATCCGAAAATTTAAATTTGCTGATTTTACTGATTTATCTTCACACCAACTATTTGCGATATTCCGTTTTGCATTGAAACCCCGATTGCAGCATCTGCGTATTTCATTACATTTTCATTATGGGTTATCATTATAAACTGTCCGCTGCTTTCTTTTAGTAATCCGGCGATTTTTACTGAATTTTCAGAGTCCAGCGATGCGTCCATTTCATCAAGGACATAAAACGGTGCTGGAGAGTACTGCTGAATTGCCAGCAAAAATGCCGCACATGTCAATGCCTTCTCTCCGCCCGACATCGCATCAACTTTTGTAATCTTTTTTCCTTTCGAAGATGCGTGAATGTTCAGACCCGATATTGAAACATCCTTCGGATTATCTAATGTTAAGGTTCCATAACTATCAGTAAGTTTTTTAAAAATTTCTTCAAAATTTGCCCTTATTTTTTCAAAGGCATCCATAAAAACCTCTCTTTTTCTCCTTTCAACAGATGCAATAAAATCATATATCGCCTGTCTTTCATTCTTCAATGTTTCAACCTTGTTAAAAATTTCATCATGACTTTTTTTTGCTTCGTCATAATTATTGATTGCTCTCAAATTTATATTTCCCATCGCCTTCAGTTTTTCATTCAGTTCGTTTATCCTGTTTATAATATCTTCCTTGCTGTTTTTTTCGTTATTTTTATCCGTCAAAAATTTATTGAGATCTTCCTCAGTCATGTTATTATCAGCCAATTTATCCGTTTCCTTATTCATTTTTTCAATATTCTCCAGGAGCATTTTCTTATGCTCTTCTAATTTTCCCTCCTCAATCAAAATTTTCTCAATTTGAGCCCTTATTTCTTCCTTCGCATTTAAATTTTTTTCTAATTCTATGTTCTGTCTTGCGATTTCTTCTTCGACATTTTTCCGTTCCTGTTCCTGTTTTTGAATTGCTAATGCTAATTCTTTATTTTCTTCCTCTTTTTTCTTCAGCGCAAGTTTTATTTTTTCTATTCTTTCGGATGTCTCTTTGAGCACATTTTCGGACTGCTTTCTTTCTGATAGTATTTCATCAATTTTCAGGTCGGAAATTTGTGTATTTGCAAAATCAGCATCCTTCTGTGACTTCGCAAGTTCAATCTCTAAATTTTTCTTTTCATTTTTTAAATTTTCAATCCGCTTATATTCTTCACCTTTTATTTCCTTTTCTGTTTTTTCTAAATTTTTTTCTAAAACTTTCAGGTCATTTTCCGTTCTTTCAATTTCCAGCAATAATCCTTTCCCTTCTTCCTCACTCGCTTTGATTTCACCTTCAAGGACTTTAATTTCATCTTCTTTTTCTTCTCTGTATCCTGTTAATGTCTTTTTTTCAATCTTTATTTTTTCAACCTCAACCTGAACGCTCGTCAGATCTTTTTCTAAATCATCTGTACTTATATTTTTTCTTTCCTTTACTCTTTCAATTTCTTCTTCCGCTGCACTTAACTTTCCTTCAAGGGCGTTGATTTCATCGGAAATTTCGTTAAAATTTAATCTTTCTTTTATAAATCCGCCGCTTATACTTCCTTCTTTTTCGGCAATGTCCCCGTCAAGAGAAACCACCCTGTATCTTCCGATTAGCGGTTTAAAATCATCAGGATTTTCTACAATAATTGTATTTCGCAGTATGTATGTAATTATATTTTCAAATTTTTCATCATAAATTAAAAACTCGCGCGCAAATCCCAAACCAGCAGGACTTTCATTAGGTAAATTTATATTTATTTTGTTAAGCGGCAGGAATGTTGCCCTTCCTATTCTTCCTGCTTTTAACAAATTTACACATTTTACTGCTATATTTTCATTTTCAACAACAATATTTTCCATACGGTTTCCCGCAGCACTGTAAATTGCCTTCCTGTATTTTGCATCCGAAACTCTGCACAATTCGGAGACCGTTCCGTATATTCCGCCTGTTGCTTTTTTCAGATAGTCGGCAATTAAATTTTTTCGTAAATTTTTTAAAATTTCCTTTTTCCGCACATACTCTCCCTTTATCTTTTCATAGCCCTCAATTAATTGTTCATACTCTTTTTCGGCGTTGAATTTTTCCTTTCTGAGTTTTGAATGTCTCTCAAAAATTTCTTTGTAGGCATAACTTTTATTATCTATTTCTCTCGCTAATTCCTGCTCTCTCGCAATGTATTTGGAAATTTCCACTTTGTTCAAATTACATCTTTTGCGCTTTTCACCACTATTATTTTTTTCATTTTCATATTTATTTCTCGCATTGCTGCCAGCTATTTTCAGGTTATAAATTTTGTCCTTCAATTCCATAACTTTGTTTTCAATTTCGGAAATTTTGGTATCCGCAATTATTTGAGCAATTTGTTTGATTCGCCCGGAAAAATTTTTTATTTGTATAGATGAGGAAGTAAATAGATTATTCAACTCGTCCTTTTTTTGGACTGCAAAATTTATTTTTTCATTTAATTCCCCGAGTTTTTTATTTTCTGTTTTTAAATACCTTTGTTCTGCATTCAGCAAAGACACATCGGACTCTCCGCGCTTTTTTTCATTTTCAATAAGCTGTTTATTGATGTCCGAAATTTTTGTTTCAAGTTCCGTCTTCTTTGTTTTAATGTTGCCTTCACTGACTTTATACGAATCGCGAACATCACACAAGCCCTTGGCTGAAATCTTGTATTCATTTATTTTTTTCTCGGTTTCACTTAAAGTTATGTAATTAAATACTCTCTCAAGCGCATAAATTTCCTTTTTACCCTCTTTAAATTTTATTGCATCCTCTTTTTCTTTTTCTAAAATTTTTAAATTTTCCTGCCGCTCGTTGAGCTGAACATTTGCTCCTGAAATTTTTTCTTCAACAGATGCAAGTTCTTTTATTGCATCGGTTTTCTTTTCATCGTAATCGGCAATTCCGCAAATTTCATCAATAACTCCTCTCCGCTCTTTGGGACTCATTTCAATAAAATTTGTTATGTCATTTTGGAGAAGCACATTGTACTCATTGTCACCTATTGTTTCAAGGATTTTTTCTTTTGAGATATTTTTGTCATTCTTAGATAAAATAGGGTCGCTCAGCGATGCTTTGTAATTTATTTTATATTGTGTTTTTCCGTCGCGCCTGACAATTCGTGTTATTTTTACAATTTGTTTTTGTTCATCCTCCAAGGAAAAATATGCGGAAACAATTGCTTCATCAGATGGTTTTCCCTCTGTTCCGCCGTTATAAATAAGTTCCGCCAGTCGGTCTGTTCTCATCCCTCTTGATCTGCCGATTACAAAACATAATGCATCAATTAGATTACTTTTACCACTTCCGTTTGGGCCTACAATGGCAGTATATTTATAAGGTAGATCAATATTTTGTCTGTTTTTGAATGTTTTAAATCCCTCAACAGAGACCTTTTCTAACCTCATATTAAATGAATTTTAACCTTTGATTATTTGTTTTGTATTATATTTTTATATAAGTGAAGTAATAGTTTGAAAATCTCTAACTTATGTGAGTAAAAAGAATAAAACATAAAATTTGATAATTTTAAAAATTTTGATTACATTTAAAAATTTGTGTATTTGATTTGGGCTTTGATAGTTTTGTTATCAATATTACAACAACAATTGTTGTAGTTATGTTCTTTTTTATTTTTATTTAAAAATTTAATTATATTTAATGTCTTAATTATTTAATTCATTTATATAATTATTTAATTCATTATCTAATTATATAATCATCTAATTTATTTATATGAATTTCCAATTATTTAACTTTATTTAAATTTATTAGAATCTTTAAATTCATAATTAAATATTTAATATATTAAACATAATTTATTCCAAAATTTAAAAACAAAAATTATAAAAAAAACAAAATGGGGTTGCAAACACAAATATACTTTTCCGATGAAGAGTCATTAAAAACGCATGAAGCATGGGGCAAAGCATTAAAGGACTTGGGTAAAGATGGGTCACAATATGCATTGTCACAATTTATTAAAGATGTATTTTTTTTCGTCATAAAAGACGAGAAAAAAATTGCTGAATTTACAGAAACACAAAAAATAAGACAATAAACAACAAATTTCCTAAAATCAGAAACGGTCATGGAAAAAGTATAAAAATAATTTAAAATTTAAACAAAGTATTAAACAAATTTGAAATGGAACCATATAATTATGGTAATATAGGTGGTGTTTTCAAAACAGGAGACACAAATAGCAGCAGAAATGCAGAACAAAGGTCTGAAATTTTAGGGGCAGAGGGAGTATCTACGAAAAATCCGAAAATATGTGTAGTTGGTGTCGGAGGAGGAGGATGCAATACAATTAGAAGATTGGCAGAAATGAAAATTGCAGATGAGGTTGAGTTAATAGCATCAAATACAGATATAAAACAATTACAGATGATAGAAGATCCAAGAATAAAGAAAATTTTAATAGGTGCAAAATTAACAGGCGGACAAGGTGCAGGAGGTTATCCTAAGCTCGGTGAAGAAGCAGCGGTAGCAAGCAATCAGGATATTGCACAGGCACTTGAAGGAGCACGAATCGTATTTATCTCTGCAGGTATGGGTGGAGGAACAGGAACAGGTGCGGCGCCAATAGTAGCAAAAATTGCAACGGATAGCGGAGCAATAGTTATCAGCGTTGTAACATTTCCTTTCAAACTTGAGCGTGTAAGAGTTACGAAGGCAAGAGAAGGTATTGAAAAGTTAAAGCAGGTATCTCACACAGTTATTCTTTTGGATAACAATTTATTAGTTCAATATGCTCCAAATTTACCTGTGGATGACGCATTTAGAATTGCAGATGATGTTATCGGAAAGGCAATAGACGGAATAACACACTCTATACTTATTCCGAGTTTGATAAATTTGGATCTTGCTGACTTTATGGCAATAATGAAGACAGGTGGAATGGCAATGATAAGTGTAGGACGAGGTTCAGGTCCAAAGAAGATAGAGGATGCAGTAGCAGCAGTTAAAAATCAACCTTTATTGGAAATTGATACGATGGGTGCAACCGGTGCTTTGATTCACCTTACGGGCGGTTCAACGCTTTCGCTGAATGATGCAAATAAGGCGGGAAGTATGCTTACTGAGAAGGTAAGTCAAAATGCTCCTGTAATATGGGGTGCAAGAGTAAATGATAAAATGGGTGATGAAGTGGAGATTGTTTTAATTATAACAGGAGTAAAGAGCAATCTATTGTCCGAAGGAAGTAATATTCCAATAGGAGGAAGTAGAATTGCTGCACAGTCATCATCAGCACAGCAACAGCAATTTCAGCCGCAACAAGCAGAGCCAAAGAAGATGTATAAACCAACATGGCCAGCAGGTGGATACGGTGGAGTCGGAAGCTACTCTCAACCGGAACAACAACCGCCAGGTTATACTCAACCGCAACAAGGATATGGAGTTCAACAACCACAAGGAAATATTCCGCAACCCGAATATGTACAACCACCAAAACCACAATCAAGGCAAAGACCAGTTTTAGTTGAAGATGCGGAAGCACTCGCGAGAGAACAAGAAGAGTTAAAAAATATTATGGGTGCAGAAGGTGTTAAACTTGAAGATCCAAAAATTGTTGTGATAGGTGTTGGTGGAGGAGGATGCAACAGTATTACTCGTCTTTCGGAAGCAGGACTTTCTAAAACATGTTTGAGAAGTACCCGACTGGTTGCTATAAATACCGATAAAAGAGCGCTAGTTGATATGGTTAAAGAAGATAAAGTACCTATTACAAAAGTATTAATAGGAGGAAAGATGACACGAGGTATGGGAGCCGGCGGTTATCCTGAGGTTGGTGAAAAAGCAGCAGAGGAATCCTTTAATCTTTTACAGCAGGCAGTAGGAAGACCTCAACTTGTGTTTTTGGGAATAGGTATGGGAGGTGGAACTGGAACAGGTGCGGGACCTGTAGTAGCTAAGATCGCGAAACAGGCAGGTGCAATCGTTGTAGGAATTGTAACATATCCTTTTAATCTTGAAAGAGCAAGAAAGGAGAAGGCAAAAGAAGGAATAGCGAAGTTAATGCAGTACTGTGATACTGTTGTTGTAATAGACAATGAGAAATTACGTGCTACAGTGCCAAATATGCCTATGAATGAGGCATTTATGTTCGCAGACAGAGTAATTCAGGATGCTGTTCAGGGTATTACAGAGACAATTATGACACCAAGTTTAATAAACCTGGACTTTGCAGATATAAAATCAACGATGGGAAATAAAGAAATTTCTTTGATTTGTGTCGGTGAAGGTGATGGTCCTGATAAAGTTAAGCAGGCAATTGAGTCAACATTGAACAGGCCTTTACTAGATGTGAATTACAGTGATATTAGCGGTGCATTAATTCACATAACCGGAGGAATGGGTATGACATTGAATGAAGCACATGCTATCGGAGATGGTATAAGTAAAGGTGTTAAAAAGAACGCGAATGTTGTATGGGGTGCAAGAATTGACTCAAAACTCGGGGACAAAATTAAAGTCGTAGCGATACTTACAGGTGTAAAAGGACTGAGTATTCCGGTTGGAGGGGGAAAAAACAGCAGATATAGTACTTCAATGCCAAGTATTTTTGATGATATGGGAATAACCTACTTATAAGAACCGCAATTAATAACAACAATAAAAGTAGCAAAACCAAAGAAAAATTTATTTTTTAATTTTTTATTTTTTTTAAATCAACATATCAATTATTAATATATATTAAATTTATAAAAAAATGGGGGAAGAAATATTTAAAGGTACTGCTGGAATAGTCGGAGATATCGGAACTTATGCAGTTCCAAAAATTATGGTGGTTGGTGCAGGTGGTGCAGGAAGTAATAATATTGAAAGATTAGCAAACGCAGGTCTTGGAAATGACGGAGTAAAGTTAATAGCAATAAATACCGACAAGGTTCACTTGATGAATTTAAAAGGAAATATGGTTAAAATTTTGATTGGAGCAAAGACCACAGGCGGAATGGGTGCCGGAGGATTTCCGGATGTCGGTGAAGCAGCAGCAATAGAGAGCAACCAGTTACTTACCCAGCAAATGGAAGGGGTTGATTTGTTATTTTTGACTGCTGGAATGGGTGGAGGAACAGGAACAGGTGCAGCGCCAATAGTAGCAAAAATTGCAAAAAATATGGGTGCTTTGGTTGTTGCAATTGTAACATTTCCTTTTAAATTGGAAAGAGCAAGAACACAAAAAGCAAGGGAAGGAATAGCAAAACTGAGAGAGTATGCAGACACAGTTGTTATAATAGATAACAATAGACTTTTAGAATTTGCCCCGAATATGCCAATTAATGATGCATTTGCAGCTGCAGATATGGTAACATTTACTTCTGTCAGGGGAATCTCAAAGACAATTTTAGAACCAAGTTTGATTAATCTGGACTTTGCAGATCTTAAAGCAGTTATGATGAATGGAGATATATCAACAATCAGTGTCGGACATGGAGCAGGCCCGGATAAGATTAAGCAGGCAGCAGAGGGGGTATTATATCATCCTCTTTTGGATATGGAAATTAGCAAAGGAAGAGGAGCATTAATTCATATAACTGGAGGTCCAAATACAAGTTTAAACGATGTTACAAAAGTAGGAGAAAAGATAACTCAAAATTTCCCACAGGATGCAAATGTAGTATTTGGAGCAAGAGTTGAGCAGGGAATGGGTGATGAGTTAGAGGTGATAGCTATTTTAACAGGTATCTCTGCACCAGATATGATCAAAAACCAATTTCAGGGACAGCAGGAACGGAGTAACATGGGCAATATAAGGATGGTATGAGTATATATAATGTAATTATGTATGAGTATATACATAATAGAGTTGTTGCGAAATAGTTTATACCATACCATTTTATACCAAAAACCTGTGAGGTTTTTACAATAACAATAGATAAACAATCTAAAAAATTGTTTTTTATGCTGGAAAATATGATGGAAAAAATTTGAAATTATTATGAATATATTGTCACCTTGCTTTGCTCGGAGATTTTAAATAAATTTAAAATAACAATAGATTGAAAATTATTTCGCAACATGTCTATTTATTAAGTTCTTAATCTCTTAATGTAAATTAATAAATTAGAATAAATAAAAAACAGACGATTTATGAGTTTAAGTTATTTCGCAACATGTCTACTGTGAATATATTTTTTTCAATCACTCAACTTATCACTACAATTGGTCTTATATTTACGTTACTTATCACATTCAAAGAGTTTCAAAGAAGCAATAAAGTAAGAAAACAAGATGTATATACAAGATTAGAGTTATCCAGTATAGAATTATTTAAAATAGCGATTGACCATCCAGAATTGGAGAAAATATACAATGAGCAAATTGATGAGAATCTTACAGATGTTGAAAAGGAACGCCTTGGGGAATATACGGCATCATTGCTAAATTTATTTGAAATACACTTCAACCTGAGATTATCTAAAGATGTAGAGCCTGTAATATTCGCAACTTGGATGCCATGGCTCTATGATATTTGCAGAAGTTTGTATTTTAGAGAGGCATGGAAAGATCTACAAAAGCATTATGTCCCAGAATTTAGAAAATTTATAAACTCTCTTATAGAGGCCATGGATATCGCTGATAAGTCAACAAAAGAAAAGGCCTTTTATGAAAAAGCGTCCTATCTATTGAAAGACGATATCATAAAAAATTGGCTAACAGGTCTAAAGTAAGGTGAAGGGGAAAATGAGCAAAAGAACAACGTCGCCTAACAGAGCGTATCTGGCTTCGTACCCTCGGCACTCCGCCCAAACCCAGCCTTGCGGTTGGACTTCAGATACGCTCAAAACGTTGTCTGAAATTGCCCGAAGCCTGAGAGAAATTGAGGTGAAAAATCATGAAAAATAAAATCGATAGCTCAAAACAAATGAACTATTTACCGAAAAGATGTTTAATACATCATGGCATATGTCCCGAAAAATTGGAATTTAAACCAAAGACATTTTTTGTAGGTTTTCCCTTCAGGCCACAATACACAAAGGACCTTAAAGAGAAAATCGATCTTGTCGCCAAGCGCTTAAATCTCAAACCATTATATCCCGCTGAAACTCAAAAGAAAGGGGTTATACTTTGTAAGGTTTGCAAAGAAATTCAAGAAACAGATTTTTCCGTATTCGATATAACAGAGAGAAATCCAAATGTTATGCTCGAAGCAGGATTAGCTTTTGGATTTGGGAAAGAAGTAATTTTATTAGACATGTTGCAAAATAACTTTTCCACCTTTGAATTCCTTTAAATTTTATTACTTTTCACCTTTAAAATTTTTAATTTGTAACAACTCTATTGAATCCACTAATTTTTTATCTCACTTCGTTCGGATATTTAAATTTTAAATGACACCTTTGAAGTGAATTCACGAACATAGTAAATTTAAGCCCAACTTCCCCTCGTTAAACGTAATTTTTACTTGTAATTTTTTAAAGCCT
>JAGTWP010000036.1 GCA_018260755.1 Candidatus Altarchaeum sp. | reverse complement strand
TAAATGAAACTGCAAATATAACAAATGAAACAATCGAAACACTTGAAGGAGTTTATGTTCCTGCAAAAATAGAAATTAATGGCTCAGAAAATAAGAATGCAAATCTTTAAATTGAGTATTAAAGGTATAAAAAAATCATTAAAATCAGCGCCTGAAATTATATTCTTCTTTTTTATTTTACTTTTTATTGATACTATAACAATATTAATACTTAAGATTTCTTTGGCTGATGCAGTTGTTCTTTATATCGGAACTACATTTGCATTTTTGGTAATTTATAAATTGAATGAAGATGCAAAAAAAAGATCTATTGTATATGGCGAAGGTTTTAGGTTCTGGCCAGATTCTCCAACAACCCCTATTGTTTATGCATTTGATAAGATTCCAAATGCTGCAAAACTTATTGAAAAATATTCACGAGATGCAGATTCTCCTGTAAGAGGAATTATTTGTGAGGCTATAAAAGTAAACTTTGATAAGATTCCAAATGCAGCAAAAATTATAGAAAGATTGGCAAATGATAAAGATTGGGGTGTTAGAGTTAATGTTGTTGAAGTTTTAAGAGACCATTTTGATAAGATTCCAAATGCAGCAAAAATTATAGAAAGATTGGCAAATGATGAAAGTAAAGATGTTAGATATAATGTTGTTGAAGTTTTAAGAGACCATTTTGATAAGATTCCAAATGTTGCAAAAATTATAGAAAGATTGGCAAACGATAAAGATAGGGATGTTAGATATAATGTTATTTCTACAATATGGTATAATTTTGATAAAATTCCAAATGCGAGTAAAATATTAGAAAAACTCGCTCAAGATGAAGATGCAGAAGTTAGAAATGAAATAATAAGGCTAATTAAAGAATATCCTAAGATTGGACAGAAGGATAAATTTTCAAAAGATTTCATTAATGAAATTTCAAGTAAAAGCGAGAGTATGGAAATACAAATGTTAAGAGATTTAATTTCAGGAGAAATAGATGAACCAAAGGCAAAACGAATTTCTGGGGTTATAGAAAGGATTTTATCAGAATATAGAAGTGAAAATAAACTTGCTTTATGCATGCTTCTTTCAGAAAATTTTGACAGATTTCCAAATTCAGAGAAAATTGTAGAAAAATTATTAAATGATAAGGATAATGGTGTTATAGAAGCTGCTGTTAAGGTTTTAACAACGCATATCAATAAAATTCCAAATGTTGCAAAAATTATAGAAGAAATGATAAATGATGGAAATAATTATGTACGATGGTATATAGCAAATATATTGCTCTCTGACTTTGATGGAATTCCAAATGCAAAAGATATTTTAGAAAAATTAGCAAATGATAAAGATAAGTATGTCAGAAGAAGGGTTGTTAAAGCTTTGATAGCAAATTTTGATAGAATTCCAAACGCAAAAGATATTTTAGAAAAATTAGCAAATGATTCAGATTCATATGTTAGAAAAACAGCAAAATCTTTTTTAGAATGTAAAAATACTGAATAGTACATGGTTTATTTGAGGTGATATTTTGAATTTTCATTGTCGGCAGGCTGTAAGAGAATTACCAAAATGAACCCTTTGCTATTGTGGCAATATATAAAAAGGCAAGATTTAGGTAGTTTTTAAAGGTGAAATTTACGCGTATATATTGTTACAATATATAAGAGGTCTAAAAATTTTAGTTTTCTTACAACTTGTCGCACAAAATTATTTTTTTAAATTTAACATCAAGGATATTGTTTTGCATCCTTCGCGCTTAAAATTTTGCAAAGCCGGCATGCACCAAAACATAATCGCCGATTTTTAATCTGTAACTTGATCAATTTTAAGGGAATTTCTGAAAGCACCCAATTGTTGCCACCAATTTTAAGCCATCCCTTTCGTTTGATACCGCAGCACCAATCGATAATTTTGGCATATTATTTAAAAAGGCAAAGTTAGGGTCTAAATTTACTTTGTAAATATAAGTCCGTCTGATATTCCCCTTACAATATCTGTCTTTGTAATCATTCCAAAATTTCCGTCTTCCCCGCTAACAGGTATTCCCGAAATGTTATTTTCAAGCATAATTTTTGCAGCATCTTTTATCTTTGCATCATTATTTAATGTCCTTAAGTTCTTTTTCATAAAATCAGAGACCTTCAATAATTTTATATCCGGATGCGAGTAATCCGCAGTTAGATCCCTGAATAATTTTAAGGCGTGTGCAATATCTTTTTCCGTTATAATGCCTAACAAATCGCCATCTTCTTTATCAATAACCAACAATCTGTGTGTTCCGTTTTTTTCCATTATTTTTCTCGCAAATACGACAGTATCTGTCTGGAAAACAGAAATTGCATTTTTTGTATATATCATAGAAGCAGGAACCTCGGAGTTCAATGCCTGCTTAACCAAATCCGTCTTTGTTATTAAATTTACGGAATTATTTTTAGGGTCTTCAATTATTACGGAAGAAATTTTATTTTTAATCATAAGAGCCGCTATTTCCCTTGTTGATGAAGATGGTTTTGCAGCAGTAAGTTCCTTTGTCATTGCAGATGAAACCCTGATTCTCGCATTGTTTAAATTTTTTCTCTTTCTTGGATTGTTCAGGGCATTTATTATGTCAAGATAAGTTACTATTCCAATAACCTTATCTTTCTCAACCGCAAGCAACCTTGAAATTTTATTTTTATCCATTAATTTCAATGCGTAACTGCATGTTTTTCCCTTATCTATAACGACTAAATTTTCAAATTTTGACATTTTTAATTAAATTTATTTAAGATTTATTTGGTTAAATTTATTTTGTATTTGTTTAGCTGCTTAAAAAATTAAGTGTGAAAATTGTGAAAAAATCACCTCGCTGTTGCTCGGAGATTTTCAAAACTCGGGGTTTTAAAAATAACTGCAAAATCAAATATGACGAGGTAATTTAAAAATCTTACAGATTTTTAAAGATTGAAAACTCATAGGTTTTAGTATAGTTTTCAGTAAAATCCAAATCTAAACAAATACTTTATTTTAATTATTCTGTTAATTTAAGTTTATTCACATAAATTTATTTGGAAATTCTTGTTATACCTCCTGATTCCTCCGATTTATCTGATTTAAGCTGAATAAGTATTTTCTTGAATTGTTCATCATCAATCTGTCCCCTTATTTTTCCCGCCTGATACAACTGAACGAGTAAAATTTCAATCTGGCGGGCAAAGTCCGGCATTCCAAAGCGGATGTTATTTAGCCGTTCGCTTGCTTCGGATGTTAAAATTTTATCGGTAAGTGCTTTTAATTGCTGTGAGGCCTGTTTCTCCTGTTGTTCTCCTTCGTATTGTTCCTGCATCTTTTCCTGATACATCTGCTGCATTTTTCGCTTCCTTATTTCTTCAAGGTTATCATTAGCCATTTTAAATTAAATATAATTATGTATGTTAAATTAGGTGAATGTTAAATTTGTTTTTAATTTTTAATTTTTAATTAGAAAATAAATAACAACTAATAATTACAAAGCAACCAAAAATAATTAAAAATGCAGGAATTAGAAAGCAGGTATGCAGACATAAAAGAAGGAGAGTTTTGGAAGGATACTCTTTATGAAATATTAAGCACAATGGATCCCTGGAATGTGGATATTGTCAAATTAGCAAAGGAGTATTCTGCAAAAATAGAAGATCTGAAGGACTTAAATTTTAAAATTCCTGCTAATGCCCTGATTGTTTGTGCTGTTCTTTTAAGGATGAAGGCAGATGTATTAATGAATGAAGAAAACAAAGAAGAAGATTATGCAGACATGAACATGGACGAGGATGCATATTATGACAGCGAACACGAATCAAGAGATAAACTAAATTTAGGTGACCTTTCTCTTATTTCGAAGCGTGTTTTAAAGAGAAAAATTTCGGCAGACGAATTAATGAACGCAATAAACGAGGTGTTGAAAACAGAGAAATCAGAAGTAAATGAAAGAAAAAATAAAAAAAAGACGATTGAAAGACCGACTATTGAAATAACCCCTTCTGCGGATATAAAAAAAAGCATAGATGAAATTTACAAGGAAATAATAAATTTCTTAAATAATAATGAAAATATCAATAAAAATGGGGAAAATAATAATGAAAAATTTGTGAAATTTTCGCAAATATCAGATAAGGAAAAATTTGTCCGAAATTTTATCTCCCTGCTGTTTTTATCAGATGAAGGAAAAATTTTGCTGAAACAGGATGAATTATACGGAGAGATTTTTATCCTGCTGGGAAAAAACACATAACGAAATTGTTAGATAATAAATTTGCTATATAAAATTTTTGCTATATAAAATTTTTGCTATATAAAATTTTCGGTAGTGATAAAGATGTAATGATATTTTGTAACAATTTTATGTATTTTAACCTTTCCCCTTATTGAATTTTGGTTTAAATATTAAATTTTATCATTACTTGTTTAGCACCACCATATTTTTAAATTTTTTTAGGGCAAATTTACTCTAAATTTTATACATAATCTGCAAAGTTAGTACATTAATGATGATGTGCGGAATGTTGGAAATAAATAAATAAATATATCTTGCCGGAAAAATAGTTAAATTTAGCAAACAAAACAAAATTATTTAAGTAATCTTTAACTTAAAGGCATAAAATTTAAAAGCATAAGAAAATGAAATTACACTCTTTGAAAAATAAATTTGAAGAAACTTGTATGAAGGGATTTGGAGAGATGGGATTTGATGGTACCTTTAGAAATTTGAAATGTTTTTAATGAACAGACACAAGTAAAAGCAATTTAAAAGCAATTCTATATTAAAATGGAGATATTTCATATTTTTACCGTAATAATTTTGGTTATTCTGTCGGTTGTATCCGCATTCCTTTTTACAAGCTCCCAGGTCTCTATTTTTTCAACTTCAAGAACAAGAATAAATCATTTGGTTAATTCCAAAGTAAAGAACAGCGAAATTTTAAAAGAAGTAAGGGAACATAAATACCTGCTTGTTATAACTCTGATTGGAACAGAAATAAGTATTATTTTTGGCACAACATTGGCAGCAGATACTGCGATAGAAATTTTCGGTAATATCGGTTCTCTAATTTCAATAGTTGTTATGTCTTTGCTATTTGTAACATTTTCTGAAATTATAGGAGAAAGTTATGCCATCGGAAATGAAAAGTGGGCATTAAAAATTTCAAAATTTACAAAATATGTTATAAAAATTTTATATCCCTTCGGGGTCTTGTTTGATACTATTGGAAATTCAATACTGAAATTTTTTAAGATTGAAAAACAGGAAAATAAGAAAATCGGTGAAGAAGAAATAATTAGTATGGCAACTATCGGAGAAGAAGAGGGTGTTGTTCTATCTGATGAAAAGGACTTTATAGAAAATATTTTTGAATTTAAAGATATAAGTGTTGAAGAGGTTATGAGACACAGGACAATGGTAAAAGGTATTGATATTAATAATAGTGATGATGAAATAAAAATTTTTTTAATGGAAATACATTATTCACGGATACCCGTTTATGAGGATAATATAGATAACATTAAAGGGATTATAAATACACAAAATGTGCTTGCCGAGATGATAAAAAACAAAGGAAGGCAATTGAAGGAAATAATAAAAGAAAAAATTCAGGATGCTTATGTTATTCCGAAAACAAAAAATATAAGTGATGCGTTCAAGGATTTACAAAGTAATGGTATTAGAATGGCAATAGTTATTGATGAATACGGAGGAACAGTAGGAATTGTAACAGTAGATGATTTAGTCGAAGAAATTGTCGGAGAGATGCCGGAAAGCTGGGAGAAAAACACAACCATTGTATTGGATAAAGACAAGAATATTGTATTATTTTTAGGGGTGACAGAAATAGAAGATGTAGGGGACTTCTTCAATGAAGAGATAGAACCGGACGGTGATTACAGAACACTTGCCGGATGCATAATAACAAAACTTGGAAGATTGCCAAAAAAAGGAGAAGGTATTGACTTCAAAAATTTTAGATTTATAGTAGATAAATTAGAAAGAAATAAAATTAAGGCCGTTAAGGTCATTCATAAAAAACAGGAACGAGAAGAACAAACATAAAAATATAAAAATGGAACCGATTCAAATATCTTTATATATAGGAATAAGTATTGTTATGCTGATTTTCGCATTTTTCCTTTCTGTATCTGAAATTTCATTTGTTTCTATTCCTTCGCAAAGGGTCTCTCATTTATTACGACTAAAGGCAAAGAATGCTGAAATTCTTGAATATTTCAGGGATAATTATCATAAGACATTAATTCTCGTTTTAAGCGGACAGCTTATCAGCGTAATTATTGCAACCACTTTACTGACAGCTATCGCAAAGGAATTTAGTGGTGGCGGGTTAGGAATAGCAGTTATTGATATTGGAATGACAATCTTCGCATTAATATTTATACAGATACTTCCAAAGAAATACGGGCTTGAAAATGAAAAATTTGCTTTATCTTTTGCTCCCACACTTAAAAAAATTTCAAAAATTATGTATCTGGTAATTTTGTTTTTTGATAAAGAAACAACTTTATTTTTTAAAATTTTAAATATAAAAAAGGAGAAAGAAAGGGAAATTGAAGAAGGAGAACTGGAATCAATGTTAAAACAAAGTCAGATGAAATTAGATATATTGCCGGAGGAAAAGAAAATGATAGAAAGGGCTTTGGCTTTTAATGATGTTACTGTTGCGGAACCGATGATTCCCATAGTGCATGCCGAAACATTGAATATAAATTCTGATGAAAATAAAATATCTGAAATTTTGGCAAATGCAAAAAGCGACTTTATTATTATTTATGACAACAGCAGTATTACGGGAATTTTAAATGTAAAAGAAGGGCTGAAATGCCTGATTAAGAGCATGGACTCGCCGGACTCACAAAAGTCACTAAAGGCATCCTTGAAAGAAATTTTAATTGCACCTTATTTTGTAGGGAAGGAGAAAAAGGTAGGATCTGTATTTAAGGAAATGAAAGAGAAGCGACTAAAATTTGCTATGGTTATTGACGAAAATAAAAAAGTTAAAGGAATTGTAAAAATGGAAGATATGTTTGAAGAAATTGTTGGCGAGGTTTAAATTTGGAATATTTTATACAACCAAAATTCAAAAAATGGGGTCGCTGAGATTTGAACTCAGGTCTATAGCTCCCGAAGCTACAAGGATACCAAGCTACCCTACGACCCCATATAATAAACATACATTCATAAAATTATAATTACATACAAAAAAATAAAAATTACTTCAACAAAATTTTATTTTCCAAAAGGACTTTTTTATCCTTCTACTTCTCTAAAAATTTTCATTGGGGTCGCCGAGATTTGAACTCAGGTCTCTAGCTCCCAAAGCTAAAAGGATAACCAAGCTACCCTACAACCCCTAAAAAATAAAAAAATAATGCCTGAAATTTAATTCGAAATTTATAAATTTCTATCAAGTATCTCTAAAATATGTGCATTCGGTAGTTTTGTAGCTGGATTTTTTGCAAGCAACGCTTTTCCTCCTGTCGGAACCAATAAAGGAGTGTTACATGCCAGACAATTTACCTTTGTTTTTGTACATCCGAATACTACCTGTTTGTTGTTGCAATGATTACATTGCACATACAAAAATCTGCTTCTTACCTTTCTGCTCTTAACCATTTTTAATTTATTAAAAATATTTGAACGAAGTGAAATTATTTTAAATTTTAAATATATTAACCGAATAAATTACAACTGTAATATTAAATTTTATAAAGCATAAATTTTTATAATGTATAAATTTCCCCTCCTTCTCTTTCCTTACTTATTATACCTTCCTTAATCCGTATTATTCCTTTTTTCATCCACTTTCCAACAACTCCGCATCTTCCTCTGATTAAAATTTCCCCTCCTTCCATACTCTCGCCAATTCCGTTTCCTGCGGATTTTTCAACTGTGATTTTTCCGTCGATCATTCTCAGTCCGATAAAATTTCTGCATCTACCTTTGATTAAAATTTCCCCTCCTTCCATCCTCCACCCGACATAATCACCATAAACATCTCCTGCGATTTCAATTTTTCCCCCGACCATACCTTCACCGACATTTCCCAATGTATCCTCTTCAACCTTTATCTCTCCGTCATACATATTTTTACCTATATAATCCCCTGCATTTTTAACTAAAATTTTTCCGTCTTTCATTTCTATTCCGATATAGTCAAAATTTTTTTCAATAACCAATGCCTCTCCTCTTATTGCCAATTTTTCCGCTGCAACCGATGTCAAATATCCTATAATTATCTTCTCTAAAAGAGTTAAAGGAGTTACATTATTCAGAATTTTTTCAATGTCATTAATACCTAAATTTATCGTTAAAATTTCATCTTTGTTTGCTTCTTTATACTCAAAAAGCAATTTCAAACGTTCAAAATTTTCATCCCTGTATCTGTCTTTCTCTTCTTCTTTCTGTCCGGTAACAAAAATTTTACCAAAAGATTCGTTCCGATTTGTATTTCTTTCACTCTCACGGACATAGTCAATCCCTTGTATTTTTTCTATATTTACATCACCATAAATTTCCTGTATAATATTGCTCAACAAAATTTTATTGTTTTGTTCCTCGCTTTTTTCATTAAAATTATGTGTTAAATTACCTGTTTCTTGCTTTACTTTTTCAAATTTAAGCGAGTTGATTTCTTTACTAACTTCTTCGCTTACTTCCTTACCGGCATCAATGTTGTTTAATGTGCCTGCACTCTCTTTTTTAGTCATTGCATTTCTTTTTTCAAATTCGTTGATGTTTTTAAGTGCTTCTTTCGCATATCTTTCAATATCATAATTACTTATTAGCGATGTTTTATCTATTTTTTGCAAAGGAGTATTTTCAGTATATTTTTCAACACTGACCTTTTCGCTCATGTTTGCGGTTTTATCAGCCATTTTTGCCTCGATTTTCCCACCTTTTATTCCGTCTCCAAGACAAACTCCCGCAGTTCCATCTATTTTAATATTTCCACCGGACATTCTTTGACCTGCAAACATTCCTGTATTTTCAAGAATGTGAATGCTTCCGCCAGACATATTTGTCCCGACAAAATTTCCGCCTTTTTTTGCGGTTAAATTTCCTTTTTCAAGGTCAATACCTATATAATCAGGCGATTTATCCGACCGGACAGAAAAATTTCCAAGTGTCTCAGCAGCAATAGTTGTTAGATAACCATAAACAAGTTTGTATTTTTCTGTATTCGGATTTTTCTTAAAAATTTTTATTTTCAGAGAAATTGATTTTGTATCTTTTTGAGCCATAGAAAGCGATTCGTCTTCATCAATCTTTTTTTCAAGAAACAGTAATATTTTGCTAAACAAGTCGTCATCCGACAATTCATTAACAGAATCTTTTAATTCAAGAAAGGTCTTTCGGACATTTTCCTTTGTTAAAGTTCCTGCACCGCTGATTTCATTCGAAAATTTCTCAAAATACTGTCTTTCTTCTATATCCATCTGTTCTTATCTGCTCTTATTATCTTTTGCTTTTCTTTCCGACTTTTGCTTTTCTTTCCGACTTTTTCTTAACCATCTTCAATCTAAAGAAATTTTCCCTTTCCGCCTCTTCAAGTTTTGCCTTTATGACTTTTTGTGTTTTTTGCAGGTCCGGAATTAATATGTGTTCAAGGGAATTTACTCTTCTCTTTGTTTTTATAACCTCTTGTGCCAATCGTTTTATAGTTTCCTCTGTCTGAATAAGTAATAACATATCTTCTTTTATTCTTTCAAATTTATCCACACAATTATCTATTGATGAAGATGTCATTACAACACCATATTCAATTTTCCCCATCTTCGCTCTGTCAAAATTTATCTTCGGAAGTTTAACACCCCCGACTGATTCATAAATTATATTTAATTCAGGCATCTCGCCGGCAGAGTCACCGATTGTTTTCACTTCCAGGGGGCCCCCCATCGCCTGTGCGGTTATTATTGACTGCCGCCCGCTTTTTATATTTTCATAAATTTTCGGCCTGACATCTGCCATATTCTTTGCAATTTTAAAAAGTTCCATCATTAAAGCATCTCTTTTCTTTTTAAGCAAACTGTGTCCCTTTTGTGCTAATTTTGTTTTTTGCTTTATCCTGAGCAGTTCCATCCGTGTCGAACTTACTTGTTTTGCCATTTTTAAAAAATTTATGTATTTTTATAAATATTTGAGCGTAGCGAAATTATTTTAAATTTTTAATTAAATTTTTAAATTTTGATTTTAATTTAATTATTTTTAAATTTTGTATTAAATTTTTAAAAATTTTGATTTTAATTTAATTATTTTTAAATTTTGTATTAAATTTTTAAAAATTTTGATTTATTAAATTTTAATTTTTATTCAGCAATATAAATTAGACTTAGATAATAAATAATTTAAATTCTTTGTATGCAATTTTATTTGTTTTACACCTAATTTTATTGATATGTACAAACAACAATGAAACAATCCTTAAAAATATTTTTGGGGGAAATTTTAACCGACGATGAAATTAAATTAATGAACAGAGCATTTGATGTCATAGGGGATATTGCCATAATTGAAATTCCTCTGGAACTTGAAGCAAAGAAAAAAGAAATAGGAAAAGCAGTGCTAAATTTTAAACACATTAAGGTTGTTGCTGCCAAAGCAGGAATTTTTGAAGGAGAATACAGAACAAGAAAACTTGAAATAATTGCAGGAGAGAACAGAAAGGAAACAATACATACGGAATTCGGGTGCAGATATCTGCTAAATGTTGAAGATGTATATTTTTCAGAGCGTCTCGGAAACGAAAGGCTCAGAATAGCACAGCAGGCGAAAGAAGGAGAAAAAATTTTGGTTATGTTTGCAGGTGCCGGACCTTATCCGGTTTTAATTGCGAGGACGAAAAAAACAGAAAAGAAAAATGTTGAAATTTATGCAATTGAATTAAATCCTGCAGGCTACAAATATATGGTTGAGAATGTGCGAATTAACAAAGTAAATGTTAGGTGCATATTAGGAGATGTCAAAACCGAAACACCAAAACTCGGAATGAAATTTGACAGAATAATTATGCCTTTGCCAAAGGATGCAGGAAATTTTTTGGATACAGCACTAAATACAATAAATGAAGGAGGAATTATTCATTACTATGGCTTTTCGGATAATAAGGAAATTTTTGCGGAAGAAGTTAAAAAACAGTGTGAAAATTTGGGTTATGAGACAGAAATTTTAGATGTTGTTGCCTGTGGTGCTTATGGTCCGGGAGTTGATCGTGTGTGTGTTGATTTGAAGATAAAAAATTTGCCGAGGGCGTGACTTGAACACACGACCTCCAGATATCTCAGCGCCATTAGTTATACTTATGAGTCTGGCGCTCCAACCAACTGAGCTACCTCGGCATTAAATTTATTTGTTTATTGGTTTAATAATTTTTTTATTACTTTTAAATTTATTATTTTTATTACTTTTAAATTTACTTTTAATAATTACTTTTGGCTAAAATTAAGATTGAAATCAAAGATTTAATATGGCTCAAAATTTAAAAATTTCGGCAATTCAGATGAATATCTATGAAGATGTGTTCTTTGAAATTTCTTTAAGGGTCTGGAAACTCATTCCGCTATATTTATTTTCTGCAAAATATAAAGAATGCCTGCTAAACCCTGTTGTGAATAATTTCGGCAATTCAGATGAATATCTATGAAGATGTGGTGGGAAATTTAGAAAATGCTGCGGAACTGGCCGGAAAATGTGAAGGAGATATTATTGTCCTGCCGGAATTATTCACAACAGGGTTTAGCAGGCATTCTTTATATTTTGCAGAAAATAAATATAGCGGAATGAGTTTCCAGACCCTTAAAGAAATTTCAAAGAAAAGAAAAATTTTGATCATCGGCGGGATCACAGAGAAAAATAATGGCTGCAGAAATAAACCGTTTGATACTGTCATTGTTTATGACAGCGGAAAATTAATCGGAGAATACAGGAAGATCCATCTTTTTAAATACGGCGATGAACACCTTTACTATTCGGCAGGTGATCAAATTTTTGCCTGTGAATTTAAAAGGACTAAATTTAAAACCAAAATAGGATTTATGATTTGCTATGATTTAAGATTTCCCGAAACTGCAAGAGAAATTATGAAGCAGGGTGCGGAAATAATCATTGTTCCAGCAAATTTTCCAGATGAAAGAAAAGAACACTGGAAGGCACTTTTGAAGGCGCGTGCAATAGAAAATTTATGCTATGTCGCAGGAGTGAATGCAAATGAAATTCACAATAATTATATTGACGGGAAATTTGGAAATACCTCCTGCTATGACCCGTGGGGAAATTTAGTTAAGAGAAAAACAAAGGACTTTAAGGAGGGGAAAATTTTTGAGTTCGAGCTCAATATTAAAAAGGTAAGAAAGCTCAGAGATAAGTATAAATTTTTAGATGATGTTGTAATTTTATAATATGCTTTAATAAATACGATAAACGCGCTTGTAGTCTAGTGGTAGGACTTCGGCTTCCCAAGTCGAAAACTCGGGTCCGAATCCCGGCGAGCGCATTAAATTAAAAGATAAACCAAATGACTAAAAGACAAAAAAAGATAGATGTACTGCCTTTTGCATCGGCACTTGCACTGCTGTTAATTTTGTTGATTTCAAATTTAAGTGTTTCAGCTTCGGATATTTCAAGTAATTTCAGTGATGTAAATTTAAGCGAGCTAAACAATTCAGGCAATTCAAATCCCACATGCAAAAATATATCAATCTACTTTTTTTACGGGGAAGGATGCCTTCATTGTGCGGCAATAGAACCGATGGTAAAGGCAATATGTACACAATGTGATATTTCATTTAAAAGTTATGAGGTATTTCATAATGCAAGTAACCAGATTCTTTTAAGGGACTTTGAAAAAAGATATTGTATTCCTGCAAATGAATCCGGCGTACCTGTGATTTTTGTCGGTGACTTGGCATTAATCGGAGATGAATCAATCGGTAAAAATTTAAAGGACGCTATTAAATTTGCAAAAGAAAACGATATACATGCAGAGACATATAAAAGAAATTGCAGCACTGCTTCGTCACCACCTCCACCGCTCACAATTTTAACTGTAATTGGCGCTGCAATTGTTGATTCAATTAATCCCTGTGCGATGGGTGTTTTAATCATTTTTATTACATTTATGATTTCTTCGGCAAATTTTTCAAGGCGGCGAGTTGCAATTTACGGATTAATTTATATTATCTCGGTTTATCTTACATATTTCATCGCAGGAATCGGAATATTAAAATTTATAAATTTTATCAACAATCTCGGCTTTATAATTTTTGTTGACGCCTTGATTATTATAATTCTGTTAATCGGCGTTTTGCTCGCTTTTAGAGATACTTATGTATCATTAAAAAAGAGTAAGGAAAACTTATTTCTTTCAATTCCGAAGTCAACGAAAGGAATGCTTGAAAAATATATGAAAAAAGGAACGTTGCCGGCGGTAATTATTCTGGGAATCCTTGTGGCGATGGTTGAACTTCCATGCACGGGACAGGTGTATCTGGGAATTTTGACGGTTTTGAACACTATGGACTTTAACTACGGAATTTTACTTTTGGCAATATATAATTTAATATTTGTCCTTCCCTTGATTATAATTTTAGCTTTTCCTTTATTCGGAAGAAATTTATCCAAAATTTTTAAAACGAAAACCGAAGAGTCCTGGCTCATGAGATATTTATCAGGATGGCTTATGTTAATTTTAGCGGTAATTTTAATTAACGAAATTTTTAAATTTTTAAATTTCAACATTGTGCTGCCAATTACCTTTTCTTATGCCGAATTTTTCATCCTTGCCATCATTTCAATAATTGCCCTGTTTATCACATTTTCAATTTTGCGGCCAATCGTTAAAAAACGAATTAATATATGGTATTGTGCATATTGTTATGCCTGCGCTTTGGCATGGATTTTCCTTACATTCTTTTATATGCTCGGGGCTGATGTTCCGAAAATTTTAATTGCCGCATTAGTCGGAATGTCGCTTACCGGGATATGGGAAGAATTCAAAAAATTTAACTTTAAGTATTTCGGACTATTCACAATATTCATAACGGTTTTTGGAATAACATTAATTTATGCGCTGCTTATTGACTATAAATTTGAGTTCCTGCTTCTGATTTTGCTTTTGTTTGTAATGGACGGAATAATCGTATTGAAAAATTTTGAAATTAAGGAAATTTCAAAGAAAAAGGAAAAATTTAAGAAAGAGATAAAGAAGGATGAAATAAAAAAAGAAGAAACGGTAAAGGAAGAAGAAACAGGGAAAAAAGAAGAGAAAAAAAGTTTAAGGGAAATGCTTGACCATTGCTGCGATTAAATTTGGTATATTCTTTAATTTTGCATTTTGACTATATTTTTGACTATATTTTTATTTTCTATTTGTCTTTTTCTATTTATTTTTTATTTATTTTTTTGCATTTATTTTATGGCCTTGGAACCGGAATTTCTGTTCTTGTTTTTGCAGGCTTGTTTTATTTCGGTTCAAAACAAATCAACAAACATATACAGAATGTTTCCAAACTTGAAAAAATATTGAGAAAATTTATCTGCGTAATATTCATTGCAATCGGAATCTACATGCTCATCTTTTAATGAAGATGAAACTAAACAGAACAAAAGCAGGAATCATAATAATTGTCCTGCTTTTAGGAATGCTGGTAACTTATGAATAGAATAAGGCATTTATCAAGTAAGAAATAGTAAAATAGGGTGGAGAGCTAAAACCCTAACTCAGCATGTTTTAGGTAATAGGTGTTCCTATCGTTTCTATAACATCTCTTGACCGGCTGTAAGAGAATTACCAAAAATGAACCCTTGCTATTGTGACAATATATAAAAAGGCAAACTTTAGACAATTTTTAAAGTTAGAATTTATGCGTATATATTGTTATAGTATATGGGATGTCCAAAAATTTTAGTTTCCTTACAACCTGTTGTATTATTTTAATATTACCAAGCATTTATTACCTGCTCAGTGATGAAAAATACATAAAGGTGTTGGAAATTTTAACTAAAAAGTAAGTTCCATTTTATTCACAGAAAACATAAATTTAAATTTAATTTACCATAAACAATTAATAAAC
>JAGTWP010000035.1 GCA_018260755.1 Candidatus Altarchaeum sp. | reverse complement strand
AAATTTTAACATCATTTTAAGCGTATCACTCTCTTAAAAATATGAGCCAATATTTATTGTAAAAATGGCCGAAAAACAACCTGAACAGGAAAATAAGGAAAAGGAAAAAATTTTAATAACCTCTGCCCTTCCGTATGTAAATAACATTCCTCACATAGGAAACATTGTCGGAAGCCATCTTCCAGCAGATATATTTGCAAGATTTATGAGAACGCTAAATTATGATGTAACCTTCGTGGGGGGTGCGGATGAACACGGAACCCCGATTGAAATTGCTGCCCAAAAGAAAAATTTAAATCCAAAGGAATTATGCGATTATTACTACAATATTCACAAAAAAATTTATGAATGGCTGAATATAAGTTACGATATATTTTCAAGAACATCAAACGAAATTCACCATTCTACAACGCAGGAATTTTTTACACAAATTTACAAAAATGGATACATTAAAGAAGGAAAAATTTCACTTCCGTACTGTGAAAAATGCAACCGGGTATTGCCGGACAGATATGTTGAGGGAACCTGCCCAAATTGCGGATATGAAAAGGCAAGAGGCGACCAGTGCGAGATGTGCGGAAATATGCTGAATCCTACGGAACTGAAAAATCCGAAATGTGCAATTTGTGGTTCTAAGCCGGAAATTGTTGAAAGAACACATTTGTTTTTTGAATTAAATAAGTTAAGCACTCAACTGGATGAGTGGATTAAAAGCAAAAAAGGAATCTGGAAGGATAATGTAATTGCAGAATCGCTCGGCTGGATTAAAGAAGGACTAAAAGAAAGGTGCATAACAAGAGATATAAAATGGGGAATTAAGGTTCCGCTTGAAAATTTTAAAGACAATGTTTTTTATGTGTGGTTCGATGCTCCGATTGGATATATCTCTTTTACCAAAGAATTAGGAAAAAATTTATGGGAAAAAGATAGCAAGGCAGACAATGTCCGAATTTATCATTTCATCGGAAAGGACAACATAATATTTCATACGATTTTCTGGCCTGCAATGCTGCTTGCGAACAATAAATTTAATCTGCCTTACAATGTCGTCGGATTGCAGTATCTGAATTATGAAGGCGGCAAAATTTCAAAGTCGCAGAACAGAGGGATATTCTGTGAAAATTTGTCTGACAGCGGAATTGATAGCGATGTGTGGCGGTTTTATCTTACATTTTTAATCCCTGAAAACAGCGATGCTGAATGGAAATGGGATGAATTTCTGAATAAAACGAACACCGAATTAATCGGAAATTTTGGAAATTTTGTAAATAGAACTCTATCATTCATTGATAAAAATTTTAACGGAAAGATAAATTTTAAGGATATAAATTTTGGCGATGATGAAAAAGATGCACTGAATGAGGTTAGAGAAAAGGCAGAGGAGTATAAAGACATTATGCTGAACATGCATCTTCGGGACGGGTTAAGGAAAATTCTGGAAATCAGCGATATCGGCAATGAGTATATGCAGAAAAAGGCGCCGTGGAAAAATTTAAGCAAAGATGTTGACGATTGCAAAAAAACAATGTATTGCTGTGCATTAATATGTTATGAGCTGGCAAATATTTCCCATCCGTTTTTGCCGAATTCGTCTAAAAAAATTTTTGAAATGCTGAACATAAAAGAATGTGCAAAATTTGAAAATATTTATAAAGACAATATTGAGTTTCAAATTAAGGATATTTCGCCTTTATTTAAGAAAATGGATGAAAAAATTATTGAGGAAATAAAAGAAAAGGTTACAAAAATCGGAGTTGAGACAAAGGAAGGAAAAAAGGCAGAAGAAAATAAAGAAATAAAGACGAAAAATGAAGAAGAAAAGAAAGAAATAAAGACGAAAAATGAAGAAGAAAAGAAAGAAATAAAGACGAAAAATGAAGAAGAAAATAAAGAAATTATAACTTATGAGGAATTTAAAAAGCTAAATTTAAAGGTCGGAACAATTGAACATGCAGAAGAAATTCCAAAGTCGGAGCGACTGATAAAACTTACGGTAAATTTGGGACGGGAAAAACGAACTATCCTTGCGGGAATAAAGAAATTTTATAAACCAATTGATTTGATAAATAAGCAGGTGATTGTGCTTACAAATTTAAAGCCGAGAAAGATGCTCAATATTGAATCGCAGGGAATGATTCTGGCTGCAGAGGATGACGAAGGAATAAAACTGCTCATTCCAGATAAAAAGGCAAAGGAAGGAAGTGAAATCGGATAAAATTTTAAAACTCCAGCCACTGGCAGGAGAAATTAGTAAGAAATTTGAGCACACATACGGAAATTTTCAACTGCGAACACTGGGTGCAGAAATTATTTAAGACAAAATTTAATGGACTTACTATAATAGACATGTTGCAAAATAACTTTTCCACCTTTGAATTCCTTTAAATTTTATTACTTTTCACCTTTAAAATTTTTAATTTACAACAACTCTAATAATAAAACAAAGAATTTAAAAAAGAAAAATTTAGAAAAATTTAGTAATTTAAGAGTAGATGTTCTTAATTAGCAACAACTCTAATAAATACCCCCTTGCTTTTGAAATACATGAATGGAATGAGTATTGTTTTGTGGGTTTTTATGAAAATACAAATTATTTATCTATGTATTTTTAATAACTTTTTCAACAATCAAAAGAAATAAACTTAAAAAATAAAATATAATATGTGTTTAAGATGTGTTTAGGCATTCCGGGAAAGATAATAAAAATTTATGACAGCAGTCATGCTGACTATGCTGATGTTGATTTCGGAGGCGTGATAAAGAAAATAAACGTCTCTATGGTTGAAAATTTAAAAATCGGCGATTATGTTTTGGTGCATGCCGGCTTTGCAATAGAAATTTTAAGTGCGAAGGATGCAAATGAAACAATATCATTGATGTTAAATTTAAAAGAATAACTCTGTGCAACAATGAAAATTCAAAATATCACCTCATTTCATTCAGAGATTTCCAAGCAAAGCTTAAAAATAATAAGCGAAATAAACGAATTGGCAAAGGAATTTGACGAATTGAAATTTATGGAGGTCTGCGGGACACACACACAGACAATTGCCAGATGCGGAATCAGACAAATTTTGCCTAAAAATATAAAGTTAATTTCAGGTCCCGGATGTCCTGTTTGTGTAACATCGCAATACGACATTGATGCAGTAATAGAACTTGCTTTGAACGGAATCCATATAGCAACTTATGGAGATATGTTAAGGGTTCCGGGAACAAATACGAGTTTAGAACAGGTTAAGGCAAAGGGTGCGAATGTAAACGTTGTTTATTCGGTTGAGGACTGTTTTAAATTTAAAAATTTGAATAAAACCAAAGATATTGTCTTTTTTGCCATTGGGTTTGAGACAACCGCTCCGATGACGACGTATGCCTTAAAGAAAAATTTAGCAGTTTATTCGGTTCATAAGACAGTTGTTCCTGCTATGGAAGCATTATTAAAGGGGGGGGAAATTAAGATTGATGGATTTATAAATCCAGGACATGTTTCAGTAATAACAGGAACAAAGGACTACAAAAAGTTGAAGGTTCCTCAGGTTATTACCGGCTTTGAAGGTATTGATGTGCTTGCTGCAATTCTGATGCTTTTGAGACAATTAAAAGAAGGAAGATGTGAGGTTGAAAATGAATATGTCAGAGCGGTTAAGGATGATGGAAATTTACTTGCAAAAAATTTAATAAATGAAATGTTTAAGAGCAGCGACAGCGAGTGGAGGGGTTTGGGTGTAATTAAAAATTCAGGGCTGGAAGTGAAAGACGCTCACTTAAATGCAAAGCTCAAATTTAAAGATATATTAAAGAATGTTCCAAAATCAAAGGAGAATAAAATTTGTAGGTGCGGGGAAATTATAAGGGGATTAATTGAACCGCATGAATGCCCGTTGTTTGGAAAAGTGTGCAATCCGGATAATCCGATAGGGCCGTGTATGGTTTCAGGTGAGGGGACATGTGCTATTTATTTTAAATTTAAAAATCTATGGTGATTAAATTTCAACGCTCTTATGTTGATTTTCACTGATGGAGTTCAAACACATTGTTGAAGTTTTGCAAATTTTAAAATTCAAGCACAAATTCAAATATCAATCCAAGTTCAAATATACTAAAAATGCAAAACACAAAAGTTCAATAATAATAAGTATATGAGCGATTAATTTTTGCATAAAATAAATTTATATTTTGTTGTTAAAATGATAACCCTTGATGAAGGTTCCGGCGGAAAAGCGATGTATGAATTAATTAAAAAAATAAGAACTGAATTAAACAGGACAAGGATAAAATCCAAATTTAAATCCGACTGGAAAAATACCGATGATGACGGAGCAACCTTAAATTTAAGCAATTTAAATTTTAGAAATATTGTTTTTACAACCGACTCATATACGGTTAGTCCAATATTTTTTCCCGGAGGAGATATCGGAAAATTATCTCTTTGCGGAACGCTCAATGATTTATCCGTTATGAATGCCGTTCCGGTCGGAATGTCTCTGTCTTTGATAATTGAAGAGGGCTTTGAAAAGGAAAATTTAATGAAAATAATTTCATCAATCGGAAAAATTTCATCCGAAACAAAAATTCCTGTTGTCACGGGAGATACAAAGGTTGTTGAAAAAGGAAAAATAGACAAAATCATGATAAATACAGCGGGAATCGGAATCACAAAGAAGGTAATTTCAAATTCCGGACTGAAGGTTGGCGATAAAATTATTGTTTCCGGAGGAATTGGAGAGCATGGAATTGCATTATTAAGCAAGAGGTTTGATTACAGGACAAATTTAATCTCAGATTGTGCCCCCATCTTTGAACAAGTGAGAAAAATTTCAGAGTATGTTACTGCTATGAAAGACCCGACAAGAGGGGGAATAGCGGCATCGCTAAACGAAATGGCAGAAAAGAGCAAGGTAAGAATTGTGCTGGATGAAGATAAAATTCCGGTCAAAAGGGAAGTGAAAGCGGTCTGTGAATTGCTCGGCTTAAATGTTTACGAAATTGCATCCGAAGGAAGATTTGTCTGCGGCGTCAAAGCAGAGTATGCAGAAAAATGTCTGAAAATTTTGAAAAAATTTAATGACGGCGCAAGCATGATGGGAGAGGTTGTTGAAGGAAAAGGAGTAATTATGAAGACTGCAATCGGAGGGACAAGGATTTTGGATGTTCCAAGCGGTAAATTAGTGCCGAGGATATGTTAAGTTATATGTGCCAAGTTGGTAAATTTAAATTTTCGAAATAATAAATTTTATCTCGGTAAAAGTTGGTAAATGGATTTACCAAATTAATTCTTAAAAAAATTTATAAACGAACAAAAAATAAAGAAAATATGTATAAAATAACCATTAAAGGCATTGTGCAGGGTGTCGGATTCAGACCATTCATTTATAGAGAATGTGTTAATAGAAATTTAAACGGATATGTCAAAAATACAGGAGATGGCGTTGAAGTTGTGGTTGATAATGATATTGAAATTTTCACGGAAATTTTAAAAGGAAAAATTCCTCCGCTGGCACGAATTGAAAGTTATGAAGTCAACGAAATTAATGAAATCAACATAAAAGACAAATTTAACGGTTTTAAAATTTTAGAAAGTAGTATGAGCAAGGATATTTGTTTTGTTCCTGCAGACGGGTTTTTATGCGATGATTGTCTGAATGAATTAAGGGATAAAAAAAATTACAGATATAATTACTTTTTTATAACCTGCACAAATTGTGGTCCCCGCTTTACTATTCTTGAAAAAACACCCTACGACAGAGTTAATACTTCAATGCGTGATTTTGATATGTGCGAGACATGCAAAAAGGAATATGAAAATCCGTTAAACAGGAGGTATCATGCACAAACAATTGCATGCCGAAATTGCGGACCAAAACTTGAAATTTATATCAAAAACCCCGATGGAAATTTTGAAAAAATTTATACCGGACAAGGAAACGAAATTGAAGAAACCGTAAAATTAATAAAAAAAGGAAATATCGTAGCAATAAAAGGAATCGGTGGATTTCATATTGCCTGTTTGACTTCTGCAAGCACAGTTACAAAACTCAGAAAATTTGAGAAAGACAGAGAAAGCAAGCCGTTTGCGCTCATGGTAAGGGATATTGAGATGGCAAAGAAATTTGCGGTTATTAATGAGACAGAGGAAAATTTATTAAAAAGTAAAGCGAGACCAATCGTAATACTGCAGAAAAAGGACAAGACAGAATTGAACGTTGTTTCAAATTTAGACACAATAGGAATAATGCTTCCTTATACAGCTTTGCATTTCCTTTTATACGACTATATTGACGAACCGTTAATTATGACTTCGTCAAATAAACCCGGACTTCCGATTACAACTGATTTGCATCAGCAATTCGCTAATGTTATTCTTAATCATAACCGAAAAATTTTAAACCCTTTGGATGATTCCGTACTTAAAGTTATTAATAATATTCCTTTGTTTATCAGAAGGAGTCGCGGTTATGTTCCGGAGCCCATAAAAATTTCCGGAAAGGATAAAAATAAATACGATAACATTGAAATGCTTGCCTTTGGTGCTGAAATGATGAATACATTTTGCATACATAAAAATGGATTTGCTATCCCGTCGGGATATATCGGAGATACAAAAAATTATGAAATTTACGAATATTTTAAGGAAAATTTAGAAAAATTTTTAAATTTCGCCTCGCTCCGCTCGGAGATTTTAATTTGTGATTTGCATCCTTCTTATAATACATCAACATACGCAGAGGAATTAAGCAAAAATTTAAATTTGAAACTGATTAAGGTTCAGCATCATCTTGCACATGTTTATTCTGTTGCAGGAGAAAATGAACTTGAAAATTTTGTCGGAATTGCATGTGACGGAACTGGTTATGGTTCAGACGGTAAAATTTGGGGCGGGGAAATTTTTGACTGCGGAAAAGAGGATAAACGACTTGGCTCGCTGGAAGAACATGTTATGCTCGGTGGTGATTCCTCTGCAATTGAGCCGCAAAAGATGTTATTGGGAATATTGTGCAAATTTTTAAGTGAAAGAGAAATTAAGGATGTAATGAAAAAATTTTATTCAACGACCGAAATAGACCTGCTTTATAAACAATACGCAAATAAATTTAATTGCGCGGAAACAACAAGTTGCGGAAGAATTCTTGATGCTGCATCTGCTTTGCTGAAATTTTGCACTAAAAGAACTTATGATGGTGAGCCGGCTATGAAACTTGAAGCAAATTCCAGTAATGGAAGATACTGTCTAAAACCGAAAATTGAATATAACACTAAAGAACAAAGATATATTCTTAAAACAACTCCGCTCTTTGAATTCCTGCTTGAAAATATGGACAAAGATAAAGGAAAACTGGCTTATACGGTTCAGGAGTATATTGCAGACGGAATGTTTGAAATTGCAAAGAAATTTAAGACGGATAAGAAGGAAATTGTATTTAGCGGAGGGTGTGCTTACAATCGCATTATGACTTCTTTTCTGACAAAAAATGGCGTTTTGGTTAATCAAAAGGTTCCGGCGGGAGATGGGGGAATTTCTTTCGGACAGATTTATTATGCGCTGATGCATAAAATTTAAATCACAAATATATTCATCAAAATTAAACCCATAATTGCACCAAACACAAGGTCAATATTGGAAAATTTAAACTCTTTTATTGTCCTGAAATTTCCGTCAAACCCGCGAGAAAGCATTGCCGCATATACTCTTTCCGCCCGTTCGTAAGACCTTATAAAAAGCACTGCAATAATGTTTCCGAAAATTTCAATCCGATGCTTCAATTTTAAATTTCCAAAATTTCTCGCATCGCCTGCTGTCTTAAGTCGCATCGCTTCATCGACAATTACAAAAATATACCGGTACATAAATGAAATCACGAGCAGCATTACCTTTGGAAATTTCAGGTATTCAAACGCTTTGAGCAAATCGGCAAATTTTGTTGTTGATGTAAGTGTAAGCATTGAAATAACAGAAAGCCATGACTTAACCAGAACATTAAATAAAATCAGCAGTCCGGGGTATGTTACTGCAAAATTTAAATTTCCGTAAGAATAAGACCCTGCAATTTCTCCTTCCTTTAAAAACGGAATAAAGAGCGCTACGAACAATACAAACGGAATAACAACCGCAGACCTTTTAAGAATAAATTTTAAAGGCAACTTTGAAAGTCCGATAACTGAAAAGAGCAGCAAAAAGTAAAGGAAAAATTTTATAAATTCGGTAGGGGGAGTAAGGATAACAAAGAAAACATAAGAAATAAAGACGATTATTTTCAGCCGCGGGTCCAAATGATGAATTATGCTGTTAAGGGCAGCGTATTTATCTAAAAAATAATGGTGCATTTTAAAATTTGTGGCAAATATTTCTAAATTTCCTCCAAAATTTGAGTCGCAAGACACTTAACACTTTCCCGGACATCCCTACTCTCTGAAAATTTCTCGCTTATGATTCCAAAATTTAAAATTTCCTCACTGTAAGGAATTGAAAAGACCAATTCAAACTTTTCTCTGATAATTTTTTCTATCTTTTCTTTAATATTTTGACTGACGGATTTGTTGTAATTGATAACTGCAAAAATTTTCTTGATATTTGACTGCTCTGCAAGTTCCTTTATTCGCAAAGCAAGACCTATTGATTCATAAGATGGTTCAATAGCAATAACAAGGACATCAACATAGTCCTCAATTCCCCTTCCGAAGTGTTCAATTCCCGCTTCCATGTCTGCAATGGCAATTTCGTTATTTCTTAGATTGAGCTTTTTCAGAAATTCCTTTGTTAACGAACCCATCGGACAGGCACATCCTTCATTTGACTGCAAAATTTTTCCGATTACAACCAAATTTATTTTGTCCTTCTTTTGTATAAATTCATCGGGAATCTCATCTATTGTCATACCTTTTGATAGAAACTGGAACCCTACTGCCTGCCTTAATTTTCTTTGAATGCTTTGTTTTCCGCCGACCATTTCCATCAGCGGAGTTGGCATTATATCTAAATTTAAGATATGGTAAAGGTTTGTGTTTGACTCATCGCTGTCAATAACCAGAGTATTAAAATTTTTCCTTGCGAATTCCCTTGCCAGTAATGCGGTTATTGTGCTTTTTCCGCTTCCGCCTTTTCCGCTGACTGAAATTTTCATAACTATAAATTCATATTATAAATTGAATTAAATAATTGAATTTGAAAAATCAAAAATTTTGAAATTTGAAAAATTTATTATTCTATTTATTATTCTGCACCCTGAGTTTGTTTTCCTTTCAAAATTTTTCCGGTTACGATTACAATTGTAAATATTATCAGAACACCGATTACTCCGGCGAGAGATGCCGCAAGTGTTTCGTTTTCAATTCCAGGAATTACATAATCAGGCATCTGGGAATTAAATAATTGTGTGGTTTTTTCTTCCATCTGCTCTTCTCCTCCGAATAAATTTATTGCAACCCTTTCAAGCCCGTCTGGCTCAGGAGATGCAAACAGCGAAATTATTCCTCCAATTATCAATGCAGCCGCCAGTCCGAATATCCATAACTTTTCCATCTTAAATTTTTAAAGTTTATCTTAAATTTTTAAATTTTTCTGTTTTATTTAGCATATCACTTTATCAAATTCATCCACAGATATTGCAGGAAGTGTTCTAAATCCGATTCCCGTTGCTTTTGCAATATTTACAGATGACTTAATTGCTTCATTATTTGTCGGAAAATCCACAACAAAGCACAAATCATAATTTCCGAGCATTGCATACCTTGCACCAACTTTTCCCTTGTTCTTTTTGATTTCATCAACAACCGCATTTGTCCTTTCCTTAGATGTTCCCTTAATTCCTTCTGTGCTATACCTACCCAACATTATATATATTGCCATTTTAAATTTTTTTAAATTTTGCTTTTTAAATTTTTATATTTAAATTTTTTCCAGATTTAACAAATCCGGCCTTACTTTTAACACAAACGATACAACTGCCATTGTTATTAGTCCTTCAATTAATCCAATAACCGCATGGACGCTTACCATTGCAATTAAGGACTCTGTTAACGGAAATATTCCGGATGCGGATATTTCAATACTGCATGCCGCACTTGCCAAGACAACAGCACACCATGAGGCAATTCCAGCAGCAATTATTATTCCTTTTTTGCTTTCCTTTCTGGTTACTCTTTCAATTGCTTTCCTTATTCCTTTATAAATAAAATATCCAACTATTGTTCCCAACAATCCCATGTTGAATATATTTGCTCCTAATGAAGTAATCCCTCCATCAGCAAAAAATAATGCCTGCACAATAAAAACAGACGCCATAACAATTGATGCCGCAAAAGGACCTAAAAATATTGCCGCAAGAACTCCTCCAAGCATGTGCCCGCTGGTTCCACTTGCAACAGGCGTATTAAGCATTTGCGTAGCAAAGATAAATGCCGCAAGAACTCCCATTAATGGAACATGCTTGTCCAATACTTTTTTATTTGTTTTCTTTACTGCATAGCCAATAATCAATATTGCTATTATCCACATTCCGATAAATATGGGTGGGCTTAAAAATCCGTCAGGTATGTGCATTTTGGTTTATTAAGTTTGATTTTTTAAATCTTTAAATTTTTTGTTTTATTATTTATCTTTATTATTAATTTGATTTTGGTAATATTATTATTAATTTGATTTTGGTAATATTATTATTAATTTGATTTTGGTAATATTATTATTAATTTGATTTTGGTAATACATGACTATCGGCTTTTTTCAAAATATGGTTAAAATAAATAATTTATTTATGGAGGCATCCGCCAAATATAGATAACACTCTTAAATTACTTACAAAAACAATTGTAAAATCTATATATGTTTTACACTCAAGTTTCAATTAGTTTAAATCATTTAATTTGGTCAAAATTTAATTTTGCCGATAGTCATGTAATATTAAACAAAATAAATTTTATTAAAAAATAAATTTATTGAAATGTAATTATATCCTATCAATTTTTGTATATATCAACATATCAATATAATAATATATCAACATATTACAAAATGGAAAACAGCGAATACATTAGGGAAATTTTAAGGTTAAAAAAGGAAAAGAATGCAGTAATACTTGCACACAATTATCAGCGTCCGGAAATTCAAGATATTGCCGACTTTGTAGGTGATTCGCTTGGACTTTCAATAGAGGCAGGTAAAACAAAGGCAGACATTATAATTTTCTGCGGTGTTGATTTTATGGCGGAAACGGCAAAAATTTTAAATCCAGATAAGAAAGTTCTGATTCCTGAAAAAGCAATGTGCCCGATGGCGATGATGCTTTCCCCAGAAGAAATTTTAACTGCAAAGAAAAAATTTAAGTCGCAAAATCCAGCAGTTGTGCTTTATGTGAATACCCATGCATCCTGCAAAGCATTATCTGACTATGCGTGCACATCGGCAAATGCTGTCCGAATTTTAAATTCCATAACAAACGACACAATAATTTTCGGACCTGATGCAAATTTAGCCGATTATGCAAAAAAACACACAAATAAAAATATAATTACGATTCCCGAATTTGGAAATTGCCCGACACATCATCAGATATCGGTTAATGATATAAAAGAGGCAAAAACACAGCATCCGAATGCAAAATTTATTGCACACCCGGAATGCACAAGAGAAGTTCTGGAAATTGCTAATTTTGTTGGCTCAACAGAACAGATGCTCAAATTTGTGAAAAGTTCAGACAACGGCGAATTTATAGTCGGAACTGAAATTGGAATAATTTATCGTTTGCGAAAGGAAAATCCGAACAAGAAATTTTATCCTGCTTCAAATACTGCTATATGTCCGAATATGAAGATGACCACACTGGAAAGCGTTTATAATGCGTTAAAATTTGAAAAATATGAAATAAATTTAGATAAAGAAATTATGGACAAAGCGAGGAAGAGCATTGAAAGAATGATTGCAATAGTTTAAATAAAACACAGAGATGAAAAAAACAGATAGTAAAAAAAGGCAAACTCATGACTATGAAAAATCGCTTTTTTCTATTATTAAAAGAGTTGAAGACAGCAAACACAAGGCGATCACAACAGTAAATAAATTATTGATTGAACTTTACTGGTTTATTGGCAAGACAATCGTTGATCTTCAGGAGAAAAGCAGGTGGAGAGACGGTGTGGTTGAAAAATATCTCAGGATTTGAGAATGAAATATCCCGAACAGAGAGGGTTTTCAATTCAGAATTTAGGGTATATGAAAAAGTTTTATTTAACCTATCGTAATAATACAATTATCCAAACACTGTCTGGAGAATTAAGTTGGTCAAATAATATTCTCATTCTTCTAAAAAATTATTTTCTAAAATTTTAAAAAAGATAAAGGTGAATAATATAAAAAAACTTTCTATTTTGGATAAATTTCTAACTTTATGGATATTTATCGCAATTGCAGTCGGAATTGCAATCGGATATTTTATTCCTGATTTTACAAATGTAATTTCGGACTTTCAAATAGGAACAACATCAATTCCCATCGCCATTGGCTTAATATTGATGATGTATCCGCCTCTCGCCAAAGTAAAATACGAAGAAATCGGAAAAGTACTTCACAATAAAAAAATTTTAACATTTTCGCTGATTCAGAACTGGCTTGTAGGACCAATTGTTATGTTTATTCTGGCAATAATATTTTTACATGATTATCCCGAATATATGGTCGGAGTTATTTTAATAGGATTAGCAAGGTGCATAGCAATGGTTATTGTCTGGAATGACCTGGCAAAAGGAGACAGAGAACTTGCTGCAGGTTTAGTCGGACTTAATGCTATTTTTCAGGTGCTGTTTTATGCCGCTTACATCTTCATATTTATAACTGTTGCATTAAATGAGCTTGGTCTCGTTAAAAATTTAAACATAGAAATTTCAATTGTTGAGACAGCAATAACCGTATTTATATATCTAGGAATTCCCTTCATTGCTGGAATAACAACACGATTTATGCTGATAAAAAAGAAAGGTAGGGAATGGTATGAACAAAAATTTATTCCTAAAATAAGCCCGATCACCTTAATTGCCCTGTTATTTACGGTTATAGTTATGTTTTCTCTTAAAGGAGGGTATATAATAAAAAGCCCTTATGATGTGATAATAATAGCAATTCCTCTTACATTATACTTTTTTATTATGTGGTTTGTAACATTTTTCATTGCAAAAAAATTTGGAAATTATGAACAAACAACAACCCTTGCATTTACCTCTGCAGGCAATAATTTTGAACTGGCAATTGCGGTTGCAATAGCGATTTTCGGAATTTCGTCAAATGTGGCATTTGCAACTGTTGTAGGGCCGTTACTTGAAGTTCCGGTTCTTATTATGCTTGTTAATGTTGCATTAAAATTCAGGGAAAAATTTAAATTTAAAGAGGGATAAATTTTAATTGATTTGCTGATTAAAAATGAATGTCATTTCAGTAAACATAAGCAAAGTAAAAGGAACAAAAAAAGAGCCGACTGAATTTGCAGAAGTTATTGAAAATTTTGGAATCAACGGTGACTCTCACGCTGGAAACTGGCACAGACAGGTAAGTTTGCTCGCAATTGAAAGCATTGAAAAGGCAAGAAAATGGGGGTTAAAAGTAGGTGCAGGGGACTTTGCAGAGAACATCACAACAGAAGGAATAAATTTACCTGCATTGCCCATAGGAACAAAGATAAAAATAAATGATGTTATTCTTGAAGTTACACAAATAGGAAAGACATGCCATGACAAATGCGAAATTTTCAAAAAGGTTGGAAAATGTATAATGCCGACAGACGGAATATTTACAAAGGTCTTAAAAGGAGGAATTATTAAAAAAGATGATAAAATTTTAATAGAAAAACAAAATTTTTAACTGTTCAGATATTACAAAATTTATCCGTAAAAATTTCCAAAAAATGGGTAAAAAATTTGAAGCATTTATTATCTACGAAACCTCTACGGGACACGACATTGCTCTACATCTTAAAAATGCTCTTGAGGGCAAATGTAAGATAAATTGTTTTGTGGCTCCAGAAGACATTACACCTGGAGAAGATGAAAAAGAAGTAAGATATTCTGCACTTAAGAATTCAGAAGAAATTTTCTTAATAATTACTTACGGAACATTTTACTCCGAAGGAGCAATTGAAGAAGAGATACAATATGCTATAAATGAGAAAAAAATAGAGAATATAAGAATATATTTAAAAAGCGATATTGATGTTAATTCAGATTATGCGAAAAATTTCTTTAAAAATACATGGTTAGGAAAAAAACAATACTTTAAATTTGAAGATAAATCTGAACTTGTCGATGATGTAATGAAAAGAATTCTGAAGAAAGAGTATTTTTCCAAAAATTCTTCACCCGGTATTTATCTTTCTGAAGAAGAGTTAAGCATTAAAAAAGTAAGATTTTGGGTTGATGGTATTCCAAAATCAGATGATAAGGAATTAAAAGAGCATTATCTCAAAGCACTTTTGTTATGTAGAAATGAGAAATACGAAGATGCGATAAAAGAATTTGAAAATATTTTGCGGACATGTATAATTTCCCCGACAGAAAAAATGTCAATTCTTTTGAATTTAGGTAATGCATATTATTCATTAAGCCAAAATAACAAAGCACTTGAAAATTACAATGCAGGTCTCAATATAACTGAAAAAGTCGACAAAAAAGATGCATTAAAAGGAAAAGCATTGGCTTTGGGAAATATCGGGGTTATCTATTTGTATAAAGGGGATTTGGATAATGCACTTAAACATCTTCAGGATGCCTTAAAAATTGACAGGGAAATTGGTCATAAACAAGGTGAAGCATCGGATTTGGGAAATATCGGGCTTATCTATTCGTATAAAGGGGATTTGGATAATGCACTTAAATATCATCAGGATGCCTTAAAAATTGACAGGGAAATTGGTCATAAACAAGGTGAAGCAAACCAATTGGGAAATATCGGGCTTATCTATTCGTATAAAGGGGATTTGGATAATGCACTTAAATATCATCAGGATGCCTTA
>JAGTWP010000034.1 GCA_018260755.1 Candidatus Altarchaeum sp. | reverse complement strand
CTTATACTTATTCATTAAGAATAAATGATGATTACAAAACAAAAGTAACCGGAACAAATACAACAAAAGTTCAGGTAATTTCAACACCTGTAAATGTAATAACTCCGGCAGCAATTGACTTTGGAAACCTAACAGAAGGAATAAATAACACAGCAGAAATCTCTATAGAAGTAGATACGGGATTAGATGGAAATTGCTCACAAATATATGGAAATGTTGATGTTGAATTTTCAGATCTAACAACAACAGGAGCATCAATAAGTAAAAATAACATAATCAAGAACATTACACTAACTCCAATAAACGCGACAGCATGCAATATAACAATAACTGCAACTTTAAACATTCCAGCAGGACAAAAGATAGGAAATTATACGGGAACTTATACTTATTCATTAAGAATAAATGATGATTATAAAACAAAAGTAACAGGAACAAATACAACAAAAGTTCAGGTAATTTCAACACCTGTAAATGTAATAACTCCGGCAGCAATTGACTTTGGAAACCTAACAGAAGGAATAAATAACACAGCAGAAATCTCTATAGAAGTAGATACGGGATTAGATGGAAATTGCTCACAAATATATGGAAATGTTGATGTTGAATTTTCAGATCTAACAACAACAGGAGCATCAATAAGTAAAAATAACATAATCAAGAACATTACACTAACTCCAATAAACGCGACAGCATGCAATATAACAATAACTGCAACTTTAAACATTCCAGCAGGACAAAAGATAGGAAATTATACGGGAACTTATACTTATTCATTAAGAATAAATGATGATTACAAAACAAAAGTAACCGGAACAAATACAACAAAAGTTCAGGTAATTTCAACACCAATACAAAAATTAGATGCAGATGTGTTGGACTTTGTAGAAATAGCATCAGGAAAGAGCAATAATGCATCAGTATGGTTTGAGTCAACTATAAATTGTAGTGATATTTATAAAGGAGAAATAAATGTAGAATTCACAAATATGACTACATTGGGAGACAGAATTGATAAATCAGCAATAGAATACAATGTCACAACTTCAAACATTTCCGGTGGAGGATGTAACATTACATTGGATACAACAATTTTCGTTATAGGAGATAAAAAAATTGGAAACTATACAGGAACATATACTATTAAATTTAGAATGAATGATGACTATAAAACACAAGTAACCGGATGGAATTACACAAAAGTTAAAGTAATTCAGCTTCCAAGTGGAGTGAAGGTATGTGTATATGACAAAGATACAAAAGAGATAATTGAAGATGTAAATGTGAGTATTTCAAATTCTACAGATACAAAGTGGAATTATACCACAAAAACAGGTTGTTATATATTTGATAATGTTTCCCAAGGATACTATAATGTAAAAGCGTCAAAAACAACATATCCTAAATTTGAGAAAGTGGAATACTTATTTGAACCTTTCTATTATAAGATTGAATTAGAACAATACACCTTGACAATATGCACCTTTGATGAAGAAAATGCCTCATTAAATCAAACAACGATTGTTTTAAGAAATTTAGGCAATACAACGATAGCAAACATCACTCTTGGAGATAAAGAAAATTGTTATAAATTTAGAAATTTGGCAGTGAGTAATTATACTTCTATTATAACTAAAGAGAAATATAAAGAAGAAATTGTCAACATTTCATTTGCAGGAAATGTGTCTTTATATCTCAACATAATGTTAAATTATCCTCCTTCTATACAAGGATATGTCATAGATAATGTAACTGGGGAAGGAATTCAAAATGCAACAGTTGAGTTGTATAAAGAAGGTGTTTTAATAGCAATAAATTTTACAGATGAAAAAGGTAAGTATATGTTTATTCCTTCTGCTATAGGAAACTATTCAATAAATGTGAGCAAGATAGGATATAATTCAATAGAAGAGGACTTTTCAAAAGATTCAGAATTTGGAACATTTTACATAAATGAAACTTTTGTATATAATTTCTCATTAACTCCTTCAATAACTCCCTATCTTCAAATTTGTGTAAAAGATAGTGAAACAAATGAAACATTAAGTGATGCATTGGTTGAAATTTATAAAGACAATAATAATATTGCGTCAAATTTAACAAATATGAGTGGATGTGCCCGATTTTATAACATTTTAGCAGGTACTTATACTGTCAAAGCATCAAAATATGGATACGAAGAAAGTAAAGGGCAAATTGAATATGATGGAACTATTTTACTTCAAGAAATAAAACTTTCTGCAATGAAGGGAATAAAGGTTTGCGTAGTTGAAGTAAATACAACAACACCGATAGTGAAAGTAAATGTAACTTTATTTAATTCAACATTTTCAGCAAGTGGAGAAACTGACTCAAAAGGATGTTATCGCTTTGTGAACATTTCTTATGGAAATTATAGTATCAATGCAACTGCAAAGGGATATATTCCAAGTAGTGGAACAGCAGAATATTTAGGAGACACAAATTTGACGATAGAACTTACTCCACTTCCAAGAATAACTGTTTGTGTGTATGATAATGAGACAGGAAATGAAAGTACAGGACAAAGAATAAGTAATGCAACAGTGTTGCTCTATAATGAAACATTAAATTTAAATATAAATGGAACGACAGATAATATAGGATGTTATAAATTTATGCAAGAGTATGTAGGGCAAATTCCAAATGGAACTTATCATATAAATGCAAGCGCAACGCATTATATGTCAAATGGAGTGATTACTCCTTACTTTAATAATACCGGGGATATGGAAGTATTTATTGGACTTGTGAAGGAACCAAGAATAGTGATAAATGTAACTTATGAAAATAATGGCTCTCCAATACAAAACGCATCTGTTACTTTATATAATGAAACATGGAATGAAACCAAATTTACAAATGAAGAAGGAATTGTTGAATTTTTTGTTACTGCAGGAAATTATTCATTTAATGTTGCACTTTTAGGAGGTGTTAATGTATCTGGAAATATAAATTTCAATGGAACAGTTAATTACTTCCAACCAGCAACATTGCAATTGGTTTCAGATGTTTGTGGGGATCTATCAAACATAGAGATATTTGAAGAAGGTCCTTATGGTGTGCCAAAAGGAATGATGAGTGTAAATGTTCCAGTGCAGGGAAAATTGAAATTTAATGTTACTGCTGATATTATATCTAAAAATGGAACAATTGTAGGGGCATTCAATCTGACAAATACCACACCTGTAACGAATACAACAACCACAATATATTATGGTTCTTATAATATAAATGATTTAAATGAAAGTATATACACATTAAGAATATATTTAAATGACCAATGTAATACTTCAAGAGAAAAAGATTTCAATGTACTATATGAATGTACCTCTCCAACAGATCCAAAATGTGCAATTACCTATTCATTGGTAAATAGCAATATTGCTTATTGTGGTAATGATAATGGTTGTATAGCGAGTATAAGCAAAGGATACAAGACAGACTATGGAAATAGATACGAATTGTATTCAACAATTGTATGGAATTATGCAGATGAGATGGAAAATCTTTCAACAGTTAACTTTACAAAATTGACAAATGTTATTAACTGGCAGGCTGCAACATCAATGATTAAGGTTGGAAGTGGGTACTATATTGCGTATGAAGATTATAGCAATGATAATCACAATCCAAAGATAAGGTTTATTTATCTTTCTAATGCAAGTGCAACTTACCAAAACATATCTTTTGAAATTTCACAGCAAGGAATGAGGTATTATTATCCTGCAATGACTTATGATAATAATGAGATATATTTGGTTTATATGGGTAGAGGAGAAGGGGATTTACAAGCAAGTTTGTATTATAGGGAATGTACATCCTCAGCAGCTTCATTATCCTGTCCATATGAAGAAAAAATTGCTGCCATTCCAGCAGGAGATGCAAAGGAACCAGCAATTGCCAGATATAATGGAAAGACATATATTGCTTATGCAAATAATTCTGATATATATATTTATACAAAGGAAGATGGAACGATTAGAAAGATTACAGATTTCGCAGAAAAAAGAGCATTTAACTGGAATTATTCAATTAATGGGGACATTGGGGGCATTCAAGAACTTAAGGATTATTTAAGAAACAATTTTGGAGTTACATGGATAGCAAGTGAAACCCCAAATATAACAGGAAATGAAATTAAGTTCACAAATGTTACATTAACGTTCAACAATGAATTGAATCATACTTATTATGTGTCAGCAGATATTTTGAATAAAGGAAAATATGTGCTTAAGGTCAAGAAAGAAGACGTTGTTGGAGGGAATATAACTGTTTATGGTGATCCACTATGCGAAGTTGAAACAAAAGGACAAAAAATGAATACAACTTGTGAAGCACATCATCCAAATATACTCTTCAATGGTGGTAATTTATATGTGTCATTCCAAGTAGATACACCTTTATTAGATACTATAGAATTAGATTACCCTGTAACCACCGGAAACAAAACGGTAACTTATTTTGTGAAAGCACCATTAACAGACAATAAAATATATGTTGAAAAATATACTACAAATGATACTGGTTGGTCATTGATAAATGTAAATATTTTACATAAAGCAGTTAGTGCTGCGGGTGTAAAGAAATCTGACTTTGATAGTGCAAGTTTTGATACAGCAACATTTTCAAGTATTAAAAATCCGTGGTTGTTTGAATTTAACAATAGCGTATATGTTTCAGTTGATGCAACAGACGCACCGTATGTATGGAAATATAATGAAAGTTCAACAGGTAAAAATGTAGTGAATTTAGACGAGGCAAATATTACAAAGACAATAAATATGGATTTAGTGAAATACGGAGGTGCATACGCGAAATGTGCATTTAGCAGTGATTACCTATCCTCTCCAAACATAAATGAAAGAGATACACGAGGATATTCATTTAATGATCCAGTTATAACTCTAAAAATAAATGCAAATACTTCGAAATTAACGGTAAAAGTTGGAGATGATGAAATTACATTAACTATTGATGGCACCAATATAACTACTGTTGCACCTGAGGGTGTGTTAAGCGAAAATGCAACTTTAAATAATAATGTAATAACATTGAAGTTAAATAAATCCTACTATATCAAAAAAATTGATGATCTGGAAACAATAGGTGAGAAAGACTTTATAGAAGGAAAGTATGTCTATAATGTTACAGTAATTGTAGGAAATGAGACTGAGCAAAAGAATATAATTAAACTTGGAAATATTTCAATAGGTGATATTGTTGCACCAAACATCCGCGATGAAGATGTTCAAATGGTTAATTTGAAAGATAAAGGTGAGCTGCATACTGAAGATACTGTTTACATAAATGTAAGTTTGAAGAATAGAGAAAGTCTTCCTGCAGTAGTAAAAGTATTCTTCACACCTTATGTAAATGAGAATGGAAACATAACAAAGGTTACTCCTACATCCTTGCAATTAGGAGATCCAAATATTGATGGGATATTTGATAATCAGGGAATAGAAAATGGATTTGGAGGCGTTGGTGTTGAAGGTACTCCGTATGTGTTACCTTCTGATGTTGCAAATAAAACAACATACTTCTTAAATGTTACTGTTATTATTTATGATATGTGTTGTAATGTCCAGGTATGGAATAAAGTATTGACTATTACAAAGAAAGGTGCAGGCGCACCAGAACCACCAATATGTCTAACCTGTAAGCCACAGCCACGATCACCCATAAGTATCGGAGGTGGTGGAGGTGAAGGTATAACTACGGCAGCATTACCTCCAACAGCAACAGAACCAGTAACAACCACAGAAGGTGTATTCAGGTCAGCAACTGTAACAAATTATACTTTAGTGGTCAGAAATATAACCGCAATGAAAGAAAATGAATCATTTACAGTCAAAGTTATAAATAAAGCCTATACTTACAACCTAACTTACAAACAAAATACAACAAACGGAACAAGATGGGTGAAAGTCAGTGAAACATTAATTAAATCAGAAGAAATTCCTGTTGCAAATGCTCATGTAGACTATGCTGGACAAACAGCAGTAACAGGAACTGACGGAACAGCAGTTATCCCAAAAGCAGTTCTCGGAGTTTATGATATAAGAGCAACAAAGGGTGGTGTAGAGGCAAGAACACCAACAGTTGTAGAAGCCGAAAAGCCAACGACAGTTGAAAAAGAAATTTTAATTGTTACTCAATTAAAAGGAGAAGGCAAAGAAAAGGAAGGAATTTATGAATTTGAGGTTAGAGATAAACAGGGAAATTTAGTCGCAAACAGAGAACTTGTTGTCAGATTGCCAAATAATGTAACGCAAAAGATTGTTACAGATGAACATGGAATATTCAGTTTGACAATTAACCAGTCGGGATACATAACTGTAGATCAGCAGGAATATGCGGATTACACTGTTGAACACTTTGCATTGCCGGTAAAAATAGAAAAGAAATTACCTGATTACTGGATATTGCTTTTATTGTTGTTGCCAATACTGCTGCTGATTTATCTGATTCTGTTCATGATGAAAGGAAAGGTTGAAATAACAAAAGAAAGAGGAGACGGAAAGGTCACAATTACAATAGTTAATAAAACACATAAGACACTTGATGCGTGTATGCTTGAAGATATTATTCCTCTGGGATTGCAGATAGAGGTAATTACACAGGGACTTGAGAAAACAGCAATGGGGGATACTCTGATAATGAATCTTGGTAATTTAAAGAAAGGAGAAAAAAGAATAGCAGAGTATAAGATTATAAATGCAGAAGGAATTAAAGGAGCAGGTGCGAAAGGACTTCCTGAAGTAAAGGTTGTGTGGAGTAATGGCGAGCAGCGATCTAAAAATATATAAGGGCAAATAAAAGCAGACATAAAAAAGGCATTCTGCCATTAAATTTTTATTTTTTATTTTTTATTTTGTCTTTTATTTTTTTTATTTTTCTTTTCTTTTTGAGTGGCAAATTTTATTTTTTAAATTTAGTTATAAAATTCTAATTTATTAATATTTATAAAACATCTTTTAAAATGTACCAAACACCATCAGAAAAACTTAAAAAGAGGGGAAAAAGGAAATATGAAATTGCACGGGAGCCGGCAAATACATCCATCGGAGAGCACAAAATAAAGAAAATAAGAGTGAGGGGCGGAAATATAAAAAATCGTTTATTGTCCGAAAAATATGCAAATGTCCTGATTGACAGCACTAACAACAACTATGAGAAGTGTGAAATTTTATCCGTTGTTAATAATCCCGCAAACAGGGAATTTGCAAGGGCAAATATAATAACAAAAGGGGCAATCCTTAAAGTCAGAATGGCTAATAAAGAAATAGAAGTTAAGGTTACTTCAAGACCTGGACAGGATGGAATTATAAATGCGGTTTTATTGAGTTAAATTTTGAGTTAAATTTTATTATGTATTTTTAAATTTTATCATTTTTGATTTTTGTCGTTAAATTATTTTTAAATTTTACTATTTAAATTTATTTATTATTATAAAATGAGCAGAGGGCCAAAAAAGAACAAAGACGAGGTTGTCATTAAAAAAAAGAAGAAAAAGGATAAAATTGATATATCCGAATTTGTTTTTGAGTGGAATAATGTTCCAGGAAAGGATGAAGAAAGTATTAGAAATTATTTAAAGACAAATTTCTTTGTGGACTGGAACAAAGATGCAAAAATTGAAAAAAGCAAAGATAATAAAAACATTACCCTCTCACATAATGGGCATAGCATAAACTTTCAACTTGATGAGGTCGGACATCTGTTTGATTTAAGGGCAGCTTACAGTAAATATATAAAAGAAGGAATAATAAGTGAGGAATTAAGGGACGGGTTTTATCAGAATAAAATTTTTCTTCCTGCGAGAGCGGAGGTTAAAAAAATAAAAGACTGTGAATGGAGAGTTATATGGAACAGAATAGACGGAATGGTTGATATTTATACGATAAAGGACTTGGGAGACAATACAGATAAAAGTATAGAAATATATTGTGAAGGCAGGGTATTTGTAGAAAATGAAGATAAGGTGAAGGAAATTTTAGTTATCCGAAAAAAAGCAGGCAAACTTTTGGTCTATGATAATCTGATTATTCTGGAAAATATTGTGGCCTCAATATCAATTAACCTGGATGGAATAAAGTCGGAATACATTCATAATAACCGGTTAGATATAGAAAATATCATAGAAAAGGACTATATGAATATTTTTACGAAAGCAACAAAAGAAAATGCAAACATAGAAGAAGGCATAGCAAAGGTAATAAACAAGGAATACTACGATACATTTAAGAAAGCAATGAACGAGGAAGGAATTGATGAAGAAAAAATAAATAAAGAGGATATAGAAAAAATTACGGAAATTTTTAGGAAAACAATAAGGAAAGCAATAGAAGAAGGGGAGATAGAAAAGGTTATAGCACAGGATGCACTTACATTTGTTTATAATAAATCAAGATTTCCAGGCATTGTGTATCGTCTGAAGGATTTACAGCTGGCAATGTTATTGTTTGATTCCGGAAGTATTATATGTACAGGTGCGGGAAGAGAAGAATTTGTTCAAAAGGCAAAAAATCATCTGATTGAAAAATTAAAAGCGTTTGATATAAATCTAAACTCTGAGCCGATAATAAAATTGCAAAATATAGTCGCTTCAACAATGTTTTATCCGAAGATAAATTTAGATGTGCTTGCCGACTACGACGAGAACACAGAGTATGAACCCGAGCAGTTTCCCGGACTTGTTTATAAAATTGAAGTGCCAAAGACAGTGATGCTTGTTTTTAGATCCGGAAGGATAGTTATTACCGGAGCAAAAAGTGTTGACTTTGCAATTGAGGCCTCAAAAATGACTAAGAAGGCAATAATGGATGCAAAGGCATTGATATACGAGTAATTTTAGGCAGTATAAGGTAGGGATAAAAGAATTTTGTTATAGGTTCGGATAAGTTTAAATTTAATTTTTATATTTTTTTAAATTTTATAATTTGCCAACCTAAAAAGACCTGTCGGAATTTTATCTGTAACATATCTTATTAATCTGATAACATCCCTTACGTTCACTTCGTTCCATTCACTTCGTTCCATTCACTTCGTTCCATTCACTTCGTTTGTATCTTACATTCACTTCGTTTGTATCTTACATTCACTTCGTTTGTATCTTACATTCACTTCGTTTGTATCTTACATTCACTTCGTTTGTATCTTACATTCACTTCGTTTGTATATTTACAAAATGTTTCAAACATTTTGTCACCTCATTTCATTCGGAGACTTAAAAATTTATAAAATTTTTAAATAAGATTAAAAATAATCACAGGCTTAAACAAATTTAAATAAATTTCGCATAAACCAAATCACAAACAAAATGAAACCGATTATTCAAAAACTTGTTGACAGGGAAAATTTAAGTGATGAAGAAGCAAGTCATGCAATGAATTTAATTATGAAAGGAGAGGCAACACATGCACAGATGGCAGCATTTTTGACAGGTCTGCGAATGAAAGGCGAAACGGCAGGCGAAATTGCAGCAATGGCAAAAATTATGCGAAATTTTGCCGAGAAGGTGCATGTTGATGATTATGCAATTGACACCTGTGGAACAGGGGGCGATAAATTTAATACATTTAATATTTCTACATGTGCGATGTTTGTTGTTGCTGGAACAGGAATTAAGGTTGCGAAGCATGGAAACAGGGCGATAACATCAAAATCAGGCAGTGCGGATGTTCTTGAAACGTTAAATGTCAAAATTGATATAGAACCGAAAATAACTGAACTATGTATCAACAAAATCGGACTTGGATTTATGTTTGCTCCATTATATCACAAATCAATGAAAAATGTGATGCCTGTCCGGAAAGAAATTGGCGTCCGAACTGTTTTTAATATGTTGGGACCTTTGGCAAATCCTGCAAATGTAAAGGGACAGGTTTTGGGGGTATTCAGTGAAGATATTACTGAAAAATTTTGTGGTGTGTTGAAAATTTTAGGTTTGGAGCGTGCCATAGTGGCGAGCAGTAACGGAATGGATGAAATTTCAAATATTTTCAGGACAAAAATTTCCGAATTACGGAACAACCAAATAAAAACATATTATATTGAGCCGGACAAATACTTTGAAAAAGCAAATCTTGAAGATATAAGAGGAGGAAATGCATCCTTCAATGCAGAAATAATAAAGCGGATTTTGAGCGATGATAAAAGTGCAGAAATTTTGCCAAAGCGAAATATCGTTTTGCTTAATTCTGCGGCAGGAATCATCGTCGGAAAAAAAGCGGAAAATTTTGACGAGGCAATTGAAATTGCAAAGAAATCAATTGAAAGCGGAAATGCGATGAAGAAACTGGATGAACTGATAAGATGGACAAACAATGTCTGAATTTTGGCGGAATTAATGAAAATAATGCGAATTAAGAAATTTATGATGAAATTTAAATATGTAGTTATTCATTACGCAGAAATAGCTCTTAAAGGTAATAATCGCGGATTTTTTGAAGATGCTTTAAAGAACAACATTGAAAAGGCACTTAAAAAAGAAAGCATTAAATTTCTTTTGAAAAAAATTTCAGGGCGATTTGTTGTTGAATTAGATGAAGAAGCAGATGAAGGGGAAAAAGGATATAAAAAAATTTCCGAAATTTTAAAGAATGTCATAGGAATCGCACATTTTTCTTATGCAATAAAATGTCCTTGCGAAATTGATGCAATAAAAGATACAGCAGTGTTTTTATTAAGCGGAAAAAATTTTAACACATTCAGAATTTCCGCTGTTCGTGCGGACAAAAAATTTCCTTGGACATCGCAGCAGATAAATGAAATAGTAGGTGAGCGTATAATTGCCGATTTAAAGAAAAATGTCTCTCTGAAAAATTTTGATGCTGAAGTTATTATTGAAATTACCACTCGGAGCGCATTTTTATATACAAAAAAGTTCGGCTGCATCGGAGGGCTGCCTGTCGGTGTTTCTGGGAAGGTTGTTTCATTGATTTCAGGCGGAATTGATTCTCCTGTTTCTTCATTTTATGCTATGAAGCGAGGATGCGAAGTTGTATTTGTCCATTTTCATTCGTTTCCGTATACAGGAATTGAGTCCCTGGAAAAAGTCAAAACCATTGTTAAAATTTTGGATAAATTTCAGTTTGAGGGAAAAATTTATTTTGTTCCTTTTGCCGATTTGCAGAGAGAAATTTTTGTGAATACAGCGGGAGAATTTGAAAGGTTTAGGATTGTGCTTTACAGAAGGTTTATGCTGAGAATTGCTGAAAAAGTTTGTGAAAAAGAAGATGCCAAAGCAATAATTACAGGTGATGCCATCGGTCAGGTCGCATCGCAGACACTTGAAAATATAAAGACAATCAGCGAAGCATGTTTAATTTCGATATTGAGACCTTTGATTGGATTTGATAAAGAGGAAATCATCAATAAAGCAAAAGAAATAGGAACTTATGAAATTTCAATACTTCCCCATTGTGATACCTGTACGAGATTTATGCCGAAACATCCTGCAACAAAGGCAAAGATTGAGATTGTAAAGAAGATTGAGAAAAATTTAGATGTTGAAAAATTGGTTGAGGATGCACTCAGTAAGGTGGAGATTGTAGAAATTTAAAATTTAAAATGTAACTATTCAGAGGGTACAAAAATTTACTGAAAATTTATAAATAAATTTTCAATCTTAAAAAATATTTCAAATATTTTTTAATACCCGCGATTTTCAAACTTGTTTGAAAATACACGAACGAAGTCCGCTCACTTTCGTTCGTGTATTTTTCAAACGAAATCGTTTGAAAAATGAGCGTAAAATTTCAAAAAATACAATTTTAAAATCTCAAAGATTTTAAAATACACGAACGAAGTGAGCGTAAAAATCAAAAAATTTACTCGTAATTTTTTGGGTGGCTGAATAGTTACTAATAATAATAATAATAATAATAATAAGTATATGAGCGAACATTAAAAATGGACTTCATAAGAATCGCTGAAATTTTTGACAAAATAGATAAAGAAAGCATTACAGGAAGGATTGAACTTACAAATATCGTTGCTAAATTTATTGCCGATGTTTCAGATGAATGCCTGCAAATTGTGCTGTTGTTTTTTCAGGGAAAGACATTTCCTATATGGAGCAATAAAGAGTTAGGAATTGCAGAAAATATCGTTGTAAAGGCATTATCAAAGACAACGGGATGGAAAGAGGAAAGAATTAAGGATAAAATCAGGGAAGAAGGTGATTTGGGAAATGTTGCAGGTAAAATTTTAAGCGAAAGGATTCAGCACTCATTATTTTCATCCGAAACGGAAAATTTAACCTTAAAAGAAGTGAGCGAATGTTTTCAAAAAATTTCAGAATGTGCGGGTGATGGCTCGCAGGATAAAAAGATGCAGTTAATAGACAAAATTTTATCAAAGGCAACGGAAACAGAAGCAAAATTTTTTATAAGATTGTTGCTCGGGGAAATGAGGGTGGGAATCGGAGAAGGTGTAATCAGGGATGCGATTGCAAGAGCTTTTTTTGCTGAAATCTTATGGAAGGATTTACTATGGCAGAAAGGGGAAGAAGGGGAAAACAAATATTTGTTTGGTTGGAATAATGTCCCAGGAAACGATAACAGAAAACTCGTAGGATTTTTGAGAAATAATCTAAAGATAGAATGGGTGGAAAACGCAGAAATAAAAAAGAACGACAATAACCAGATCATAACGATTACAAATGGGGAAAACTCACTTCGGTTAAAACTTGACGAGGAAGAAAACAAAGCAATGTTAGAACTCGTTGATGGAAAGACATATAGTTATATTTTGAAATGGGATGCAGGAATACCAAACATATACAGAAAGGATGATAGAATACTAATTCAAGAACTTTTGGAGAAAACCAAGTCCGAGAAAATTTTGATTGATAGTGAGTTAGAGAATACTATAAAAAAGGATGAAAATTTATTTGATTACTATACTGATTTTTCAAAAAATAATTATATTAAAATAAAAAAACTTGAGTATTTGTTTAACTGGGAAGATGTTCCTGAAAACAATGCCGAACTTATAAAATTTTTAAAAGGCGACTTAAAAATAGAATGGATAGAAAATGCAAAAATTGAAAAAAGCGATGATGACAAAGTAATAACCATTACAAAAGTAGAAAAATCGCTTATATTCAGACTCGATGAAGAAGAAAAGAAAATAATCTTAGAAGTCAGTGGTGGAGAGAAGCAGGAGTATATTTTAAAAAAGGAGCGTGTAGATCTAAAGATATATAAAATCGAAAAGATACAAACAGAGGATATTGAAAGTTTTAATAAAATTCTTCTTTCAGACACACCTCTCGGAAAAAAATTAAAAACCTCCATTACTACAAATATTGAGGCGGCATATAATTTGACATCTGACATGGGAAAGATTGCAAAAATTGCAAAATTAAAGGGAATAAAAGGACTTGAAAATATTGTACCTGAAATCGGTATCCCTATAAGGGTTATGCTCGCACAAAAAATGGGGCCTGAGTTGTTTAGTTGGGAAGATATTCCCATGCATTTGTTTATCTGGAACGAGATTCTTGAAAAAGATAGTAGAAGATTCATAACATTTTTAGAGAAAAATTTAGAATTAGAATGGATAAAAAACGCAGAAATCAAAAGGATAGATGAAAATACCATAGCAGTTAAAGATAATGGAAACTCGCTTACTATAATACTTAACAAAGAAAAAAACATTGTGGATATAGATCTTGGCGAGGATAAGAAATATAAATGGCTTCTAAAGGAGAATGCTGAGTATTTGTTTAGTTGGGGTGATGTTTCAGGACTTCTAAAACATTTAAAGGATGACTTAAAAATAAATTGGGCGGAAAACGCAGAAATAAAAAAAGGGGATAATGGTGAAACTATATCCTTTACAAAGGAGAATAACTCACTATTGTTTAAAATTGACAAATTAAAAAATACTGCAAGCTTAGAAATGGGTTGCGGGGACACCTATGATTACATTTTAAAAGAAGAGGATGGTAAGCTAAATATATATAAGCGTAATTGGTATGTGTGCATTCCCGGAAAGGATAGTAAAAAATTCCTGACATTTTTAGAGAAAGATATAGAGATAGGATGGATAAAAAATGCAGAAATCGAAAAAATAGATGAAAATAAACTATTAATTAAAGATATTAAAGATAATAAAAACTCGCTTGCTATAGTACTTAACGAAGAAAAGAATATTGTTGATGTTGAACTTGGTGGTGAAAAAATATGTGAATATAATTTGAAAAAAGAGAGGGGCAACTTAAATATCTTCATTAATCCAATTGAAAATGCAATTGATGAATTTGGAAGATGTGCATTTGAGGTAAAATATGATGGAATGAGAATACAAATTCAGAAAAATAAGGATAAAATTTATTTATTTACAAGACGACTTGAAAATGTTACTGCCCAGTTTCCGGAAATTGTTAAAGCGGTTAAAGAAAATGTGAAAGCGGACAGTGTAATTATGGAAGGTGAAACAGTAGCAATACAGGGCATAGGACAAGGTGGCACAGAACAGGGTGATGATTCCGAAAGAAGAAAACCGAGGGTCTTTCAGGCATTATCCCGTAGGATAAAGAGAAAATATGATATTGATGAAATTGCTATTAAAATTCCTGTTGAAATAAATTTATTTGATATGGTTTATCTGAACGGAAAATCACTGCTCAATGAAAAATTTGAGAACAGGAGAAAAATTTTGGAAAATACGGTAAGGACGACGGAGGTATTTCGTCTGGCGGAACAAACAATTACGGATAATATTGAAGAGGCGGAAAAATTTTATAGTTATGCCTTAAAATTAGGTCATGAAGGGGTGATGGCAAAAAAATTAGATGCTGTTTATCAGGCGGGTTCAAGAGTAGGATATATGTATAAAATTAAGCCACTCATGGAAACATTAGATGTTGTAATTGTCGGGGGAACATGGGGGGAAGGAAGAAGGGCACAATGGTTAGCATCGTTTTTATTAGCAATCAGAGATCCGGAAACAAATAAATTTTTAACAATAGGCAGATTGGGAACAGGATTCACGGATGAAGAATTCAAAGAGATGACGGAAAATTTAAGGGAATTAATTACAAGAGAAGAAGGGAAAGATGTTGAAATCAGGCCAAGTATTGTTATTGAAGTTGCTTATGAGGAAATCCAGAAATCGCCTTCATACACGAGCGGATATGCTTTAAGATTTCCGAGATTAGTCCGGTTTAGGGATGATAAATCGCCGGAAGAAGCAGATACGATTGAAAGGGTTAAAAAATTAAGCGAACAGGCAGTCGGTTAAATTTATAATCATTTTAACTTTTCTTAAAAAGAAACGCTCTTATGTTGATGTTCACTGATGGAGATAAAACACATTGTTGAAGTTTTGCAAATTTTAAAATTCAAGCACAAATTCAAATATCAATCCAAGTTCAAATACACTAAAAATGCAAAACACAAAAGTTCAATAATAATAAGTATAAGAGCGATTATTTTATTATTTCAGTACAAAAATTTAAATTTCGAATCATAATCTATTTAA
>JAGTWP010000033.1 GCA_018260755.1 Candidatus Altarchaeum sp. | reverse complement strand
TACAAAATGTTCCAAACATTTTGTAAGATTGAAATCAAAAGATTTCAGTATTACAAAATGTTCCAAACATTTTGTAAGATTGAAATCAAAAGATTTCAGTATTACAAAATTTCATTTTGAAAATACTCTCTGAATAGTTACTAAAATTTAATATTTGAAATTTAACGGATACAACGTATCGTTAGCAAACAAATAATTCAATTTTGCTTTGCATATTTATAATCTTTGTTTTAGTTTAAAAATTTAAAAATTTCTGATTGTAAATCCATTTAATTTTGCTTCTTTATTTAATGTATCCAATAATTCTTTCTGTTTTTCGCTTGATGATTCAATTGAAAAACCCCTACCTGTTGTAAGTTTCAGAATTGGCACGGGATTAAGATTCCTGCCGTCTGATTTAACGTTTTCCAAATTTGTAAAAAGTATCATTTTAAGCAGTCCATCCTTAATATCGTTTATAGATGGAAGATTATCTGTCTTTGTGTGCTTTGCATCAATCAAATAAATATCATTTTCATGTAACTCAACTTCATCGGAAGTGAAATAATAATTTCCTCCTAAATAGTTGGTTATTGTTATAGTGCCTTTAGCTCCTGACAGTTTCTCTTTTGGTTGCACAGTTATGCTTTCTCTCTTTTGTGCCATTTCTGCAAGATTTCTCGAAAGATTCATAAAGGTATCTTTTCCTTCTTTTAATTGTTCAATTCTTTTTTCAGCGGTTGCTCTTGAATGCATTTCAACCCCTGTCTTTTGTGAGATTTTTTCATAAGATTCCAATGCTTTTTTGCCAATTTGGACAACTTTATCTATTTGCGATACATTCCAATGTAGTGCATCTGACTGATATGATAGTAAGTTCTTAATCTCTTCTTTGAGATAATCAACGTCAAATCTTTGTTTAGTTATCTTATTCTCATACCTTGAACTTTGAACTGAATCCTCATAATAGGCCACAATTACATAAACACCAAGCAGACTCATTAATGAAATTGTATCCCATTGCAGGAAATCTCTGTCGCCTTCTTTTCCCTCATCTTTAAATATTGGGATTATTGTGATTTTCTTACCGGAAAAACTAAGAGAGTCATAAACTCTGGCGTAAGGATACGATCTTGTTCTCTTTGCAGAAACCCACCAGCTTACAGCTACTTTATTTTTATCATCTATGCTTAGGATAAAGGTAGCTTCTTTTGATAAGGCTTCTGCTAACTCATTAAAATTAAATGTGTGTAACTCTCTACATAAAAGAGGAGTATATTTTATTCCCTTAATTCTAGCTGTGAGGTTGTTCATTCTATCCATCCTTTTGATCTCTGAATTACCTCAAAAGTATCTTTATTATCTGTTAAGGTTTTTTGTCCGTTAAATCCAAGTTTTTCTTTTATTGTGGGAATCAGCGATTTTTTAATTTCTATACCTATACTATTCCTTCCTAACTGCCTTGCTATTTTCATAGTTGTTCCAGAACCCGCAAAAGGATCTAAGACTGTTTCACCAACATATGAAAATAATTTTATTGCCCGATATGGTAATTCTTCAGGAAATGCAGCTATATCTTTCTCTAACGGAGAACCTGGCATAACATTATTCATTTCCCATAAAGTCATATACCATTTTTTGTCTTGAAACTCTTTTGTATCAATTTTTGATTTTTCCCGGATCTCCTCAGAAATCAATCTATAGTTAAATCTCCCTTTTTGGAAGATGATTATGCTTTCAAGAAGATTATCCGGATAAAAATACATCGGATAAGGATTCTGCAAAATGACTCCACTACGCCTGCTTATCCTTAAATAACCTTCAGGTTTTTTCCAGATGATTCTGTCCCTGTATCTAAAACCAGCATCTAAAAGTATTCTGGTCGCATCGGCAGCGATTGGAAATTTTTCGCCGTCTATTAACATATCATCAATGTTAAGGAAAAAAATCCTTCCATCAGCTAATACCCTATATAGCTCTTTAGCTACTTTACGAAGGACGCCTAAATATTGTCCATAACTTTTAAATAAACCTTTATAGTCAAATGGTGCATTAAAATACGGAGGGGAGGTTACCACAAGATGGACAGTTTCATCAGGAATTTCTTCCATACTCATACAATTTCCAATTATTAATTTATGGTGCGTACTCATCTTTTTCTATTTTTGATAATTTAGATCATCATATAAAACCAATTCGCTCATATACTTATTATTATTGAACTTTTGTGTTTTGCATTTTTAGTGTATTTGACTTAATTTATATTTGAGTTTGTGCTTGAATTTTAAAATTTGCAAAACTTCAACAATGTATTTGAACTCCATCAGTGAAAATCAACATAAGAGCGTTATTTATTAAATTAACCTCCTGTAAAAATAACAATAAAATTTATCCCTTTATTATCCCCAAAGGCACAACCTTCGCCACTAATTTACTTAATCCCGATAGTTCAACACTCTTTACAACTTCATCTATATCCTTATAAACACTCGGATGTTCTTCAGCCAAAATCTTCAGAGATTCTGACTTTATCACCTGTCCTTTTCTTTCCATTTCTTTCATTATATCTTCGCCTCTCCATGTTCTTATTCCCTCTGCCCTTGACATAACCCTGCCAGCACCGTGACATACACTTCCAAATGTTTCTTCCATTGCCCTTTCTGTTCCCACCAAAACATAAGATGATGTTCCCATACTTCCCGGAACAATAACAGGTTGTCCCACATTTCTGTAACTTTCCGGAATTTCATCTCTTCCTGCTGCAAATGCCCTTGTTGCACCTTTTCTGTGAACACACAGCAATTTTTCTTCACCGTCAACTTTGTGTTTCTCAAATTTTGCTATGTTGTGGCAAACATCATACATAATTTTCATTTCAACATTAAATTTTAAATTTTCAAATGTTTCTCTAATCCGGTGCGTTATCATTTCTCTGTTACAAAAAGCATAATTGACACCGCAGTGCATTGCTTTAATATAATCATTTCCTTCCTTTGAATTTAAAGGAGCACAGACCAGTTCCGAATCAGATAAATTTATTCCATATTTTTTTGTGGCAGAAAGCAAAATTTTAATATAATCATCACAAATCTGATGGCCATAGCCCCTGCTTCCGCAGTGAACCATTACGGTTATTTGTCCTTTGAACAATCCGAATCTCTTTGCAATATCATCATTATAAATTTCCTCAACTCTCTGGATTTCAAGAAAGTGATTTCCGCTTCCCAATGTTCCAAGCTGGTCCCTTCCCCTCATCTTTGCTCTTTGGGAAACCTTGCCCGTATCAGTATCATCAATACATCCGTTCTCTTCCATAAAATTTAAGTCCTGTTTAATTCCATAACCATTTTCTATCGCCCATTTTGCACCTAACCTCCCGACTTCATCTATCTTGTCAATGCCTAACTTCAAAATTCCGCCTTTTCCGACACCGCTCGGGATATTTTGGTATAATTTGTTTGTTAAAATTTTTAATCGCGACTTTATGTCCGGTTCGGTTAATGAAGTTGTTAAAAGCCGGACGCCACAGTTAGATACAATAAATTTATTTGCAATAAAATTATGATCTTTGTGCTCAACTGTAAAATCATAAACATAGTCATTAAAATTTACTTTTTCAATTTTCACGACTTCATTCCAAACATACCCTTCTTTCCCGTCATCCGTTATGTTCTTTTTATACTCGCCATATGTCTCAAAATTCAGAGCAATTCTTGGACTTCCTTTCCTTTCTTTAATAACTTTGTTCTTGAACTTTAAATACTGAACAACCGCATTGCTCTCGTTTCTTTTGTCTTTATTATATTCAAAATTTACGGTTTCATAAAAATTAATTAAATTTTCGGTGTCGTTTGAGACCATTATTTTGAAACGAACGGACTTGCCCTCTTTTCTTTTTCCAATTTTTTGTGTTTTTATGCCAAAATTTGAAAGCATATCAACCATCTGCTCCATAAATTGTCTTCCGTTTTCTTCAAATTTTTTTAACTTACTCATCGAGAAGCACGGCGCATCAAAATTATAACCATTATTATTTACCTTTGGTGACGACATTTCCGCCCCAAATAACGATGCAAGAAATAATCTTTTCTGCCATAACTTTGATTTAAGAATCCATGAGGGAATTTGATATGCCTGCGAAACCTTTTTACCTGCTGGAACACCTAAAGAAAATAACAAAACGGCAAATGAATTGCCAACAACCTTAATACTATGTTCTGTATTTTCAAATTCATAGCATTTGTATTCGGTTTTAATTTTGCCTTGCTTTTTTCTTGAATAAATTTTTGAGGGAGTAAATTCGAGTTTCAAAATATCTTCTCTTATCTCTTGTAAATCTTCAGGTTTTCCATAAAACCTAACAATTCCATTCCCCTTTTTATTTTGAAAATAAAGGGAGCCGTCACCAAGAACAAAACCAATTATTTTTAATAAATAAGAAATTTGTATTGAGTTGTATTTTAAGGGTAGAATTTTTATTTTTTTTAACTGTGTCATTACCTGTTGCATAGCGTTTCCCTGAAAGGCCTTTCCCAAAAAAATAAGATTTTCCTTAATTTTATTCTCATTCAATATTTCTTCATCACTTGGTTCTTCATAATGAACGCCTTTAAAATGATACATTCCGAGTTTATCTCCGATTTTTAAATCCCCCACATTAATCATTCCTTTTGGAGTCCAGAACGGATGATCTTCAGTAGCAGTTATTTCATCTCCACTTTTAGTAATAATTTTATAGACCGAATTTTTTGGTTTAAATTTAATAAATTTTTTGATGGAGGTAACTTCTGAATATCCATTAGAAAGATCATAAGAGAGCAAACTTTTTTTTTTCCAATTTTCTTCAAAGTCCTTTATTTTAACATAATATCCATGCTCACATAATATGTTTGTATCTCCCGAAAGGCAGTTGATATCATAGCCCACACCGCCAGGGCTTACTATTCCTTTTTCCACATCAAATGCAGCAACCCCTCCGATTGGAAATCCATACCCCTTATGTCCGTCAGGCATGACTAAACTTGCTTTTACAATCCCAGGAAGCTGGGAAACATTTCTTGCCTGATTTATGACATCTTCTTCCATTGTATTAACTATCTTTTCTGTTCCGTAGATTCTGATTGGAACCGGTTTATTCTCAATCTCCCATACACCTTTCCGTATTTGTTTAATTTGCCGGATGGACATTTTTATAATTAAAGATTAAATTTTTATCATTATAAATTTAAACTATTTTTCTATTACATGACTATCGGCTAAATTAAAAAATTAACCGAATTAATTATTACCACTTAATTGAAACAAATATTTTTTCCCGTTAATATTATTAATATTGAAACTATTTAAAGCATTCAGTCCTAATGCCAGTTTTTCCATCATTTCTGGTTCTTTTTCATTTCTCGTCAGATTAATGGTTCTTTCGTTCTCTGTCTCTGTTATTGTTCCACTTAACATAAAAAAGGACTGGATAAGTGTCTGAAGTTCCATTTTCTTGTTATTTAGGCACTGAGACAAAAAGAAACTGCTTAGATTTGCAAAGCTCATCCAGAAGCATGTCATCAACTGGTCAAGTTCAACATCCGCTACATAAACATGTTCCTTCCCTTGTATTCTGTTTGATTCTTTTTCCCATTTTTGGAGTTTCTTAAATTCTTTTTTATCGTTATATAAAGTATGATAATCCTTTTAAATTACAATACAGGAAAGTATAAGATTTCTTTTAATAATTAATTAGACTACTATAATAACCTACCTATAAAGTAGATCGTATTCTTGTGTAATAAGTTGTATGTATTTAATGTTGTGGCTACATCTCGTTTCTACTGCAGATTATTATACGAGCTTATTATACGAAATTTTGATATTCCAAAAGGGAAAGAGTTACCCGCAGGTTATATTGTCATGCAATATACAGCAAAAGAAAGCAGAATTGTAAAATCTTATTTAAAATGGGTAAATAGGATTCCGTATTTTTATTCCAAATATGTTTTAAATAATAATCAACTGTCATCCCAAACAGTTGAAGAAGACGATAATTGTATTGGACTATTAAAGCATTATCGCAGCTTAGCACCGATGTTAATGGAAGCACACAAGCATATATTTATACTCAAACCAGCAGATGGGGCAATTGGCATGCCTGTATATGCCGTTCAAAAATGTTATGATGATTTTAAAACACTTACAGAAAAAATTGTTTCTATTTGCAAATGAAACTCCTTTTTGACAGCAAAAGTAAAGGAATTTGCGTCAAAGATAGATAAATTTATTGCCGCTCTTATTCAAAAATAGAAAATAAAATATGAAATAATCTCAAAATTCTTAAACCTTCAGCAATGTCCCCAATGCTACCTCCACAACTATAATAACTACAATTACTCCTATAATAAGCATTGGCTCTAATTTTGGTCCCCCTTCATCAACGTCAAAATATCGGACAAGCCCTGCAACACCGGGTGGTCCTTCCCCTCCCACTTTTCGTAATCTCGCCATTTAGACAAATTTAAATTTAAACGGATAAATTTTTATAATTTGAAATTTTTATACACATTAGTTATTTTACTAATTATTTTATACACATTAATTATTTTATACACATTAATTATTTTACTAATTATTTTATACACATTAGTTATTTTATACACATTAGTTATTTTACTAATTATTTTGTACATACTAATTATAATTTTTTCACTAAATATTAATTTATTTTTAAACAAAAATTTTTAAATTTTTAATAAATTTCCAAATGCCAATTAATCCATTTAAAGACATTAATCTTATTGAATTAGAAAAAAAAGTCATAGCCAAATTACAGGCAAAAGAATACAAAGACCTTAAAGACATAGAGAAACTTTGCACGGAAGGAATTCTTACGGCAGAAAGTGCTAATGAAAAGGCAGATGTAAATTTTTTCAAAGGCGTTCTTAATTATTGCGCACACGGCAAAAAAGATGAATATTTGTTTTGCTGGGATGATGTTCCTGAAAACAATAAGGTATTCATAAATTTTTTAAAGGATGAATTAAAAATCGACTGGGTGGAGAAGTATTTGTTTTGCTGGGATGATGTTCCTGAAAACAATACTGATTTCATAAAATTTTTAAAGGATGAATTAAAAATCGACTGGATTAATAATCCATCTGCTTTGTTCAAAGATTCCAAAGACAATTTCAATACGGTCATCAAAAAAACCGATAATAATGAAACAATAACTGTTACAAATGGAAATAATTCACTCCTGTTAAGGTCTAACAAGGCAAAAAAGAATGTCCGTTTAGAAATTACAGGCGGAAAAATTTATGAATATATTCTAAAAGAAGAGAAAAGCAAGTTAAAAATATACAAAAATGCAGTAATCAGCAAAGACAGTAATAACAGGACTATAAACATTATAAACGATATTCATTCGCTTGTATTCAAACTTAACAAAACAAAAAAGAAGGTAACTCTAAAGACCGACGATGATAAGTCATACGGGTTTATTTTAAAAGAGGAGAATAACAGGTTAAATATATATAAAGAAAAAAAAGATGCGATAGAATTCATAAAAGAAGCGATAAAAACAGAGGAAAATTTTTTATTTGCACATTATGTTCTTGGATTTATATATAATGAGCTGAACGACTACAATGCCGCAAAGGAAGAATTTGAGAAATGTATTGAAATAGATAAAAATTTTGCCGATGCGTATTTTGACATGGGTGTAGCATTAAAAAATATTGGAAATTTAACCGGGGCAATTGAAAATTTTAAAAAATCGCTTGAATTTTATGAAAAGACAAATTATAACAAGGCAATTGAGGCAAACTGGTGGATACAAAATATAGGAGGCCTTAAAGATAAAGAAACAGGAAGAAGTGCGGAAGAAAATGTTATTGAGATAATTGTTGAGGATTTGAGAGACAGGAAAGAACGGCTATTCCGGTACATTAACGAAAAAGAAGGTAAATTTAAAAATTTTGTTTCTGCAAAAAAGACAATAACTAATGCTCAAAATTTTTTAATCGTTTTGAGAAGGTGGAATTCTTACACTCCTGCATTGTCGTCTGATATTGAACGAAGGAAAGGAGGGGGTTATTTTCTCTCATGGAACGGGCGGGGATTTGTCATAGATCCAGGGTTTAACTTTATAGAAAATTTTTTTGCCAACGGATTCAACATTTCGGATATAGATGCAATATTCATTTCTCACAGCCACCTTGACCATACAAGTGAGTTTGAATCGTTAATGACCTTAATTTTTGAACGAAATGACAACCTTCCGCAGGAAGAGAAGAAAAAAATAGATCTGTTTTTAAATTTTTCATCACTAAATAAATTTGCGAATTTGCTGTCTCTTGATAAGTCGGCGGTAAGAAAAATTTATGTAATCCAGCCAGGAATTCCGATTGATTTAAGCGAAAAGTATGGTTTTGTTCTTATGCCAACAAAGGCAAAACACAGGGAGTTGTGGGGGGATGAATATTCTGTCGGACTAATATTTGACCTCATAGAAAATAACAAGAAAAAATTTCGGCTGGGAATGACAGTAGATACCGGTTATACTGATGAGATAGGAGCACAATTTAAGGACAGTGATGTTTTAATTGCACATATCGGTTCAATAAAGGAGAAAGAATTTGATCTGAATTTAAATTTAATCGAACGGCTTTACAAAAATCACCTTGGTTTGATAGGAACAACGAAAATTATTAAGGATGCATCTCCCCGACTTGCAATTATTTCCGAATTCGGGGAAGAACTCGGAAGTTTAAGGGTAGATATATCAAAAGCAATTGAAGGTGTTGTTAAAGACAGGAGAACTAAAAGATGTATTCCAGGTGACATAGGGATGAAAATTTTATTGCCTGGTTTAAAAATAAAATGTGATATGTGCAGCAAAGAGAAAGGAGAAGATGTTTTTGTTGACATGAATGAAATAAATGCGATATACTTTCCCGAGGAGGTGCCGGGTGATCCGGGAAAATTGACTTATGTTTGTAAGAAGCACTTTTGAAATTTTAAAAATTTTGACTTTAAATTTTGTAAAAATTAAGTGTTGAAAACTTAATTTAAATTTTACTAATTTAAATTTTAACAGATTTTAACAAATTTTAAAATGACCAAGCAAATTTTTATTGATTTAAGGGGTATTGAATGGAATGTAAAGAAGAGGTATATAACTTATGCAATTGAGAAAAATTTTGACGGAATTATTGATGATTCGGATGATTTGGAAAAGATAAGAAAACTGGGAAAAATAAATGTGATTTCGGAAAATTTAAACTCCGATTATGTGCTTACATCTGATCCGGAAATTTTGAAACGTTTGGATAAAAAGAGTGTCTTTTACAAAAGGATAGAAAATAAGGATGATGAAAGGGAAGTTGTATTTATGAAAAATTTTGCCGAATATTTTTTGATTGAAACAAGTAACTGGAAGGTTATTCCGTTAGAAAATTTAATTTCCGAAATTAAGAGCGGAATAATAGTTGAAGTCGGAAATTTTGATGATGCAATGACTGCTTTAAGCACTCTTGAAAAGGGCTGCGACGGAATAGCAATAAATACGCTTGATGTAATGGAAATTAAAAAAATCGCTGACTATGTAAGCGAAACATACAAAACAACCGCAGCAATGCCATTAACTCTTGTAAAAATTAAAACCATAAAGAAATTAGATATGGGCGACAGGGTCTGTATTGATACTGCTTCAATGCTCAAAGTCGGAGAGGGGATGCTTGTCGGTTCGCAAAGTAACGGATTGTTTTTGATTCACAGTGAAACACTTGAATCGGAATATGTAAATTCAAGACCTTTCAGAGTAAATGCAGGTGCAGTCGGCTCATACATTTTATGTCCCGGCGGAAAGACAAAATATCTAAGCGAAATAAAAGCAGGTGATGAGATGTTAATTGTTGATCTGAACGGAAACACAAGGAAGGCTTATGTTGTAAGAGTAAAGATTGAAAGTAGGCCGTTAATGCTGGTTGAAGCGGTAGGAAAAATAGAAGAAGATGGCGCTGTTGAAGAAAGGACGATAAAAATTTTACTTCAGAATGCAGAAACAATACGATTGGTTAATAAAGACGGAAGACCTGTTTCCATTACTGAATTAAAGGTTGGAGATGAAATTTTAGCATATCTTGAAAAAGGGGGGAGGCATTTCGGGACAAAGGTTGATGAGACAATTATTGAGAAGTAAAAAATTAACTTTGGATTACGAAAATAAAAATTGAAATTTAAAAAATGATATTGAGGGAAATTTATGTTGAAAATTTTAAGTCGCTGAAAAAGTGCAGGATTAGATTAGAAAAATTTAATGTTGTTGTCGGACCAAATGCAAGCGGAAAGTCAAATTTAGCGGAAATTTTTAAATTACTTAGAAAGGTCTATGTTGAAAGGGCTGATAATCCATTTACAGAGTGGTGGGGATACAGGAATGTTGTATCTGACCATAAAGAGGAATTGCCAATAAAAATTTCATTAAAATTTGAGGACAATAAGGATAAAGATAAATATAAAATTTCTTACGATGTTGAAATTAGCGGAACTGGAGGGCTATTTAAAATAATTAAGGAGGCGTTCGAAGTTGAGAAATTAAGAATTGAAAGAACGAAACGAGAAATAATAATAAAATATCAAGGGTTGGATGAAGCCATCATTGATAACCCTCGTTTAGATTTTTTAGATCTTAGTTTTCTTAACCCAGAGTTCTACCGTAAGTTAGAGTCTTTTAAAGAAAACCTTGATAAAGAGATAAAAAAATATTCGGGCGATATTATTTATAATTATACTGCGGATAGTGCAAAAATAATAGATGAAATATCTAAAGAGAAGGATGTTGTGAAAGCTATGGAAAAGGAAAATAAATATAAAAAAGAAGCATATACAAAGCACATAACATATTTATCAAACACGCAAACTTACGAAATTCTGCAAAAAATTTCTAAAGAAAATTTATTCAAATATTATAATGAAATTTTTAATTTTCTCAAAAACACTATAATTTTAAAGGAGGTAAATATTACAGAGATAAAACCTCCGATAAACCCGACAAAAAACATAACTTTGGCGGAAGATGGACGAAATATAGTCAATGTTATTTATAATCTTTTCCTTGAAAATGGTCAAGTTCCGGATGGAATAAAGACACTGCTTTCTTATATATTTCCAAACACATATCTGATATTTAAATTAACAGATGACGGAAGAATTCTTATGGAAATTTCTGAGAATGACCTTGTGTTGTTGCCCCCAAGTATATCTGTGGGATGTTTCAAATTTTTAACAATTATAACTGCTTTGGAATTAAAACCATCATTAATTGTAATTGATGAACTGGAAAATTCCTTATATCCAAAAGCAATTGAATTAATAATGGATGAATTCAAAAATGAAGAAGGCCAGGTAATAATTACGACACACTCTCCCGTAGTTGTTGATTTGGTATATCCTGATATTAAAGATTTGATTTTAGTTAAAAAAGAAAATGGCGAAAGTTCTTTCATCAACATAGGGAATGAAGAAAAAATCAGGAACGAATTAGATGTTGCAGGAATAATTTTGAGTGAAAAATGGTTATATGGAAGAATTGATAAGTATTCCAAAAAATGAATGTTAAAATACTTGCCGAAGATACTTATGGTGCAAAATTTTTTGATGAACTCATAAAGTGGGTTAAAAACGAAGGTGCTGTTTCAAATGAGGTTAAAGCATCTTCCGATCATATTCAAGGCGTGTGCTCGCGAAAAATGACCGATCAAATTAAAGCCGCGATAGATGATTTTGATAAAACAATTGTTGTTGTAGATGGCGACGGCAATTCCGAAAAGGAAGAAAAGAAACAAAAAGAAAGACACTTTCCCAAAGATGAAAATAAACTAAAGAGAGTCGACATCATAGTTTTTAAAGATGAAATAGAAGAATGGATATGTTATTCTCTCGGAATAAAATTTAGTAATAAGCCATCGGATGCACTTCACAAGTGGAGCAAAAAGAAGTATGATTTTAAATCAGGAGGATATAAGAAGAAATTTCTCCCGAATTATGTTAAAGAATTAAAATTTAGCAATCTGAAGGAAGTTGACTCATTTAAAAAGTTCCTGAAATTGCTTGAAAATTAAAACAATGTTTAAAATGGAAACTTCTTATTGGACAACAAAGGGCGCCACCCTCAGCGACAAAACCGCCCGCAAAGAATTCGGGTTAATACAAAAAGAAATTTTTGAGGCAATCAATGAAGGCAAACTTCAATACCGTAACCAGTATATGCACGAAAATCCTTACCTTAAACTTATCCGAAGAGAAGTAGAGGCGTTTGTAAGTGAAAAATACGGTGAAAATTACCTCAAAAAGAAAAAATTCGTTAATGAATTGTCACAGGTGAATAAAGAAATAAGAGGATTAAAATCTAAAATATCTTCCATTGAAAATAGAAAGGCAGAACTCCTGGAAAATATTGGCAAATAAAAATTTATTGGAAAATCCGGGAACGGTTGCAGAATAATTCAAAATATATAATTCCGGAAATAATGAGAGCTAAAAATAATACAAAAAGTATTATGTATAAATCCTAATTAAAATTATAATTTACAAAATAATCATAATGGAAAATTTTCCTGAGGAAGGCGAACTCGTTTTATGCACTATAAAAAAAACATTTGACCAGGGGGCGTATGTTACCCTTGATGAGTATAACAAGGAAGGATATCTTTCTTTAAAAGAAATTTCGCTTAAGTGGATAAAAAATATTCACGATTATGTTAGAGAGGAACAAAAGGTTGTCTTAAAGGTAATAAGGGTTGACCACGAGAGAGGAGCAATAAATTTATCGCTGAGAAGTGTTTCCGATGCCGAAAGAAAGGCAAAAACAGAAGATATTAAGAGAGTTCAAAAAGAGGAAAAATTTATCGGGTTTGTAAGCAATGAACTGAAAATAAACAAGGACAAAATAAGAGAAATTTTAAAACCGCTTGAAGATAAATACGGAACAATCTATACCGGAATTGAAAAAATAGCCAGTGATAATACAAATGTAGAAATTTTGAGTTGCGAAGATACCCTGATGGAAAATTTAGTCGGATTAATAAACAAAAATGTAAAGGCCAAAAAGGTTGAAGTAAGCGGATTTGTTATGTTAAAAAGTTACGATGCGGATGGGGTTGAACGAATAAAGAAAATTTTTAAAAGTGCTGATGCAAAAGATGTAAATATAACCTACATAGGAGCACCTATTTACAAAATAGATGTATTTTCAGACGAATACAAAACAGCGGAAAAAAAACTGAAAGCAACATCTGAAAAAATTTTAGGTGCGGCAAAGGACCTGAACTGCACCGCAAGATACGCAAAGGAATCAAGCGAATTATTACAACATGAAAAATAAATTTATTAGACAAATCAAATTTATAAACTTATAAATATATAAAATTTCATAGTCAAAAATCATAGTCAAAAATTTCATAAAATTTATTTAAAATTTATTTAAAAAATGTATCCACAGGGACCGTCGGCTTATGACAGAGGGATTACCATCTTTAGCCCGGATGGAAGGTTATTTCAGGTTGAGTATGCAAGAGAGGCAGTCAGAAGAGGAACAACAACGCTCGGAATTTGTTTTAAGGAAGGAGTTCTGTTAGCAGTTGATAAAAATATAATGTCTAAATTAATAGTTCCGAGCTCAATAGAAAAAATTTTTACGATTGATGAACACATTGCAGTTGCCGTTTCTGGATTGGTTGCAGATGCAAGAAGATTAGTTAGCGATGCACGACTGATGTCGCAAAGACACAGGATGCTTTACAGCGAACCAATTACACCTTTTTCATTAACATCCCAGATCTGTGAAGAAGAGCAGGTATATACACAATGGGGTGGTGCAAGACCATTCGGAATCTCTTTGTTAATTGCAGGTATGGTAAATAATGAATGGCAGCTATTTGAAACAGATCCCAGCGGTGCATTTACCCAGTGTTATGCCACGGCAATAGGAATGAAAAAAAAAGAAGTTGAAGAAATTTTTCAAAAAAAGCACGAACACGGCATGAGTAAAGAAGATGCAATAAAGTTAGCTTTGTTCGTTTTAAATTCTGTTGCAGACGGGAAAACAAAAACAGAAAATGTAGATATAACCATAATAGAAAGAAAGGTTGAAAAGATAAATAAAGAGAGTATAAATAAAATTTTAGAAGAGGTAAGGAAAGAGTTCAAAGAAGTAAAAGAGAAGGAAGAAAAAGCTCAACAGGAAAAAAGTAAAGAGAAAGTAGGAAAAAAGTAAAGAGAAAGTAGGAAAAAAGTATGAAAACTCAAAAATTTTCATTTTTAAAATAAATTTATCCCAACCAACTCCAACATTAAATTTTAAAATAATTTTCCCGAAAGGTTTAAAATCACCCGCCTGTACTAAAAATACTTGAAGTATCTTTACGGAAAATTTATAAAATTTTCAATCTTTAAAAATTCGCAATATTTTTAAATAATATTTTTAAATAATATTCTAAAAATCTATAAGGTTTTTACAATTGTTCGGAGATTTTAAAAGCAAGTTTTAAAATGATAAGTTTGGATAAAGCTGTTACAGCCCGATTAAAAATACAGGGGGAAAATTTTGAAATTTTAGTGGACCCGGATTTAGCATTTAAATACAAACAGGATGAAATAAAAGATGTGGGTGATGTGGTAGCAAGCGAATTTATTTTTAAAGATGCAAAAAAAGCCGAGAAAGCAGCAATATCAAATTTACAAAAGGTCTTTAAAACAGAGAATGTAAATGTTATTGCCGGAGAAATTATAAAGAAAGGAGAGATAGAACTTACAACCGCACAAAAGAGAAATATGCTTGAAGAAAGAAAAAGACAAATCATTGAATATATTGTTCGAAATTCTATGAATCCGCAAACAAATGCTCCTAATCCGCCTGCGAGGATTGAAGCGGCGATGGAACAGGCAAGAGTTGACATAAAATTTGAGAAGACTGCAGAACAGCAGATTGAAGGTGTGCTAAAGAAAATAAGAGAATTTGTTCCGATAAGATTTGAAAAGGTAAAAATTGCGGCAAAAATTCCGTTTCACTATGCAGGAGGAATACATTATACTTTAAAAGGTATACCGATTTTAAAAGAAGAATATACCTCTGACAGCGTATTGATTATGGTGGAAGTTCCTGCTGGGATACAAAATGAAGTGCTTGGAAAATTGAGTGCATTAACAAAAGGAGATGTTGAGACAAAAATTTTAAAATAAAGTCGCTCATATGTTGATTTTTACTGATTAAATTATTTATTTCCCTCTTTTCCTGGGTGCTCTGTCTAAATTCTTTTCGCCCTTCCGACCCGATGATATATACATTTCATCGATTTCTAATTCTATATCTCCATGAAGAGTTCTTTTTCCTTCTTCTGTTGAAATAACAGAACGAATTTTTTTTGCCATTCTATATGCATTAGAATAAGCAATATTTAAGAATTCTGATAAAAACAGTATTGTATTTGTGCCCAAAAGAGCAATCATAGTGAACCACTTTTGCAATGGGACTTTTGAATTTTCAAATATCGTCTTTGTTTTAACATTAAACGTCTTTTCACAGTGTTTACACTTATGTTTTTGCACTTTTACGCCGTCAGACTCGTCCCATCCATTCTTCACGACTTCTTTTGATTTGCAATATGGGCAAAAAACACCGTCTTTCCATCGTGCTTTTTCTATCATTTCAAGACAACCCTTTTCACTAAGATTTATAATGCTTTTTTTCGTTTTCATTTCAAATATAATTTATAAC
>JAGTWP010000032.1 GCA_018260755.1 Candidatus Altarchaeum sp. | reverse complement strand
AATTGGAATTAAATATTTATAACCTTAAAAAATAATTGTTAAAGAAAAAATCACACAGAAATATTTTACCTATTACTTAAAAAGTGCAAAGTTACGGTTTAAGAATTCGTCAACAGTGAGTCCGGATTCCCTGATGATGCTTTTTAATGTTCCTACCGGAATGGTTTTTTGTGGGTGTCTTGGCACCATGACGATTCTTTTTGTCTCATAATTAACCCAAAATTCATGGCTTCCTTTTCCTTGTCTTTCAAAAACAAAGCCGGTTTTTTAATCTTCTTGATAAGTTGTGTGTAGTTAAAAACAGGTAGTTTTGGCACCGTAATTTAATGCATTATACGGGCACCGTCAAAGGTATTGTAAAATTTTTTATTTCAACGATTTCTTTCCCTGCTGTATTAATAGGAATCGGATTGCCAAGTTTTTTATGAATATCTATTAGCTCCTTTACGGACTCCTCTGCGATTTCAATACATTCCGAAAGTGTATCTACCTGTACAGTCAATCCCTGAATTTCATCTGATGTTGCCAAATAATATACTTTCCCTTCTTCTTCCATCCGTTCTATTTTTATATTTGCTGTAATGTACATAGTTGTCATCTTTCAAGAATTAAAGGTAAATTTAACTTTTTTAAATTTTTTGTATTGTTACAATAGCGGGGATTATAAGAGCGATAAAATTTTATGTATATCCGACAAAAATAGGTCTTTTTGATAACTTCTTCGGAAGATTTAATTTTCTGAATGGCATATTGGCTGTTTTACTCTTAATTTCATCAACTAATTCTGAAATTTCCAGATTTAAATTTTTATTGTCTTCCCTTCGCCTTATGGAAAATTTTCCGCTTTCTTTTTCTTTTTCTCCAATAACAACAATATAAGGAATCCACTCTCTTTCTGCCTTCCTGATTTTTGCTCCTAATGTCTCATTCCTGTCATCAACATCTATTCTGATACTACTTTTTTCAAGTATATATGAAATTTCATCGGAAAAATTTAAAGATTCCTTTGAAACAGGAATAATTCTTACCTGCGTTGGTGAAAGCCATAACGGAAGCATTGGTTTTTCTGTCTTCAGTGCACTCTCTAAAATTTCAAACATCCATCTTTCAATTGATCCGATTGACGAATGGCAAATAATACAACCCTTCTTTTTTCCATCTGTATCAACAAAATTTATTCCGTATAAACCCGCATCCTTAACATCTAACTGAACCGTGCTTAACTGACAATTTCCGCCGACAGAATCAATTCCCTGAAATTCGTGTTTAACCGCCCAGTAATGCTTCATTGATGAAAGCACTTCAATAAATGCCGCCTTGTTTGAATATTTAAGTAAATTTATAATATGCTCTTTGTATTTATCATAAAATTCCTTGACAATCCTGAAAACAACGGTATATTCAATTCCCGTTGCATTTGCCAAATCGTTGTAATTTTTATATAAATTTTCATATTCATCCCAGCCCTGTTCAAGGTCCTTACAAAAAGAATGAATATCTGGCATGTGGAAAGCTCTCAGTCGTCTCAATCCGCTTAACTCGCCTTTCTTTTCGTATCTAAAACTCTTTGAAAATTCATACATTCTTATTGGTAACTGGTCATAACTCATATTTGTCTGCTTCATAATCCTGAACAATCCGAAATCACCGGCAAATCTCAAAACAAATTCCTTGTTTTCATTATCAGGAACCTTGACCATATAATGTCTTTCATGAAATGACTTGCCCTGTTCTCTGATGTCAGGCATACTCCAGTCGTAAATAACAGGTGTGTCAATTTTCATCGCACCCAAACGATTCAACGCAATTTCTTCCGCCCAGTCGCTTAATAAATCAAAGAACAATGCTCCTTTCGGATAAAATCTTAAATTTCCGGAATCACTCGCTTCTTCATAATCAATTAATTCCTGATGCACCATCGCCTTTATTGACGGAGGTTCAACCGATGAGACCTTTTTCAGCTCCTCTGCGAGCATATATTTCTTTAATGTCGGAAATTTGTTAAAAATTTCATAGTTATCTAAATTATCTTTTAAATTTTCCATATCTATTTTGTATTCCTCTCCTGTCGGTGTAAGAACAAAAAACTCTGATTTTATATCTTTAACAACATCTTCCCGCGTAATTTCTTCTTCTTCCTTGATAGCATCCTTTTCTTTTTCCTTTCCTTCTTCCTTTCCCTCAACCTTGATTTCCCGGCTTAATTCGCTGAGCGGATGTCCTTTACATTTGAGTTCAAATGCCTTATAATATCCGAATGGTGCTTTAATTACATCTAAATTTTGCTGTTTTAAATTTTCATAAATTTCTTGCAACATTTCCTTTGCAAATTTCGGACTTGATAGATTACTTGAAAGATGTGCATAAGGATAAATAACTATGCTTTTGGCCTTGACTTTGCCATAAACATCTTTTATATTGCCTATTGTTTTGTTTAAAATTTCGGTTTTGTTTTTTTCATCATCTTTTTCAACTGCTGTAAATACAACTAAGCATTCCTTGCTTTCTAAATTTTTCTCTTTTATTTCATCTGCATCTGCAATTGCTTTTTTCTTAACATCTATCTTTATGTAGTCCGCATGGATAAATAAAACTTTCATTTTAAATTTGCTAAACTGATATTTGAAACTTAACCAATTAAGAACATAACACAAAAAATAAAATTGAGGCCTAATCCTAAAATTTGCATGATTTAAACACGATTTAAATTATACAAAAACTAAATTTTATAAATGAATTTAGATATTAAAACCTTCATTAAATTTTGGGCCCGTGGGCTAGCTTGGATATACTGTTCGCCTTCGGAGCGAACGACTCGGGTTCGAATCCCGGCGGGCTCGTAAATTAAATCCGTGATGACTACCCCATGATCTGATTCCATGATGATACTTATGAGTTCTGAGATTTAAAAATTTAACCGGAAAATCTAAGAAAAAAATTTTAAAGGTATAAATCCAAAAATGACAAAAACAAAAGATATTCTTAAGGTTTTGAACTTATGTATTTGCACAAATTAACACAAAAATTTAACACAACACCTAATTTTATAATAATTTATTTGGGCTCGTAGGTTAGCTTGGATATACTATTCGCTTCCGGAGCGAATGACTCGGGTTCAAATCCCGGCGGGCTCGTTTAAAATGGCTAAATTTAAGGGCAACATCAAAAATTTAATAGGAAAATTAGAAAAAGAGAACAAAAATTTTGGCGGGAAAAAATATGCTGTCTTTATGCCGCATTTTTGTATAGACCTTCTCGCAAAATTTAAAGGAAATTTTAGTTTACTCACATCATCAACACATTTTGAAACTAAAAATACAATTAAAGAAGGTGGAAAAGCAACAAATTCTGCGTTTGCTCTTGCATCACTTGAAATCAGTTCGGCAATAATTGCAAAAACAAATGAAGCTGGATTTGCTTTGCTTAAAAATTTCAAATCAAAAAATAAACTCAAAAATTTAGACATTTCACACATAAAAACAGATGGCAAACTAGCAAGTACCTGTGCAATTGAGATGCCAGACAAAAACATAATGCTCAGTGATGCCGGCTCGTTGAAAAATTTCGGAATTGCTCTTTTAAGCACAGATGATTTCGAACTGCTCAAACATTCGGAGTTTGTAAGTATCTCTGACTGGGCATTAAATGAAAAAGGAACCGAACTTGCAGAAAAGGTTTTTAAATTTGCAAAACGCAACAATGTCCAGACATTCTTTGACCCGGGAGACCCGACACCAAAAATAAAGAGCGATAATGCTAAAAATATCAAAAATACCAAAAATATTGCCAAAGAAATAAAAGAAATTTTAAATCAGACTGACTTTTTGAGCGTGAATGAAGATGAATTTAAATTTTATGAACTCGGCGATTTTAAAGGAGAAACAAAAATAATTGAACATACTGCAAATTTTTCATCAATAATTAAAAAAGGAGAAACAATAGCAAAAATTCCCTCCTTTGATGTTGATGTTAAACAGTTGACAGGTGCAGGAGATACATTTAATTCCGGATTTATATTCGGAGATATGGGAAATTTTGAAGAAAAAGAGAAATTAATACTTGGAAATGCAGCAGCTGCATATTATATTTCCAATCCAAAAGCAAGGCATGCAAACATAAAAGATATTATAAAATTTTTAAAAACGGCAAAAATTAAGGAAATTTAAAAAATTTAACACATATTAACACATAAATTTTACATAAATTTTAACACATAAAAATGATAACTTATGCGGATATTGAGGAAATATATTCACAGGAAAAAAATAGAAAAAATGTAGGCATACTTCAAAAGATAGATGAAAATTTCTATCCGAATTTTGTCAAAATATATAATTCATCCGAAGAGCATAAAGAATACCTCGGGAAATTGGGTGATGACATATATACCGAAAGGGTGCAAAAAATTTTAATTCACGCTCTCCGCGCAAGCATAGGGAACATAAAAGAACCTTTAAATACAACCAAAGAAGAGAAAGAACTATATAATAAAATTTTAGAACTCATAAAGATCTATAAGAACGACCTTTTGTTCGGAAAGGAAAAAAATGATGCGAAAAATGATAATGAACGGGAGAAAAAACAATTATGGGCGAATGTAAGATTTCTGAATTCCTGTCCCGGAATTGTGGGAGATGACTTGCAAAGATATGGCCCATTTAAAGATGAAGATGTTGCTGAGATTACCGCGTCATTGGCAAAAATTCTTGTTAAAGCAGGATTCGCAGAATATGAGTTCAAAACTGGCTGAAACACAAAAGAAACTGCATTGGCAAAAGAAACTGCATTGGTTCTTTCACAAAAGTTTTAAATTTTTAGTTATCATGTCAATTTTTTCTTCTTCATCAGGACCTATTCCGATACATGTAATCGTTCCCGGAGGAATTTCTGTCATGCCGGCATCCTGAATCAATGATGTTGCTATGGATGCTCTCTTGGTTCTTTCATAAATTTCAAGCAGCATATTAAGGGATTCACACTTCACAACAACTTTTTTCTGTCCTTCTGCGAGCCATTGTTTCTTAAATTTTGAAATTTCTGCAGCCGAGATTGCAGCATGTGCCGCCTGTGCGGCCAGCTTACCTTTACCCAATTTCAAATCATTTCGGACAACAATTATCTGTTTTAACATCTGAAAATTTCGTTTTTAAATTTTATCCCAGAATAATCTCAACATCAGCATGCACTAAATTTGAAACAATTTTTTTGATTGAATGTATATCCATCTTTAACTTGTCTGCATCATTCTTATTTATTGTGATCTTTCGCATAACTGTTCCGTCTGCCCTGTACAACTTACTCGTAGATGCAATATTTGCCGGAGAGATGAGGGTATATATCATTTCTTCTGCGGAGCTTGCACCCATAACTTTTGTTAATTTTCCAAGGGCTTCTTCAATTTTTCTTAAATTTTCTCCTCCCGGACCTATTATTTTACCGATATCCTCTTTCTGTGTCAATATCACAACAAAATTACCTACATCTACTGCCTTTTCAAAGCCAAACTCTCCTTTTCCAAAATCATACATCATTTCAGAAATTTTCACATCCAAATCCGAAATTTCCTCGTTCTTTAACTTTTTTTCACAAGATGCACACAATGTCTTTGTCTTTGCACATATATTACATATTGGCAACATTTTTGTTCTATTTATTAATTTTACCTTTTAATTTTACTTTATTAATTACTTTATTAATTGTTAATATGGAAATATAATTAGAAACAGGACTAAAAATAAAAAACAATGAATGCAAAAATTTTGCTTATTTTAGGGCTCACATTCGGGATATTTTGTCTTTTTCCTGTTGCTTACGGAGAAAATTTTTCAAAGGTAATAATTATAACCTCAGATGAATTATACGGACAGGCGAACGATTTGGCAAATTTTTACAGGCAAACCATTCCAGTAGAAATTTATAAAGTTGGCGATTTTGAAAATTTTTTCGAATTTGAGATTAATTTTCCAGGATATAGCGACGATTCATTATGTGTGTGGGAAGGAATAAAAAATTTTGAAGATGCTGGAAAATTTAACTATACCTTGGCAAAGAAAATACGGAAATTTTTAAGTCAGCAAAATTCATCTTATGTTATTTTGTTTGGTAATGCAACGGTAATTCCGCCGAGTTATTATTATTTTGATAAATATTATTATGACCCCTATGATGGATATAATTCCTGGGTTCCGACAGATTTATTTTATGCCGTGTTTGATGAGAAAAATCCGACAATAAAACATTCTGTCGGAAGGATTTTGGTTAATAATGAGCAGGAAGCATCGGCGATGGTTGAAAAGCTCAAAAATTATAATAAAACGATTTCAAAAATCGCTCTCTTCGGAGGAAAACTTTTTGGTGGTGATGACGAATATATGGGTGAAATTTCGGCATTGCATGCTCTGCAAAATTTAAATTTAAATTATACTAAATTTTTTCAAACCGATGGAAATTTCACATCTTCAAAATTAAGTGGTGCATTAAACAATTATGATATGGTTTTTCACTTTGGGCATGGAAGCGGTGTTTCTGCTTGTTTTTCAAATGATTGCACACAAGGGAATTTCAATACAAATTCTTCTGCAATTTTCGTTTCGGTTGCTTGTATGAACGGAGCTTATGATTCTTCAATAATTCCGATTTGGGGTTATTATACTAAAAGCTTTGCAGAGAACTTATTAAAGAAAGATAGTATTACTTATGTTGGAGGAAGCAGAGTAAATTACGGCAGTGCATGGATATATATAGATAATGGCTCGGTTGACGATTATTATGTTGGTTATATGAATGAAATTTTAGAATATTTCATGACATCAAGCAAGAATACAACAGGAGAAGCATACATAGATGCTTATGAAAGAATGATAAATGCGGGATTAGACATGGATAGATTACGAACAATTATGGAATTTGTGCTGTTAGGAAGTCCTTTATTGAAATTTGAAAAAAACGAGGTAAATTTTACACAAGAAAATTTAACAATTGACCTCAGCGAGAATGCAAAAAAGACAATTAATTCAAATTATTTTGGAATTTATGGAACATTGCCTGTGTTTTATATTAATGATACAATCAATATAAGCTGTTCATCTTCATTAAATGAGGATGCATTCATCAAAGTCATTTATGTGGATAATTCATCTACACTCAAAAGCGAAATAAATTTATTAAATTTCTCGCCAAATACAAAGGGCTTATATTTAATTAAATGCACGAACAAGGATGAAAAAAGGTTTTACTTTAAGGTTGAAAATAATGTAACTTACGGATCAATTATTGACACCTTGGCAAATTATTACACTCCTGACAACAATCACAATTTGCTTTATGATTCGTTTAATGCCGTTGTTACAGTTAATATATCTGAAACTGGAACATATCGTATTGATGGAAGTATAGATGTTGCAGGAGCGTATGTTTCATCAACTTCAAATGAAACCGAGCTTACAAAAGGTATTAATAATATTACATTGAGTTTTGACGGAAAAGCAATAAGAAATAGTAAAAAGGAGGGAAATTTTAATGTCAATGTTGAAATTTATAAAGACAATGACAAACAGGATAAAGGTACAGACTGGTGCAGCTCTTATTACAAATGTACACAATTTGAATCATCAACATCTTCTTTTATAAATTTTTTGGACATTTATGAATACGGCGTTAATGTTACGTTGGACATAACAAAAAATGGAGCATACACAATAGAAGGGGATGTTTATTGTAATAGGAACAAGGTTGAACATATTTATTATGAGAAAAATTTAACAGAAGGAATGCAAAATGTATTTATTTATTTTAGCAAAGACATGGCAAGTAATTGTAAATTTAACGAAACAAAATTTTCATTTAAGAATGTGGATTTGAAATTTAAAGATAGCAATGAATTGCACGATAAAATATGTGTGGGTTACATTTCAAAATTTCAAAATTTAAAATGCGATAAAGTTGGAGATGTAAATAAAGACAACAGCATAGATATTTTTGATGCGGTTGAAATTTTAGAATATTTGAGTGGAGATAAAGAAAAATATGAATTAAATTTTTGCGGTGATTTAAATAATAACGGAGAAGTGGAGTTATCTGATGTCATGGATTTAATGACAAAAATTTCAATGGAATAATTTACTCAATAGGCTGTAAGGGAATGTAAAAGTTGAAGGTGAAAAAGTTATTTTGCAAAAATTGAAGGTGAATTTTTTAGTTTCCTTACAACCCGTCAAGACCCTATAAATTTACCGAAACATAAAGAAATTTTATTTTCCCAACATAACATCCGTTGCTTTTATAATTGCAAAAGCAGCATCTCCTTTCTTTAACTTCAAACGCTCGGCAGATGTTCTTGTTATCAAGGCAACAATTTCAACCGGTTCATTGACTTTTATCTTTATTTCAGCAGCAACACCTTCAATTTTAATTTCTTCGATTGTTCCTTTTACCTTATTCCTCGCACTCATTATGCTTAAACTCTCCCAAAATTTATCTGAAATTTCTAAATTTATTCCCTTTTCATACATTTCATAATCGTTTAAAATTTCCTTTGCTTTTTCGGTAAGTGTTGTTCCCCCTCCTTTCCTTCCTTTTGAAATAGTCCGCAGCAGTTTTTTATTCAGATATTTTTCTATATCTTTTATTTCATCCCATGCGTGTTTATAAGTTATCCCTAACTCTTTTGAGGCCTTATTCAGCGAGCCGAATTTCTCAATAAATTTAAGGATTTTAATCCTTTTCTCGTTTATTTTCCCGTCATTGAGCAGGATTTTTATTTTTGGTTCCATTCAAAATTTTTATGACTAAATTTAAAAAAGAAATAAAAAAGAAATAAAAAATTTATTATTTCTTCTGATGTTTTCATCCACCTTATTTTCTATTGCCTTTATTCTATCTTTATTTTCTTTGCTTTTTGTTCCTCTGTCGGCTTTTTCTTTGGCAATGAAATTTTTAATATTCCGTTCTCAATCTTTGCATTTGCTTTGTCAGAAATTACCTCTGCAGGCAACGAGACACGCCTGTAAACGCTTGTCGCTCTTCTTTCTCTTCTTAGATAGTTCTTTCCTTCCTCTTTTTTCTTTTCTTCAAAATTTCCCTTTATTTCAATTTCGTTGTCTGTCACATTCACCTCTAAATTTTCCTTTGGAATTCCGGGAATATCTGCCGTAACTTCAAATTTGTCTCCTTTATCAATAATATCTACTGCTGGCTCGGCAATTTCAAATTTCCTAAACTCCTTGAGAAATTCAGGGAACATTCTCCACCTTGGCCAATGTCCCAAACCAAAAGGTCTGTCAAATTCATTCATTTCCTTCAGCATATTTCCAAACATTCTTTCAAATCCCGATCCTGCAGGTACGATTTCACCCTTATTTTCACCCTTATTTTCGCCCTTATTTTCGCCCTTATTTTTTTTGTTTTCTTTTTTAGCCATTTTAAATTTGTTTAAGGTTGTTTAAGATTTTTTAAGATTTTGTTTTTAATTTGTGATTATATATAAATTTATAAAATTAATTAAAAAGTAATTATAAAAAATTTAATAAATTTTTATAAAATTTAATAAATTTTTACTATTTTTTAGCAAATATAATAAAGTAAAAATTTAATTAACTAAACAAATACGATTTTAAAATGACTTATGAAGTAACCCCATGGACAGTAAAAGGAAATGTTGATTATGATGCATTAACTGAAAAATTTGGAACACAGAAAATTGATGAAAATTTATTAGAGCGAATTAAAAAGCACACGGGGGACTTGCATCATTTTTTAAGAAGGAAAATTTTTTTCTCGCACAGAGACCTTAATTTTTTGCTGGATGAGTATGAGAAAGGAAATAAATTTTTTCTTTATACTGGAAGGGCACCATCGGGAAAGGTTCATTTGGGACATTTAATTCCATGGATGTTTACAAAATGGCTGCAGGATAAATTTGATGTTGAGTTGTTTTTTCAGTTTCCCGACGAAGAAAAGTTTTTGTTTAAGGAAAATCTGAGTTTTGAGGATACGGAAAAAGCGTTATATGACAATATGACAGATGTTATTGCAGTTGGTTTCAATCCTGAAAAGACACATTTTTTGATTGATACGAAGCATGCAAATTTAATGTATAAAGAGGCGTGCAAGGTTGCAAAGAAAATAACTTTATCAACGGCAAAGGCGACATTCGGATTTACGGATGAGAATAATATCGGAGAAATTTTTTATACGGCAATGCAGGCGGTTCCTTCGTTTTTGCCGTCTGTTATTTACAACAAGAAGATTCCCTGTCTGATTCCCTGTGCAATTGACCAGGACCCGCATTTTCGTCTGGCGAGGGATGTTTTGCCGAAGTTAAATTTTTACAAACCATCCGTTATTCACAGCATATTTTTGCCGGGACTTAAAGGGATGGAAGAGCAGGGAAAGATGTCGTCTTCGGAAGAACAGACGGCAATTTTTACAACAGATAACGAAAAGACAGTAAGGAAGAAAATTATGAAATACGCATTTTCAGGGGGGCAGGCAACAGTTGAAGAGCACCGTAAAAAAGGCGGAAATCCTGATATTGATGTTTCTTATCAGTGGCTCGTGTTTTTTGAGGAAGATGATGAAAAATTACACAAAATTTATGAAGATTACAGAAGCGGGGCATTGCTTACAGGAGAATTAAAGGAAATTTTGACTGATAAACTGAACGGTTATTTAAGGACTCATCGGGAGAGAAGGGAAAAGGCAGGTGATTTGATGGATAAATTTATATTTAAACCATAACTCAGCATGTTTTAGGTAATAGACATTCCTATCGCCACAATAACATCTCTTGACTTCTTAGGAATTTCAGAAGTTGCCCACTTATTGTTTATCTTTATCTTATATATCCTTGAAAGATGCATCAACATGTCTTTTGGAGAGTATTTTGCAAGCATTTTTTTCTCCGTGAGCATCATATATGTTTTGTAGTAAAGCAGAAGCGAGATAAAGTTTATAAACATCTAACCTTCCATTGATTTGTCATCCCTAATATAACTTTTGTTTGTTTTCAAAATGTTCTTAAACACATTATTGGATTCTATTTCAAGTCTTCCCTTGAGGAGACTGTATATGGTTGAGTGGTGGATGGAGAAAATAGGAATAGAAACATCGCAGGAATTAAAATCATGGCGTTTTAAATTAATATTTAATTTAATTTTTGATTCTGCTTATAACCCCTGGATGAAAATTCATACAGTTCACATAAAAAGATACGCTCACATGCTTTTAGGTATTATCTTTTCGCCTGAGCGTATCTCTCTCCTTTCGGTATCTCTCCTTCGTAGATTGTTTCGAATTTAGAAATCTGCCATGCTATCATTGTTCCGATTAATGCAGGGACTGCAAACGGAACGCCGAATATAACAAGTGCAAAAATAGCGCATCCTATCGGCGCGTTCGTCATCGCAGCAAGTACCGAAAGCCCACCAACTACAACATAACCTGCTGTATTATCCGGCGATATAAATCCAAGGCCCGCAAGAATTAATGCAAACACACTACCAAACAAACTCCCGACGATTATTGCAGGCATTACCATTCCCCCACTTGCAAACGAGCCGACATACCATGAGTTTGCAAATATCTTACCGAACATTATCAATAAAAGAAGGCCAATTGCAGCAATTAGAGGAAGTTCCAACCCGTTTACATATCCTTTTATACCATCTTTTTCTATTTGATTCCCGTTTGCATCATACACAGGTTCTATCTGTGATGCTATCATCATTGTCACAAGCCCTGTTTGTGAGTCGTATTCGGCTGCTTTTGCCATTCGCACATTATCTGCACCGAAGCCTAGATAAGTAGGTGTTGAATGAGAATATGAGAGAGAGTCGTTAAATTCATCTTTAATATACAATGTTTTATTTGAAGCATCTATGCCTGCTATTTTAGAAGGGTCATCTCCATAATATCCCAATATTAAAAAACTATCATCGGATGCGGCTTTATCAAATGAAGTTAAGATATTATTTCCATAATCGCCAATAGGTATTGTTAACAAAATAAACGCTAATACCGTGGGTACAATTGAGCCGATTAACGGTTTTGCATAAACAGGAATATTTAAATTTTTGAAAAATTTAACGCTGAACTGGAATGTTTTAATAAATATTAAACCAACGATTCCCGCAAGAAACCCGAGAACTGCAAACCACCAGAGATGTGACACCTCAAGCGTGTAAGGCAAGTAGCCAAAAAACGGGTTCGCGTCAAACGCAATAAAAGAAGTTGCAGCAGCAGTCATCCCAGACAATTCACCTCCAATAACATATTTTTTCGGTATCTTTTCACCTGCATGAAGTAATTCGGTAACAAATACTCCTGCACCGACGGGGATTCTTAAAATCCCAGCTATTCCTCCTGCCATCGCCATAATGGCAAGTTGTCTTCTGTCAACACCTAGTTTTTCGAGATAAGGCATTATAGGTGAGATAAATCCTTGTCCGATTCTTGCCAAAGGACCCACAAGACCCCCGCTGTTACCCATTCCAACACCAAATAATTGAGCAAAAAATTTTGCTATTCCAGCGGTCCAGTGACTCTTCCCCTGGGTTTCCTCGTCATGAAATTCTTTTATCATTACATCAGGTCCCGGACCCCATCCGTGTCCTGGTTTAAACCATTTGTTGTGTAAAATTAAAGAAGATATTAATGCACCAATTAGTGGAATGATGATGATGTAAATGTGATCCTGAACAAACATGCTAAAAGCCCAGTTTTGCATTTGGAAAAATAATTTCAAAAATATTTGAACGATTGTTCCGACGATTGCACCAACAATAATGCTTGCTACTAATATTTGTAGAAACTCTTTTACTGCCGCCTTGAAGGGTTGCCAAAAAGCCATTTTATTTTTGAATTTTTAAAATGATTTTAATAATTAGATTTATAAATTTAAAAATAAAAGTAACTATTCAGAGGGTACAAAAATTTACTGAAAATTTATAAATAAATTTTCAATCTTAAAAAATATTTCAAATATTTTTTAATACCTGCGATTTTCAAACTTGTTTGAAAATACACGAACGAAGTGAGCGTAAAATTTCAAAAAATACAATTTTAAAATCTCAAAGATTTTAAAATACACGAACGAAGTGAGCGTAAAAATCAAAAAATTTACTCGTAATTTTTTGGGTGGCTGAATAGTTACAAAATAAAAAAATAAAATAAAAAAATAAAATAAAAATTTACGCATCTCACGATTTTGAAAATAAGAGCCAGAATATTATGCTCCATCATTTGAGTTAGGAGCATAATACCTTAATATGTCTGATTAAAACTTGCCCTTTACCTTCTCGTAATTTGCCTTTATTTTATCTGCGTTTGCAAGGATTTTATCCCTGTTCGCGTAAATCTTCTTTGTGTTCTCCTCAATTCCATCTCTGTTTTCAAGAAGCATCTTTCTTGTCTCATGCCATTTCGCTGCGTTCTCTTTTGCGATTGCCAATGCTTTATCAATTCTCTCTGCGTTCTTCTCAATTCTTTTTGCGTTCTCCTCAACATCAGGCTTTTCAGGGAATCCGTTGTCAATCCATTCGGTGTTCTCAGCAATCCTCTCAGAGTTCTTTGCAATGATTTCTTCGTTTATTCCTCTTATCTTGTCGTTTACTGCCTTCATCCCAACGTTCACTGCCATAATATCTCTGTTCACATCAATCATTTTTGCGTTTATTTCTGCTTTTGCAATGAGTTCGCGGGACTTCGCCCTATTCAAAAGAGAATTTTTCATGTTTCTCTCAACATCAGTATTCTCCGGAAGAAGGTGCATCGCTGCTCTCCTGTTGCGGAAGATGTTTTTTGTGTTCTCCTCCGCAAGCATCCGGTTAGCAAGTGCTGCTTCCATGTTTCGCTCCATCATTTTTCTATTCACCATTAACATACTCCTGTTTAAGAGTATGTTCTTTCTGTTTTCGTCAACGGTCCTTTTCAACTCATATATCTTTTTTTTATTCGCGGCGATGTTCGCTGCGTTTTTTTGTGGTGTTGCCATTTTGTTTTTGTTTAATTATTTATTATAGTTAATACTGCAAATTATTTTTGTATGTATTAAATTATGAATTTCTATAAAAATAAACATATTAAATTATGAATTTCTATAAAAATAAATAATAATTTTATTTTTGTAATCTGCGAATTTTATTTGTTTAAATTTGGTTAATACTGCAAATTATTTTTGTATGTATTAAATTATGAATTTCTATAAAAATAAACATATTAAATTATGAATTTCTATAAAAATAAAAATAATTTTATTTAATTATTTAAATTTATTCAACGAGCCGTGAAACAATACAAAAATCACAAACAGGATTATCCAAAATCAGAATCAAATCAACCGAAATTTATAGAACAGCTGTTTTGAAATAGATAAGAACTATTAACAAAAAAATTGCTAGAACCAAGTGTTGATGGTGAAATCAATAGTTCAAATAGATGAGATGTGATATTTCATTAATAAAAAATTGAGGGGTGTAAACTGTAGATAGAACACCATATTGTTTTTATGAGTGATTTAAGCGTGCCATCTATCTTTTGGTTAACACTCCCAAAATTTTAATGTAATGTTTTCTTAAATTTTAGTTTCGGTAATGGTTGGTTAAAAAGTAAACTTTATTTTTTAGCAACTTCTTACTCACCACTAACCACTAAATTTCTTTCGCAATCTTTAAAATATCAGAAAATATTGAGGAAGATGTTTCAATTGCTCCTGCTCCTCTTCCTATTATAGTTATGTCTTTTGCTATGTCTGTGTCTATCATTACCGCATTTAAACTTCCTCCTATGTTCAACGGACTGTCTTTTCTGATTAATCGCAAAGAAACCTCTGATTTATTACAATCGCCAATTAACTTTATAACATAATTATGCTCCTTTGCTAATTTTATTGCCTCTTCTGTAATTCCCGTTATACCTGAAATTTTGACATCGCTAAAATTTATTTTTCTTCCTATAAGTGCGTTTGCAGCAATAACTACTTTAACTGCTGTATCATAACCATTAAGGTCATAACTCGCATCTCTTTCCGCATATCCCAGTTCCTGTGCTTCCTTTAATGCAGTGTTAAAATCAGTTCCTTCGTCGGTCATCTTTGTAAGTATGTAATTTGTTGTTCCGTTGAAAATTCCGTAAATGTTGTTGATAGTATTTATTTGTAATGTTTCCCTACACAGATTAAACAAAGGAATTGCTCCCGCAACGGTTGCTTCATATAAAATTTTTTTGTTATGCCTTTTTGCCAACTCCATTATTTCGTTAAATTTTAAAGCAATTGGGGACTTGTTTGAGGTTACAACATGCTTTCCGCTGTTCAGTGCATTGATTATGTTGCTTAATCCAGGTTCTCCTGTCCGAATATTTCCCGGTGTTAATTCCAGAGCAATATCTGCATCAACCTCTTCAAGTACATCTTTTGCCGTCTTTTTGGAAAAATTTTTGTGTTCGTTAAATTTTTTGTTTTTGGCAAGTTCAAGCACTTCATTTAAATTTATTCCATTGCTATCATTATCAATTATTGAGCCGTTCCATTCACAGATTGCCCGTACATTAAATTTATATCCCAGTTCGGCAAGAAATTTCTCCTTTTGAAGCAGGACTGTTGAAAATCCCTTTCCTATATTTCCAAATCCGATTAGGATTAAATTTATGGTTTTCATTGTAAAAATTTTATGTAAAAATTAATTATTAAGATTATTAATTTAGTGTTGAAAACAAATTTTTAAATTTAAAATGGATTATCAAAAACTTTTCTTTATTGCGGGAACTATATTTTTTATTTGTGCAGCAGTGTTGGCAATAATAATGATAATTTTTATCTTTGGGAGTTTCTTCTGGTCGCACTTTTATCCAGATTAGAAAAAATTTAACCCTCAAAAGAGTACAAAATTAATCACCTCGATAATGCCAGTAGATTTTAAAAACTTCTGGTTTTTAAAATCCGGAAATAAAATTTATGTAAAATTTTAATAACTATTCAGAGGGAACGAAGTGAGCGTAAAAAATCAAAAAATTTAGTAACTATTCAGAAGGTATTTTCAAAATGAAATTTTGTAAATCTCCGAACGAAGTGAGGTGACAAAAA
>JAGTWP010000031.1:2945-16164 GCA_018260755.1 Candidatus Altarchaeum sp. | reverse complement strand
TTTGATATTAAATAAATAATAAAAGTTAGATATTAAATAAATAATTAAATTTTGATATTAAATAAATAATAAAAGTTAGATATTAAATATTAAATAAATATTTTAAATAAATATTAAATAAATAATAAAAGTTAGATATTAAATATTAAATATTACATGAGTATCGGCTGCAAAGTAGATGTGCAACCAAACTGAAGGTTACCATTTTGTGCAAAAATATTTGTGTAAGTGGTATAATCTACTTTGGTTAATTGCCGATAGTCGTGAAATACAAGTATTTAAATAGTAATATTTAATTCGGTTGATAGCCGATAGTTATGTATTACAGACATTTTCAAGATTTTGAATGAAACACAAATTTTTTCTTCGTCAACTTAAGATTTTCGGGAGGTGTAAACTATAGATAGAACAACATATTGTTTTTATGAGTGATTTAAGTGTGCCATCTATCTTTTGGTTAACACTCCTAAATTTTTAAATTTTACTCGTAATTTTTAAGATGAGTGAATAGTTACAAATTTTCTTTGCTTGTCTATTTATCTATTTTCAATAAACATCCGTCCATTTCCAAAAAATTTCTTCAAATCCGGTTACAGAAAATCCGTCCTTTTTGCTTAAACTTTTTAACTTGCCTGCATCTTTATCTTCACCTGTTACTAAAACCAATTCAAATTCTTTATTTTCGTTTTTTAACTTCTTTGCGGCTAAATAAACAGAAGTATCTGCAAATCCATACTTCATAAACATTTTTTCATTTATGATATCTTCTTTTCTCACGCACTCTTCTCTGATTTTCTCAAGAAAATCCATCACAGATGCCCAAAAGGGTTCTTGTATTTTACCTTTTATATTATATCTTGTTTCAAGCAGATCGTAAGTTTCGGCTAAAATATGTGGCGTGACAATAATGTCCTTTGTTATAATAAGAGCATATATTTTTTTCCATACCATTTCTCTTTCTTCTTCTCCGATTTGTGAAAAATATTTCTCGTGTTTTTTGCATTCATCTTTTGCTATATTTTCTTCTTTAATGTTGCAGCATATAATCAAAAGTAAGTCAATTAGTGGCCCTGTATCTACCACATATTTTCGTTTCTTCATTTTGTAACATCCTTCTAATCATACGTTTTAATTATACGTTTTAAAATCCAATACTCTTCCTTCAGAAGAAAAGTGAAAAATACAGCTCTTTGGAAACATATCAAATCGTGCATAATATATTACAACCATCATCATTTCCCACTTTCCCTGAGAACGTGTTATAAGAAAAGGAAAGTAATCAATATATTTAAATGATGTTCCCTCGCCTAAAATTTCTTTTGCTTTTTTAACAACATCATTTACATCTTTTTCTTCTGGTTTAATATCATCTATTAGTTTTTTAGTTATTGAATTATCTATCTTACACATGAATAAAGCACAAATTTTTCCATAAGAATTAATATAAAAACAAAAGTCACCAACGTCTCTCAATTTTAATATATCAGGGTATTTTTTTAACATGCTAGCAATATCAGATGAAGGAGTACTAAGTATCTTTGAAACCCTATCCCATATTTCTTTCTCAAGCTCATTTATAATCTTACTTCTAATAACCCAGAAATTTAGGTCTTTATTATATTCTATACCTTCAATAGTATATCCCATTCTAACAAGAGCAAATTCGCTATATTTATAATTTTCTTTTATAAACTTTTTGACAACACCAATTGCTTCGTCCTCTGATATTTGATCTTTTTGGTTCATTTTAGATTGATAAATTTATGTTGTAAATTAAACGCCAACTATGATAAATCAAAAAGGGACTTGCTACCGAAAATTTTAAAATTTATCCCCCCAATTTCACCTTCTTTATTATCAATTCCCCCCTTACTTTATCCCAAATTTTTTCCGATTCTTCAATTATTACCCTCTTCTTAAATAACGGACAATCCAATACAAAGGTCTCATATTCTCCTCCTTCTCCGCCTATGTTTATGTGAAATTTATCCTCCAATTTTTTCAAGTCCTCTAACGCCTTCAAATCTAATTCTCTTCCGAGCCAACTTTCATCAAATCCATCTGCATAAACACCCACGATTAAAATTTTAAAATTTAATTTTATTGCCTCTCTTATCAGGTTTTCATGACTTTTTTGCCAGTATGGTGCAAAGACCTCTAAATTTAACTCATCGCAGATTTTCCTTACTCTACCATACTGATAATTTGATGATACGGCACCTGCACAAACACCCTGAATTCCATACTCATCTCTTAAATTTTTGAGCTCTCTTTTCAAATCGTCTATTTCTTTCTCTTTGTCTTTGTCTGCTACCTTCATTATTATCGGGATGTTCATCGCTTCCGCAGAAATTTTTGCAAATTTTATATTAGGATAATGAAACATATAACTTTCTTTATCCGGAACAAAGGAAAGTAAAAATTTTATGTCGTGTTTTGCCTTTATTGCTTTGTATGTTGTTATTACACTGTCCTTTCCTCCTGAAAACAATGAAATTAATCTCATTCTGAAAATTTAATTTTGTATTATACTTTTGTATTAGGTATTATGTATCATGCTTTTGTATTAGGTATTATGCATCATGCTTTTGTATTAGGTATTATGCATCATGCTTTTGTATTAGGTATTATGTATCATGCTTTTGTATTATCTATAATTTATATTTCTTTTCATAATTTTTCTTTGAAATTATAATTAGTTTGCATAAAATTAAAGTAAAATTTAATAACAAAACATCAAAATGAAAGTTCCGGAAAAAATAATGGCACATTGTCCATTTTGTAATGCTCATACAGAGCATACGGTGGCACTTAACCGAAAGGGCGAAGTAAGGCACAATAGCGAAGGCACAAGAAAATTCAGGGAAATTAAAAAGGGTTATGGGGGGATGGCAAGAACTCCTAAAAAGCCGGTATTTAAGACAGCTAAGAGGGTATTGCTTATTTTAAAGTGCAAGGTATGCAGCAAAAAGCATCAAAAGATCTATAACAGGACAAAGAAGACAACAGAGATAATGAAGGTGGATTAGTGAAAAGGAAAAACAAATAAGGATGTCTTTGTATTTAAATTTTTTACCTATTTTTTTAATATTCGGATTTTTCTTAATTAGAATAGTTAGTATACGAAATATATGAAATGATACTTTTAAAAATTTTTGGAAATTATGACGGAAGCCAGATAAAACCGCTTTGGGCAAATGAAAAATTCGGTATTTCTGAGGATAATATCGTCGTTATGACCGGAAGTATGGATGTGAAGTTTGAAAATATGATTGATAAGGATGATTTAAGAGATCAAAAAGCAATAAAGACAGATAAGGCAATTCATTTCTTAATTGAGCATTATGACAGCAAAGACATACGATTAGCATACTACAGACAGCGGATCTTTTGCATTGAGGTTGAAGAAATTTTAAGAAAATACAATGTAGGTGTGGAAAGAAAAGGAAGTGATTTATATGTTGAAGGAAAAAAGTTGAGCGTGAGCATAGCAACAATAGGCGAAACCCAAAAGATTCATTTTGGAATAAATTTAACCACAAAGGGAACACCTGCTGATGTAAAGACAATTGCACTTGAAAATTTTAAATGTCTCGCTGATGAGAAAGGATTGAATAATGCAAAAGTGGAGAAATTTATTGATGAAATTTTAAAGCAATATATTTTTGATGTTCAAAAGATTGAAAAGGATATAAAGAAGACAAAGGTTTTTGAATGAGCATTAGGCAAGTCCGTTTTTAATTCCATATTTCTCACACAATCTCTTTGATTTTTCCTCAAGTGCCTTCTGATATTCTTTTGGCGGTGCAAAAAAGATTCTGTATAAACTCTTATATTTTGGCACAAGTTTAGGATAATGCTTTTCTAAAAATTTAGAGACTGTTTAAAACTCTGTTGGTGAAAAAGAGTTTTCTTTTTTCTATATACCTAATAATAAATTAAGTAAAAATAGATTTAAATTTAAATGTTATTTTAGGTGACCATATTTTGATTATTTTGTAGTCACCTGAGCAGAACTCTTCTCTTTCAGAAAAGATGACATTTTGTTTAGCACAACTAATTATCAATAGTAAATTTTAACAGAATTAATTTTAACAGGATTAAATTAAATTTTTAACAAATCGTAAATTTAACTAAATTTAAATCTTAGAACAATAAAAAAATGACTAAAGAAAAGGTCGTATTGGCATACAGCGGCGGGCTTGATACTTCCGTAATATTAAAATGGTTAGTTGAAAAGAACTATGAAGTTATTGCCTATACCTGCAATGTAGGACAGAATGACTTTGATGAAAATAAAATTAAAGAGAAGGCATTGAATGTCGGAGCGAGTAAATTTTACTCTGTTGATGTAAGGGAAGAATTTTTGAATGATTACGTATTTCCTGCTATAATGGCAAATGCAAAATACGAAGGAAGGTATTTGCTCGGAACTGCACTTGCGAGACCTTTAATTGCAAAAAAGCAGGTTGAAATTGCAAGAAAAGAAAATGCGCAAATTTTATCGCACGGAGCAACGGGAAAAGGCAACGATCAGGTAAGATTTGAAATGGCATATTTAACACTTGCTCCTGAAATGAGTGTTTATGCACCATGGAAAGCTCAAGAGTTTTTGGATAAATTTAAAGGAAGAGATGACTTAATTGAATACGCAAAACAAAACAATATACCTGTAAAATCAACAAAAAGCGATCCCTGGAGTACAGATGAAAATTTAATGCATATAAGTTATGAAGCAGGAATTCTTGAAAATCCGATGCATGAGCCATTGGAAAGAATGTTTCAGCTCACTGTTTCGCCAAAAAATGCTCCTGACAAAGAGACAATAATTGAAGTCGTTTTTGAAAAAGGAATTCCCGTTGAGGTTAGAAATTTAAGCGACGGAACAACAAAAAGAGGTGCATTAAATTTATTTTCTTACTTAAATGAAATCGGCGGAAAAAACGGAATAGGGCGATTAGATATGGTTGAAAGCAGATATGTTGGAATGAAGTCAAGAGGTGTTTATGAAAGCCCTGCGGCAACAATACTTCATATCGCTCATATTGACCTTGAAGGAATGACGATGGACAGGGAAGTTATGAAAATCAGAGATATGCTTATTCCATTGTTTGCTGAAAAAATTTATTGTGGATACTGGTTCTCGCCGGAAATGGAAATTTTAAGGAAATTTTTTGCATCAACACAAGAGTATGTAAGCGGGGTTGTCCGAATTTCACTTTATAAAGGCAATACAACTGTAATTGGAAGAAACTCGGAATTTTCACTATATAATGAAGAATTGGTAAGCATGCACGAAAAAGGAAAATACGAGCCAGAAAAAGCAAGGGGATTTATAGATATTAATGCGTTGAGATTGCAGATAAATTACGAAAGAGAAAAAAGGGCAAAGAAAGAAAAAATTTAAGAATTTTTATGCTTTACCTCCAATATAGTAATAATATCCTGCCTTAATTCCTGATTTTGTATTCCTCTTTCCAAAAACTTCTTTAAAATTTCAACATCCGTATTTATCCACCAAACTTCAACATATTTTCTTAACGCATCTTCTTTCATCTTTTCATCAATGCATGCTGATTTATCATAATCATATAAAATTTCCATTATTTCTCCACTCTCGCTCAACTCAATGAATGCCTTATTCAAAATTTCCGCCTGAATTTCTTTTAAATGCTCCTTTATAATTTTCGCCACTTCGAAATCTTTCGCCACAATCATCTGTAAAAGCATATCATTACGAACAGAGAGAGAAATCAGGTCAAAATATTTATCCAGGACATTGAGCAAATAACTGATTTTTGTATTTGCTCAATAATGAGGGGTAAGTCGTTGCATGGCGATTTTTAAAGCAAATTTTGACACAATTTTTGGGCAATCATTTAATGGTTATTTCTAAAAATCGCATTGTGTCGAACCCTATGCAAAAATCCATCACTGAAATTTTTTGGTGGGCAGAACAAAAAAATGGGTCATAAACCGATGCGCTTTGGCTTACCCGTTAATATTGAGCACATTCGAAAAACAAAGCAAATTAGGTAATTTCAGATGAGGTTAAGTTTGTTTGGCTTCGGGGCGGTTGAGAATCTCATAATAGCGAACTTTGTAATGTTCATTCTGACGTTAATATCCCCGGGGTGGTTCTTCCAGAACTTCGCCATGAGCCCCTGCTCCTTCATGGGCGAGCCGTGGACATTAATCACGAGCATTTTCATGCACGACGGTGTCAGCCACATATTGTTCAACATGATCGCGCTCTTCTTTTTGGGCACATACCTCGAGGGGCTTGTCGGGGAATACGAATTCTTAAAGATATACTTCATCGGCGGCATCGCAGGAAGCGTGCTGTTTTTGCTTATCGCAAACCCGAATGTGATGGTTGTCGGGGCATCGGGGGCGATATTTGCCGTGGCGGCAACCATGGCGATACTTCGGCCGAACATCAAGATGTTCGTATTCCCGATTCCATTTCCGATACCGCTTTACATCGCGGTATTCAGGGTAATGGTAATCCTCTCGTTTCAGCCAGAAACTGCATGGCAGGGGCGCCATAGGCGGGCTTTTGGCCGGGATATATTTCGGGCTCAAACTGAAAAATTCAATTGGCGGACGCGCTGGTTACTAAAAAATCACAATTTATACCCGATATTTCTCAGGAAATCCCTTCTTTCTTTTGCATCCTTTTCGGTCTCAATCCCATTCGGTTTCGCGCCGTCCACCACGCCGAGTATTCCTCGCCCCAGCGCGGTTTCAGCCACGACCACCTCGACGTCGTTTGCCGTCGCGCAGAAAATGCGGCACACCTCGGGGGTATTCTTAACCGCGTTTAGGATGTTTATCGGGAACGCGTCTTTCAGAAATATTATGAAACAATGCCCAGCACCGATTTTCATGGCATTTTTTGCGGCTAATCTCTTAAGTTCCTGGTCATTTCCAGCGATGCGCACAAGGCAGGGCCCAGAAGCCTCGCAGAACGCCAAACCGAACTTTATCCCCGGCACGCAGCACACAATCGCCTCATACAAATCCTCGACGGTCTTTATGAAGTGCGACTGCCCGAGTATCATGTTCAAGTCCTTTGGCTTTTCAATCCTGATTATCTCGGTTTCCATTTTTAGTAATTATATACAGGGGATTAATTTATGGTAATGATAAACAAGTAATGCTATTTTAAATAATTCCAATTTATAATTATGATTCTATAAAAATAAATAAAAATATTTTTCTATAAAATTAAGGTGGAATTGATAATTTGTCCTGAATGTGGATCAGGAAATATAAAACTAAATGGGCATATACACAACGGTAAACAGAATTATAGGTGTAAAGTCTGTGGAAGGGAATTTGTTTTTGATATTGAAAAAAAAAGTTGTTTCAGAGGAAATACGATCTTTGATCAAAAAGCTATTATTAGAGCGAATAGCTCTACGAGGTGTATGTAGAGTAACAGGCGTAAGTTTGCCTTGGCTTTTAGGTTTCATTGCAAAGGAATATAAACAGGTGCCAGAAGATCTCGGGATAAAAATATGGGAGTGTTAACCAAAGATAGATAAAAATTTATCTTGGAATGTGCTAAACATATTGTTCTCATTTATATTCCAGCATAGTCTTAAAGTCAAATCAACCATTTCTACAGATCTTGAAACAACCTTTGTCCTCCTTGTCATTCTTGCCAAGAAATGCCTTATGTTGGAATTGTTACTTTCTATGAGAGTAGTGTGTTTTTTACTTATCACGAGTTTATTTTTTGGAAAAATCTGTTTGTATGGATCCCAATCGTCCACATAAAATACTGCATCTAAATGTTTCAATTTTTCGTAGAGTTTTTTAGCCGTTTTAATAGAACGATCGCCAATAACCCATCCAATGGTTTTGTTTGTACTACAATCCAAGGCTCTCCAGACCCATATTTTTCGTTTTTTTTATTGAGGAAATGCCACATCTCATCTATTTAATTTTTTGATTTCACTATCAACACTTGGTTCTGGCAATCTTTTTCCCATACATCTCATCCATTTCAAAACTGCAGTCTTGATACATTAAAAAGTTTCGCGATAAACCCATAACTTGATTTGCCCGCAGAATACAACAAAACTGCCAACGCCTTTCCTTCTTGTCCAACTTTTTCTCTTTCATCACCAAGCACAAAATTATACCCACACAACTTACAATTGTATCGCTGCTTATTGCGAACTTTTCCGCTCTTTACCCATTTTGTGCCCCCACATTTTTTACATACGGTTTCCATATATTTAATTAGGATTCAAACATTAAATATATCTATAGTTAACACTCCCTAAAATTTAATATTTAATTCTAGTGATGGATATAAACATGTGCAAAAAAATTTAAATCAAAATCGAATGCCTGCGCATTGTTGAATAAATTTTGGAATATAATTAAAAACCAAAAATCACTATATTTTGATACAGTGCCAATTGACAAAAGAACAACATAAGCAGTTGAAAGAGAAACTTAAATCTAAAGATGATTAGATGACCTCTGAAGTGCGAGCGCTAATCAATTATACTCTGTTAAAAAAGCGCAATTTTTGCGGTTGTTGAGTATAATTATACTACGAAAAATGTGTTCTCTTTTTTATCTTTCCAAGTAGTCTATATATCTCTCTGGCTTTTAATCACTTGTTATCACTTCTCCGACAATCCAGTAAGGTCCTGAACAACGAGCACTCGGCAACTCTACAGAATATTTTGCTATAATTTCACTTGGCATTTCACCACCTCCAACTTTGAGTTTATCTCCCACGCGTGCTACGGGTTTGCCAGTAGCATCAATAATCTGTATTACCCCATCTTTGGTGCTTAGTGAAAAACCATGAGGCCATACAAGCAAATAACCACCGGCACGGAGACAACCACTCTCTAATACTAATTCACCTTCTAATAACGCATCCATAAACAATCCATTGGAATCATTCTTTTGCACTGGAAAGAAAGGAGCCGGAGATAATGAAGTATTGACAGAGACACCATTTTGCGATGGTTTTTCAACACATCCAATAACTAATATTGACATAATGATTCCAAATCCTATGATTAACGCTTTTAATTTTGGGTTCATATTTGAGTTTTACTAATCTGCTTCGAGTATTAATCCCATCTGCTCAGCTTCAACCGTAATCACTCTAACTGTATCAGGTAATTGTATCTCCCCTCTTTGCAAAGCGTCATCAAACCGGCTCCTATCAGATTTAGTCATATATAACTTAACACTATTATTATATATATCGATTTCTGACTCTACAAATATACCTAAGGCACGGGCAGAAGATATAGCCATAGATTGAGTCCTTTCGAGGTCGGCTAAGGACACCTTTGCAGTGTTGCGCACCTCAACAATGTCGGCGAACTCGGGATACTGTTCTAGGTACGGTTTGATTGTCTCCTCACCATTACGAGTAAACAGCGCAACAAACTTGAACTCTGGAGTGTGCTCTATCCAAAGTCCTGCAAATGTCTCTCCTTCCTTCGTTCTCAGTTCTTCTTCGGGAACTGGAATGTTTTGAAGTTGGAATCGGCGTAGAGCTTCTTCAGTACTAACATTATTATTTGATGCATATATTTGTGCATCATACAACAGTGGATCCTTAGCATCAAATGCAGGTTTTCCACCACTATCCTGTCCTTGAGCATTCACAACTGCAAATGCTACTCCAACCAGAAGTGCTATTAGTACCCCATATATTGCTATTTGCCCAATCCTTTCAACCGCTTTCTCATGGGCATTGGCGGTATTTTTTATTGTATTTGTCATATTTGTTTTGTTTAATTTTTACTTATTTTATATACTAAACCGCAAGTATTTTTTGTAATTTTTAGGTAATTTAAGTAACTATTACGATGAGTTTTAAGAATACTCTAATGAAAAAATTACCAATTTCACTGGCGGGTCAGTATATTTTTAAATTTTTATTCAAATTTATTTCAACATTCTACTTGGATCCCCTGCGGGTTCTCTCTTCATGATGTTGATCTCTTTTCTATTTAACTCGCCAAAAACCCATGAATCACCGAACCCAAACATAATTTTCACCGTTTTTGTTATCACCTCTTCTTTTTAAATTTGTATTTGTTTAACTAATTAGATTTTTTGGTAATGATAAACAAGTAATGCTATTTCAAATAATTCCAATTTATAATTATGATTCTATAAAAATAAATAAAAATATTTTTCTATAAAATTAAGATGAAATTGGTAATCCCGAATGCAAATTAGAAAAAACTAAAAAAATTGAAAATCACATTGGAGCTATTAAATATTTCATCTATCAGTATAATTTAGCATTACTTCTTTAGCACCACTAAACATTCATTCGTATGTTCAGTCCTTTTCCGATAAATTTCCTTTGAAAAATCCAGATAAAGAAATACATTCTTATCCTTTTCAAGGCGGCTTTTTAAATTTCTTTCATCCATTCTTCTCAAAAATGCTGTTGCACCTACTTTATCTAATTTATCCGCATCCCATAAAATTTTTGCTTCAATTGTGCGTAAAATTTTCTCATTGTTGTTGTGGTAAGCAATACTCTCTGCGACTTTTTCAATAACATCCGGCTTGTATTTCAACGATTTTAAAATTTTTTCCGCAAAGTCCCCGCCCATAACTTCGTGATTTTCTTCTTCCTTAAAAACATCGTGAAAGATTGCTGCCAAAAAACAAATTTCTTTGCTTGCGGCGGTTTGTTTTTCCTTTTGTGCCAGATATAAACTTACACTCGCAACCCTAAAGGTATGATTCAATAAATTTACAAAATTTTTATTGCGCTTTGACATTTCGGTAATTGCTATTGCCATTGCCTTTCTACATCTTTCATTTGGGATTACAAACACAAAATTTTCCTCTTTAACCCTTGCCAAAAATTTATTTATGCCCTCAAACATTTTCCTCTATTTTTTCTGTTTTTTCTGTTTCTTCTTCAAAATACCTTACTCTTTTTTTAACCGCTTTAAACCGTTTAAAAATTTGAGCTGCTTTTTGGGATAATTCGGTTTTTTCATATTCTTCTTTATAACCAGTAATAACATCCTCAAACAAAAATCCAAAACCTGTTGCATTCAGGGAATGTTCCAGCACAACAAGGTCTGTTGCCTTATCTTCATCTCTTTGTGAAGTAAAAGATAATCCGAAATCAATAATATAGACCTTTTTTTCTTTGTTTTCTTCGTCATTACCATTACTTATGATTATATTTGAGGTTGTTAAATCGTTGTGGGTTACATTTAAACAGTGCATTTTTGCAATTTGTCGTCCGAGTTGTTTTGCTATGCCTGTTAAGTCATCTTTATCTTTGTCATTTTCAACATCAATGTCTTTCATTAAATTTCCATCTATAAATTTCATAAAAATTTTAAAATTTTGTTCATCAACCTTCACAATGTCAGGAACATTTACTTTCTCGTTTTTCAGTTTTTTTAAAATTTTGCTTTCGCCCAAGGTTCTTTTTTTTCTTAATTTTTCGTCAATTTCACTTATTCTATATTCTTTCTTTATTCTTTCCTTTATTAAAATTTCTCCGTCCTTATACAAATTTGATTCCGCACCTTTTGCTATAAGTTCCATTTTTTTGGCTCATATTTTTTAATATTGTAAGTTGTACTTTGATACTCCTCGTCTGATTATGAGAAAAGGTATAAGTAAAGAATGTCGATTTTCGCAGTTATCTATAAAGCAACATTTAAGAATTCTGATAAAAATAGTATATAATTTGTGCCTAAAAGGGCGAGCATTACGAACCACTTTTGTAAAGGGATTTTGAATTTTCAAATATTGTCTTTGTTTTAACATTAAAGGTATTTTCAAATGTGTACATACGTATCTTTCCACTTTTGTGCCTCTGAACCATCAATTCTTTACAGCAAGATACATTGTGCTTTTTTTTCATTTTTATTTCAATGTAATTTATAACAAGTATAATTAATCACGCATTATTAAATACGAGTCAACATAGGCCACCTATATTTCTTGTAAATTATCAATTAAATTTTGAAGATTAAATAAAAATATCAAGAAACAATATTTCTAATTTTAAAATTATAATGAATAGTATAGAAATCAGAAGATCGACTACATCAAAAACAAATTAAAAGAAAAAAGAAAAAATAGTTGTTTTATTTCCTTCCTTAATTTAATACGTCTGTCTTTGTCATATAATAGTTGTATACCTCTTTTCTTTCTGATGCTACCGCAACCGGAATTCCTCTTTTCATAGCATAAGCTATTACATCGTTTCCAAAGCCATATTTCATTGTGTCTTCCTGTGAAATTTCAATAACTTTAATAACTCTTTCATCAACACCATACAGCTCTTTAAGATAGTTCATTCCGTTTTCGCTCACAAAGATTTTGTTGTATTTCTTTCTTAAAGTATTTATCGTATCTTCCGGCTTGTTCATAAGGGTTTCATCATCTACAACAACATCCTTTCTTCTTACAATCATTACGCCAAGCAACAATCCTAATGCCATCATCAAAACAACTAACAAATATTCGTTGCCGGTATTTATACCTTCATTATTTTTAGTTGCTACTGTAACAGCATTTATTTCTGTATCTTTTACTTTCTTTAAAACATCGTTTTCTATTGGCATGTTAACTGTTTCAATGCTTGCTGAAGTGTTTGCTGTTTCTTCTTTTGTGACATATCCTGATGTTTGTATGATTGATCGCGTTAGTAATTCTTCTTTATGTTGTTTGTAGCATTCGCCTGTGCTGCATCCATAAGATATTATAACCTCGTTGGTTCCACTTGCCCCACCTGTTCTTGAGATAAATTTCTCTAAACTGAAATTTGATAAATTTAGTGATTTATCCTCGCTGTATTTACTTCCATTAACATAAGTTCCTGTTTCGTTGATAACTATTTCGGTTCCACCTATAATTATCGTTCCCTTTGTCATTATGTTATTTTGTATTACTGCACCATATATTAAAGCATTCATTGAGGATATTTGGGAATCTTGAATTATTGAATTTTGAACCATATTATTTCCAACATCGGAGTTGATTACATTACCACTATTTGAGTCAGTGCCAGTGTTTGTTCCTGTTGAGGTTGTGCCATTAGTAGCATTATTACTTGTTCCGCTTGAGGATGTGCTGTTATTATATGCTGATGTTCCTGATGTTCCGTTTGTGGTTGATGTTGTTGTTCCGCTTGAGGATGTGCTATTGTTTGAAGTTGTTCCGCTTGTGCTTGTTCCTG
>JAGTWP010000031.1:0-2831 GCA_018260755.1 Candidatus Altarchaeum sp. | reverse complement strand
CTGAGGTTCCGCTTGTGGTTGATGTTGTTGTTCCACTTGAGGATGTGTTATTGTTTGATGCTAATGTTCCGGATGTTCCGTTTGTTGATGTATTGTTGCTTGTTGTTGATGTTCCACTTGTTTCACTTGTTGATGTTCCGGTTGAAATAATTGTTATTTGCGCCTGTCCAGTAGAACTGTTGTTTTGTTGAGATTGTGGTTGTGATTGATTAGTAGTAGTATTTGTACTATCTGTATTTGAAGCACTGCTTGTATTATTATTTTCAGGTGTTGACTCTATCGTTGTATTGTTTGTATTTTGATTATTATTTTGTAAAGATGTTTGTCCAAACCATGTTGTTGTAGTACTTCCGCTGTTTTCAGTTTGCTGTTGAGATGTGTCAGATGACTGATTTATGTTTTGTGATGACATGGATTTTACATTCACCGTTACCCCAGTAACTCCATTATTATTTTCGTTTGCAGGCGGATCTACTCCAAAATCAACACTAACCATCTCACTACAGTTATGAACAATAATTCCAACTTCTATAGGTGTAGTATTTGTTTTATTTTGTTTGTGTATTGAATCCATATCTAAAGACATATTATATTTTCCTGGCTCAACACCGAATAAATAATTACCAGTGGTATTTGTAAGCATAGTGGATCCTGTACTTCCGTCAATTGCATTGTAAGATACACTTGCATTCTCAAATCCGTTCTCTCCTGCATTTTGTACCCCGTCCATGTTTTTATCGTCAAATACAATTCCCTCAATTGCTGATTTGCATGTTCCTTCCTTAAATCCAAATAAAATCTCATATAAGTCTGTTGTTGAATTAATAACGATGTCCGTGGTGGCATTTAGTGTGGTTCCATTCGTTGTTACATATATTGCATTTACTGTGTAATTTCCATAAGGAACATCAACAAATGTCAAAGTCCCATCATTATTTGAGTATCCGCTTGTTGTGTAAGCACTTCCATTTGCGGTTGTTCCATTAATTTCAACATAAATATTTGATAATGTAACCTCGCTGGTTTGTATACTTCCATCTAAATTTCCATCATAAAAAGTCGTGACTGTTACATTTCCTTTTCCTTCTGCTGGAACCGTGCAGTTATTATTAATGTGCAATGAAATTTCTCTCTCAACATTGTATTTCTTTCCATATTGATCATAAAATTCTATTATTGCTTTATTAGACACTATTTTATTATCTGTTGTATTCACTTTTGCTTTTATAACTTTAGTATATATATCTCCAGGTGCAAGTTCAGGAACACTTCCTTGCATTGACGAGATTGCTGCAAGTCCATCCGGAAGTAGATTTATCAAGGTTATGTTATACATGCTTTCCGTATCGTCCGTATTTTCAACAGTTATATAAAATCTTACTTCTTCTCCGTAACAAAGCCCACTGCTATTTACATTCGTACCTGATGATGTTGTTGCTGAAATATCCGCAGTAAATGAAAATCCTTTAGTAAATCCAAAGTTGGCAGTTGCATTATTAACTGCATTTACTTCTACCTCAACTATTCTTGGGGTAGTATTTGACATTCCTAAAATTTCGTGAATAGTTATATTTAATGCTTTACTTGTGTTGCATGGTAGTGAGGTTATAAATTTGTATGTTCCATTTGCATCTGTTGTTACATTCATTCCGTCAGCAGATACATTAACTCCTGAAATTCCATTCTCTCCTGTATCTTGCACTCCATTGCTGTTGGTATCATTGAACAAGGTTCCATTAATTGAAACATTTATCAGGCAAGTATTGATTTCAACCGTAACATTTGCACTTCTGTTATAGGTTGCATTGGTGTATGCATCAAACCATTCTGCATTTGCTATATTAGTAATATTCTTTGTATCGTTTGAAATAACTTTTGCTAAAATTTCAATAGTTGTTGTTTGCCCTGGTTGTAATTCGTCTATTAAAATATTTGTCTCGGTTAAATTTTGTAAGTCCATTGGCAATATGTCATTAACAGCAACACTTGTTGCTACATGTCTTCCTATATTTGTAATGTTTATTGCAAATTTAACAACATCTCCATAATTAGCCACAGAGGTATTTGCTGTTTTGGTTATATTTAATGTTGAAGCACAAACATTTGTACAGTTAAGACATGTTGTGGCATTCGCTGTCCCGTTTCTTTGTGTCCAGTTTCCATTTTCAAATACCCAATAAGTCATATTTACAACATTAACTACACATTCTTGTAGTTCCTTGGCTCTAACGGTTGTGTTTATTGTCCATATAAATGTTGAATTTGGTACTAATTTTGAAATTTTCTTTGTGGTTGATGAATTTGCTATCATTGGTTCCGGAACAAAGTCCCGTAAATCAACACTATAAGCAGTATAATCGCATGGATTAATTACTTTTATTGTGTAAGTTACATTTTCTCCACAACTTGCTGCCGAAGGTGTTGCATTCTTCAAAATTATGAGATCACATTTGCAGGATATACCGACATTTGCTGTTGCATTCTTTTTAACAATTCCTGTGCTGTTTTCGTAAGTAAGGTTTGCTGTATTTGTAACATTTATACAATCACTTGTATTTGCTGTTGCTGCGATTGTGTATGATTGTGTCGTGTTCGGAGCAATGCTAATATTCGTCAATGATGCTGTGTCTGTTGTTGTTAATTCTGCAGGTAATGTATCTGTTAAATTGTAAACTGCGCTGCAGGTTAATGATGGATTTGTTACATTTATTGTGAATGTTACATTCTCTTTGTTCTTTATTACTTCCTTGTCTGCTGTTTTGATAATTGTTAATTCCGGCATGTTGGTTATTAACACACTTGCATTTGCATCTTTATTTACAATTCCTGTG
>JAGTWP010000030.1:8752-16246 GCA_018260755.1 Candidatus Altarchaeum sp. | reverse complement strand
CAAAATGAAATTTTGAAATACTGAAATCTTTTGATTTCAATCTTACAAAATGCAAAGCATTTTGTAAATCTCCGAACGAAGTGAGGTGACAAAATTTTACTGAAAATTTATAAATAAAGTTTCAATCTTAAAAATATTTCAAATATTTTCGCTCTTATGTTGATTTTCACTGATGGAGATAAAATACATTGTTGAAGTTTTGCAAATTTTAAAATTCAAGCGCAAATTCAAATATAAATTAAGTTAAATACACTATAAAATGCAAAACACAAAAGTTCAATAATAATAAGTATATGAGCGACAGTATTTGATGCTTTTAAGAATATTTTGGACGCTGATAGAACATATGTGCAGGATGATTATCAAATGGAAGGATGGATGTTTGTAAATTTCATATCTCTTATATTTTACTATAGGATTTACAACTTGTTGGTTAATAAAAAAATGTTGAAGAATAATTCTCCAAAGGACATTCTTATGCATTTTTCGCGAGTACATAAACTCAAAATAGGAGATAAATGGATAACATCAGAAATACCTAAAAAAATAAAGAAAGTTATTGAGAGTGTAGGGGTACCAATTACTTAAAATCAGCAAAGTTACGGTTTAACCTTTCACATTATTGAATTTTGGTTTAAATATTAAATTTTATCATTTACTTGTTTAGCACTACCCAACCTTTCTCTCTTTTCATATTCACAAATCCAAACCATAAACTGTTTTTTTCTCCCAGTCCGCAGTCCATTATGAATTCATAAAACCTTCTTTTTTCTTCATTCATCCGCAATAAATTGAGCTCAAACTCCCACAATGTTCCCAAAAACAAAAAGTCAGTCATATCTTTTCTCATATGGACAGCAACCTGCCTTTTGAAGAACAATCTGTCAAATATTGGTTCCTCAAAACCGAAATTTTTATTATAGAAAGCGTTAAATTTTTTCAGCGCATTATCCTTTAGTCGTTCAAGAAAGAAATTTAAATCTGGATTCCTGTTTGTTGAATAATATGTGTTCGTATTATTATTTTCATACAAAACAATAGGCGTAGATGTTTCCCATCGTTGTTTTAATTCCATTGAAAATTTCTTAAATTCCTTCACTTCAAATTCATGAATTCCAAACTTTAAATATCTGATGTTCTGTAATTTTTCTGCAATTGTATCTACAAAGTAATCATTCGGAGAAGAAATAATGAGCAGCTTTTCTTCGTTAAATTTAAACTCGCGGACAGGAAATATATTTGAAAATGTGAAAAATTTAAATTTCTTCGTATCGTGAAATTTAGAAAATTCCGTATCTTTAAGCAAATTCCATATAAACGAGTGAATAAAGTATTTGCTTATTTCTTCGTATGCAAAAATTTCCTTTGGCAAAATTTTAATAATGAGACGCATTTTGAAATTTTAATTACTTTTCAACAACAATTCCTTCTTCAACGATTTTAAACAAAAATTTTTGACCTTCTTTAATAAATTTGTGCTTTTTCATCATGGCAAATCTCTCTTTATTTAATCCGTCATTTAAATTTTCCTTCCCTATTTCTATGATTACCTTGCTCCAGTATTTTAAAATTTCTCCGCCGACAGGTGAAATTTCATTCGTTTCAATGTCAGTATAGACCTGATTTGTTATAATGACAGGAATATTAAATTTTCTACTTATCCTTAGTAAAATTTCAAGCTGTTTTCCAAGCAAAATCTGCCTTTCCTGTCTTTTATCTATATTATTCGCTTCTTCAAGACGATAGAGCATAGTAATTGAATCAACAATAATTAGTCCGATCCTTTCATGCATCATATTTTCAACACCGTCAATTGCTGTTTTCTGCTCTTTGTAAGTTGTCGGTTCAATTAAAATTATGTTTTTTAAAGCAGATGCAGCTTTCTCCTTTGCTATCTGTTTTATTCTTTCCACGGAAAAACCGCCTTCGGTATCAATAAATATTACTTTTTTTTCTCTCAAGGCAATGGACATTGCCGCAATTATGCATAAATTTGTCTTTCCCGATGCAGGTGGTCCGTAAATTTGTGTAAGACATTTTTCCAGAATTCCACCGCCAAAAATTTCGTCAAAATTTTTCTCTATGTTTATCATGGTTATAGGGTTGTATTCATATTTTTATTGTTTATTCTTTTATACGCAATAATTAATGCAGCATACCCGAATAAACAAACAAACCAGTAACTAATTAAACGGTCAACTATAACCGCAGCAGCGGCATATTCAGAAGGAACGCCAAAAAGAGTGTAAAGTCCGATACTGCTTACTTCCCATATTCCTATTCCTCCCGGCAAGGTTGGAATATACGAAATTATAAGTACAACAACAAGCACGGCAACAAAAACAGCAATGTCAATGTTGTAGCCGATTGCAATAAATACGATATATAGACGCAAAAATGAAAAAAACCAGATAATAAAAGAAATTATAGTTCCGAGACCAAAAATTTTTAAATTTAATCCGTATTTTGCTCCATCGTGAAACTCTGAAACAATACCTCCGATTTTGGTTTTTGTCTCAGACATTCTTTTTTTCAGAAACGAAAATCTGGAAAATATATTTATTAGAAATGTCGCGATGTTTAAAGCACGTTTTCTGTCAACAATAGACAAAAAAGATACCAATGATAATATTCCGACAAATATTGCCGCAATTATGAGAAGCAAAACAAGGTACACAGAAATTTCATCCACAAGAACAAAATATAGTGCTATGGAAATGAACAACAGCACAGGCAAAATTTCAAGGTTTAAATTTATGATTGCACTTCCAAATGACTTTGCCATCGGAAAATTATCTAACTTTGAAAGAATATATGCCCTTATCGGTTCGCTTACAAAACTTCCCGCCGGAACAATATTTCCCGAAAATAATCCGACAGATGTTGCCAAAAACAAACTCGTGAAGGAAATTTCTTTGTTTTTTATTTTGTTGTAAAGCACGATTGCCCACCTTAATGTATGAAGAAATATTATAAAGACCTGCAGGCCAATCAGAAAGAGCAAAATTCGAACATCTAATTTTGACATTGCATTCCAGACCTTGTCAATTCCAATCAGTGAAAGTAAAAGAATTAAGATAATAATACCTATTATGAAAAGTACAACGGTTCTTTTATTTAGGTAGATCGGCCCGGATATTTTTGGTATATTTGTCTCTGTCGGCATTTTTGGACTTCATGAAATTAGGTAAATCATAAATTTAATCATAGATTAATTATGTTCGGAGAAAATTACAATTCAAAATATAATTCAAAATTTTACAAAATTTCAAAACAAAATTTCAAAACAAAATTTCAAAATTTTATGCGAATACAGGAAGTGAGGAGTATCAAAAGTAAATTAAAAACAAATTAAGAAAAAAGAGCAATATCTTAATTTTTGGGGCACATCTTAAATTTCTTAAATTCTTTTTAGATAGAAACATTTAATAGTTATAATCATAATTAATTTAATTAATTTGTGTTTGTCCATAAAGCATTATTTTTTACTTAAAAGATAGGTATAATTACTTGAAATTAAGATGTGCGATGACAAAAGAAAAAATTTTGTGGGTGGTATACCGGAGATGCAGGATATTATAACAAATACAAACATTAAAAAAATAAAAACAATGCCCGGAACATTGCATAACAAACGGATAAAAGGAAAAAATTTTAATCAAAATGGCTAATTAAAATGGCTGTACTATATAGCCCCCCCGAATGGACATTGTATCCTTTGTTTTTTCTTATTTTTTTCACATCAATTTTTTATTTATTTATTTTTCTTAAAAAGGAAAAAGATATCAAAGATACGAATTTACCTCGGAATATATGTATTATAATTCCTGCAAAAAATGTTCAAAAAACATTAAAAAAATGTGTTGAGAGTATAATTCTGCAGGAATATAGTGGAAAAATTTCGGTATTAATAGTTGATGATGCAAGCGAGGACGATACATTTAAAATTGCAGAGGACTTAAAGAAAAATTACATTCAAAATAATAGAAATATTGAAATTTTAAACAGAACAGAAAGCAACAACATAAAATCTACTGTCATAAATTTCGGTTTAACTTATATTTTTAGCAGAGAAAACATTCCCGAATTGATTGGAACACTTGATGCGGACTCGTTTTTAGGTAAAGATATATTAAAAAATGCAGTTCTTTGTTTTAATGATAAAAAAATTATGGCAGTTACATCATGGATGGTTCCCGAAAACAAAAAAAATTTCTGGACCAGGATGCAAAAAATTGAATATATAATGGTTTCCTTTTTTAGATATCTGCTTGAAAAGGTACAGGCACTTTGTATAGCCCCTGCTTTTCATATATTCCGGTCGGAATTTTTTAAAACACATAATTTTTATGACGGAAACACACTAACAGAGGATTTTGAAATCGCTTTGAGAGTAAAGTCATTCGGATATAATATAGCGTTTGTTGAAAATAAAGTCACAACAATAGTACCTGAAAAATTTCAGGCGTTGAGAAAACAACGTCTTAGGTGGTGGTACGGAACATTTCAAAATTTAATTAACTACAAACATTTAATTTCCCCAAAATACGGGGTTTTCGGAATGTTTTTTTTACCCGTTTCTGTAATTTTGAGTAACATCCTGATGATGCTTGCCTTTATAATTATCATTTATGGAATAATTGTAAATATTTTCAACATAATTTACGATTTGTCAATTGGCTTATTGCCAAGATTTATGTTTGACATAAATTTGTTTGGCCTCACAGTATTTTTTTCGGATCCCGGAATAATTTTCAGCTTATTCGGAATTATAATATTTGTTGTTTTCATGTTTTTAGCATTCGGAAAAGGAAACGAAAAAATAAATTTTATTGATTATTTTTTATTTACATCTGTTTACGGGTGGGTTTTAACTGCATTCTGTTTTGAAATGTTGCTCAAATGGGCATTTAGGTTTAAAATTAATTGGTAAAATTTTTATATGTTTTTCAAAATTATATGTTTCAAAATGTACGGAGATAAAAAAATTTTTATTACTGCACTTGTATTTGCGGTAATTATTTTTTTGTTTGGGTTGCTGGTAGGGAATTACATTGTGACATCAAAAATGGACGAGGTAAGATTATCCGAAGAAAGTTTCATCATTGATTTATTGGGGATGGAAATGCAGGATGAAATCTTGGACGAACATTTCTGCGAGCTAGATGTTGAAAAAACATTAAGGAAAAAAATGGTTCAGGGACAAATGATTACAACATTAGAAGAAAGGTTGGGAAAAGAAAATGAAAATATAATACAGAAAAAGGAAATTTACGAACTAATTCAAATAAAAATAATAAAATATCTTGAAAAAATGAAAAATGAATGTAATCAAAGTAATAGCATCCTGATATATTTTTACACAAATAAACAGAATGATGTTATGGGAAGCGCTGATAGCTGCAACGATGAAGGTAAAATTATAGAAAATGTCGTTTATAATGTAAATGAAAAAATTAAGAAAAACGAATCAGGTGCAATGTCTAATAGTGCAATGTCTAATAGTGCAATGTCTAATAACACTTATAATAATACAGAGTACAAGAATAATATATATGTTTTCGCTTTTGATGTTAATTCTGAAAATCTAGCAACTTATGCGCTGCTCAAAAAATATGAAATAAAAAAAGTTCCCGCAACAATTATAAACGGTAAAAAATATGATTATCTTTCAAAAGAAGATCTAACGAAAATCCTGGAAAAAGAACTATCTCTTAATTATGCCAGTAAAGAAAATGATTCTTGATAAAATCCATGTAAAGAAAATGGTTCCTGATACAATTTTTAAGAGTAAAAAAGAAGGGTTTATATTTTTTACCACATTTTTCATTGCTTTATCTTTTTTTGTATATCAGCATAAATTTTTCAGTTGGCAGGTTGTAAGGAAACTAAAAAATTCACCTTCAATTTTTGAAAAATTTGTGTTTTTTCACCTTCAACTTTTACATTCTCTTACAGCCTGTTGACGCCAGTGAAATGTATACTTATTATTACAAATACAAAAAATAAGAGCATTAATCCCTTGGATATATCTCCAAGCATTATATATAAAGAACCACAAATCACAAGTAAAATAAACATCGGCTATCTAATAACTTCAAATAAAACAGAAATTATATTTTTAGATTTTGAATAAGACAATTCATTGTATCCATATTTTTTTAATTTCTCCTGAACTTCATGTCCTGTCAAACATTTATATTTTTCGGAATTTATATCAAATTTCATTTTGTATAATCTATTAGGATTAAACACATTAAATTTAAATATACTCTTACTAAATTTGTAACGCCAAAATGAAAATTTATCCGATAATTTCATATTCTGTGGATTCAAACACCTGCGTTTTAGAGGACAAAGAAACCAAAGCGGTTTGCATAATTGACCCCGGCTTTTCACAAAGGCATCTTGAAAGGATAATTTCAGCTATCGAAAAAATTAACGGGAATTTAAAATTTATAATAAACACGCACTGCCATTATGACCATATAGCGAATTGCGAACATTTCAAAGGGGTAAAAATTTTTATGCAGAAAAATGACGGAGAAGCGGTATTAGAACAAAACGATGAAAAAATTTTATCGTATTTTTTTGGAATGAAAGTGCCGAAAATAAACGGCATAGAATTTGTAGATGATAATGAAATAATAAATTTAGGCAAAACAACACTTAAAATTTTGCACACCTCAGGGCATACATCCGGCTCAATTTCCGTTTATGAAGAAAAAACAAAGTCATTATTTTCAGGAGACCTCGTATTTTCAGGAGGTGTAGGAAGAACTGACTTGGCAAGTGGAAATTTTGAGCAATTGAAGGATTCAATAGACAAAATTCTAAAATTAAATTTTAAAACACTTTACCCGGGACACGGAGATATTGGAAATTATAAGGATGTGAAAAATATACGAAAATTTTTGTAAATCTTTAAGTCCGGCTAAATTTTTAATTCTAATAGTTCTATTCCTTTGTTATGATTGTTCCGACTCCTTCTTCTGTAAAAATTTCCTCTATTAATTTATATTTGTCTGCTTTTATGAGGTGTGCCATGCAAACTCCTTTATTTATTGCAAATTTACACGCATCTATCGGCTTGAGCATATTTTTGGTTATAATTCCTTCATCTGTAAGCTGTTCCAATCGTTTTAAATTTATTGCCGGAATCAGTTCTTCATCAGCATCCAAAATTCCTTCTTCTCCAAACATTATTATAAATTTCTCCGCATTCAGGGAGGATGCAAGTTCTGCTGCAAACATAAACTGGTCAGGCACAGAAACCGGCGAGATGAGTGGAATGTAATTCTCGGATGTTAATAAATTGAGCAAATCCGGCTTCTGCTTTCCAACAAGCGAAATTGCAACTATATCCTGTTTTGCGATGCATGAAACAAATTTCAGGGAAATTTTTCCTGCAATGCTCAATGTTCCTATGTCCTTAATGTCGTTGTCTTTATTTGCTTTATTGTCTTCATTATGTTCTTTATTTGCTTTATTGTC
>JAGTWP010000030.1:0-8636 GCA_018260755.1 Candidatus Altarchaeum sp. | reverse complement strand
TTCATTATGTTCTTTATTTGCTTTATTGTCTTCATTATGTTCTTTATTTGCTTTATTGTCTTCATTATGTTCTTCATTATGTTTATTAACAAATTCCGATATAAAATTTTTATCCTCTCCGAAATAATCCGCATCGGGAATTTCGTGAACTACAACAACCTTTATTCCAACATGTTTCAGGAGTGTAATCTCACCAGCAATTTCATTCATTGTTTCTCCGTTCAAAAACACATTCTTTCCTGTAAATATTACAAAAATTTTTCCTTTAAATTTCTTTATATATTTTAACGCTCCTGTAAGGGCATCGGGAAGGGACATTGTTATTACCTTTAACATATATTTATATATTTATTTATTTTAAATATTTCTTATTTTAATATTAATTAGATTACAAAAATAAATTAAAATTTAAAAATTTAACAAATTTAAAATGGTAAGAACAACAATAAGTTTGATTAAGGCAGATGTCGGTTCTGTGGCAGGACACACCATACCTCACCCAAGGATGCTTGATGCATGCAGGAAGGTCTTAAGTGAAGGTGTTAAGGATAAAACAATAAAGGACTTTTATGTTACTCGTGTCGGAGATGATATGCAGTTAATAATGACACATGACAAAGGAGCAAATAATAAAGATGTTCATAAATTGGCATGGAATGCTTTTCTTAAAGCAACCGAATTTGCAAAGAAATATCATTTATACGGGGCAGGTCAGGATTTATTGAGTGATGCGTTCTCGGGAAATGTCAAAGGTATGGGACCTGGTGCAGCAGAGATGGAATTTGAAGAAAGAAAGTCAGAGCCAACGGTTTTCTTTATGGCGGATAAAACAGAACCATCGGCATATAGTTTGCCATTATCAAAAATTTATATGGATCCCTTTACAACGACCGGATTAGTAATTGATGCAAGAATGCAAAAGGGCTTTAATTTTGAAATACAGGATGTTATAGGTCATAAAGGCATAACATTAAGCACACCGGAAGAGTCCTACGAAACATTAGCATTAATCAGTGATACATACAGATATGCAATAAAAAGAATCTGGTCTAAAGATGAAAAACTCGGAATAGCAGCTGTTATAAGCACAGATAAACTAAATTTAACGGCCGGGAAATATGTCGGTAAGGATGATCCTGTTGCAATAGTAAGAGCACAGTCAGGTTTGCCTTCCATCGGAGAAATTTTACAGCCCTTTGCATTTCCGCATTTTGTTGCAGGATGGATGAGAGGAAGTCATTACGGAGCAATCTATCCTTGTAGTGTAGCAGATTCCAGTCCGACATATTTTGACGGGCCTCCAAGATTAGCGGCAATCGGATTCCAGATTTGTGACGGAACACTTGTAGGTTTGGAAGATCCTGAAAAAGGTGAAAGTGTATTAGGGGTGCACACACCTCTTGACTATTTTGAGGGTTCCGTATGGGATGTTGTCCGAAGGCAGTCAATGAATATGTCAAGATATATGAGAGGACACGGTCCGTTTATGCCCGGAACATTAGCATCGGATGAAATGGAATACACAACAAAGCCGGAGATCTTGAAAAAGCTTGCAGGCAGGATGAAACCTTTAATTTAAGTGGATAGGTTGTCAAAAATGGCAGATGTCGCCTACAACACTATTATTAAAATTGAAGCTGGCAAAAACCAGAATCCAACGCTTGATACACTCAAGAAAATAGCGAAAGCCCTTGATATAAGCGTTGATGATTTAATCAAATAATTATGAACAAAAAAGATTTAGGCGCATTCTATACCCCGAAACACGCTGTTAATTATATGCTTGGTTTGTTGTCGGAATTTAATGAAAAAAGTAAATTACTAGAACCCTGTGGCGGAGACGGCGCTTTCGTATCTGTTGTTTTAGAAAATAATTTATTGAAACCCAATCAAATATCTGTGTGGGATATAAACCCAGAAGTTAGAAATTATATTGAAAAGTTTGGTATTAAATTTGAACTCAAAGACACGCTAATAAAAACAACTTTCCAACAAGATGATTTATTTAATAAGATAAATAAATTTACACATATTGTTGGCAATCCTCCATACCTAAATAAGCAGAGTAGTTATATTAAAAAAAATAAAAAGGAATTAAAAAAATTTTATGATGAAATTGGAGTAAATGATACCTATGCTCTTTTTATTTATCTTTGTTGCCATTTGTTAGAAGACAGCGGACAATTATGTTTTATTACGAGCAATACTTATCTAACATTGGGTATTCACAAAAAATTAAGAAAGTACCTATTAAAAAATTTTGTTATAAAAAATATTACATTGTGTCCGCATAATTTATTTAAAGACACTGGCGCATTAGTGAATACTTGTATCATCAATTTAATCAACAAAAAACCAAGCAATAATGACGACATTATTTTTAATGATTGCCGCAGTTTGGAAGTGGGAAATTATGACGGCAAAAAACATTCTATAAAACAAAATAAAATTCTTAATTACCCAGACTATGTTTTTGATTTTAATGGAAACGGGAAATTAATTGAAAAAATTAAAAAAGTTGGAAAGTTGATTGATGTTGTTGATGGTGGATTGGGAATGCATACTACTGACAACGAAAAATTTTTAGGAATAGTCGATTATGAAGGCATAAGATACGCCAAAAATGGAGTAAGAAAAATTGTGCCAATTAATGAAGTCAAAAAAAACGGTTGGAAATTTTACCACAAAAAAGGTGGGGACACAAAATACTATTTGCCAGTGGAATATTGTATTAAGTGGGACGACGAAGCGATAAAAAATTATAAAATGCCCAAAAACTATAATTTAAACGACGAAAGACAAGGATTTTTAATTTCTGGCGTTTGTTCTACATTATCAGCGAGGTTGGCAACTGTCGGCGCGCTATGGGAAAGCAATAAAGCTATGTGCTTCTTCCCAAAAGAGCCAGACAAATATCCGCCGGAGTTTTTTGTTGGCATACTTAATAGCGAGACATATAATAAAATTATCAAAATTTTAAACCACACAAATTCTATTCAAATTAGAGATATAAAAAAATTGCCATTTTTTGATTTTAATAATGAAGATATTAAACAAATTACTAAAATTGTTAAAAATATAATTAAACAAAAGAAAAATAATTTAGAATATGATTTCTCTTTTGAACAAAACCAGATAAACCAAATTGTTAATAAATATATTTTATAAATTATGAAAAATAGAAAAGTAAAATCAAATAGGGCACAAGCAGATTATTTTGAATTATTGGTTTGCCAGTATATTTGTCATTTATATAACATTACTTTTTCTTACAGCAAAGATTTGGCCGAACTCTCTAATAAAATACTATCTTTGCCAAGTGGCACGGCGAGATTGAAATTACAAAATGACAATTTCATTAAAATTCAACCGAAAATTAAGGAAATTTTAGATTATGAAATAGGTCAAAAAGGGAAAGTCGTAAATGTTATTTGGGTTGGTAGGAATTTATTAATTGAAACTACTTCGGATGTTGATGCTGAACATATCAGCAGACAGAAAACAAGATTTTCCATAAAATCAATAGCCAATACTGGCACCGGAACATTAAAAAATCTTGGCGCTAGACAAATCATAAAATATTTGGGTATTGATTTTTCAAATGATTACAAACAAATGTGGGGGGAATTAAGAGAATATTTAAGCGACTCCACCTCTTCACAAGATAAAATTAAAAAGAGGGTACAGAAAAATCAGAAATTATTAAAATGGGCCACAGAAAATGGCAAAAAATATCAAATTATTCTAAATGAATTATGTTTTAAGAGTTTTAATTCCCTTTCTCTAAATCAAAAAATAAATTTTTTGAATTTTATTACTGATTGCGACGATGATGATTTATATGTGATTATAGTAAATTCTACCGATGTTATAATCTATAAACCAGTTGAAAAAAATTTGAAGTTGATAAAAAATATTGAAGCCAAAAAAGACAAAATGACCAATGTGGGTTATATTATATTCGTTGACGATAAGCCGACTTATAGAGTTCAAACGAATAATACTAATGGCATTGGTATAAGCGCATTTTGTCAGCGAATTTTTTGGGTGTAATGGGCGGCGCGCCAACTTCGTTGGCACAAATCCGTCGGCGTCCAAAGCAAGGGCGAGGCGGAAGGGAGGTGTGGGAGGAATTCCGCCTCGCCCGAGCTGAAGCGAAGCCCCGCCGCCCTGCTCGGCCAGAGCAGAAGCCAGCAAAAAAGTTTTCCTTTCCTTTTAGAAGAAAAAATTGGGCGGCCGCAAATCAAAAACCGCAAACAAAACTTTTCTTTGGCGGAGCGAGCGTTAGCGAGCGGCGGCGGGGCGGAGCGTCAGTTTTGTTCAAAAAAGGTTCGCGCATTTTCAAACAAAGGGTACTAAAAAATTAGAGTTGACACCATTTTTATTGACACTATTTATGAATGCCGAAATCAAAAAATCAAAACTTTCAAAGACGAATTGGAAATAGTCAACAAAATTATCGTTGGCGATTGTTTGGAAGTGATGAAAAAAATCAAGGATAATACTTTTGATATGATTTTCGCCGACCCACCATACAATATGCAATTACAAAATGAATTATACCGACCAAACAATACGAAAGTTGATGCCGTTGATGATGAATGGGACCAATTTAATGGTTTTGGGCATTATGACGAATTTTCAAAAGCATGGCTTCAAGAAGCAAAAAGGGTTCTGAAAAAAAATGGGACAATTTGGGTTATTGGTTCTTATCACAATATTTTTCGTGTTGGAAATATCATGCAAGATATGGGCTACTGGATTTTGAATGATGTCCACTGGATAAAATCAAATCCAATGCCAAATTTTAATTTTTAATGGAAAATATGAAAAACGATAAAATTATAATTGAAATTAAAAGTAATTCGAAAAAATGCGAGCAATTGCGAGACGATGGCTTCTTTTTTGAGGCGATTGCAGATACTTTAGATATTAAAAGAAAAGATATTAAAGAAATTAATACAAAAGAAAAATATGACAAAAGTAGAAGCGATTAAAAAATTGATGCAGGATAACGGCGGACTTGCTTCGTGGAAATATATTTACGAAAACATTGAAAAATATTATACCGCCGCAAAAGCTTCTCCTGAATGGGAAGCAGGTATTCGTGGCGTGCTATATCGCGAAATTAAAAATAAGCAAAACTTTAAGAGGGTAGGTTTTGGCGTTTTTGGGTTGGAGGAATATCAAGAAGAAAAACAAATTGAAGAAATCAGTAAAGATCAAATTAGGATGCATTCGTATATGGAAGGTATAATGGTTGAACTCGGCAATTACGAAAAATATATTACTTATTGTGCCGACCCAACGGCAAATTTTCAACAAAATGTTTTTATCAATCAATTAACAACACTTGGTGAATTTCCCAATTTTACCTATCCTGAAATAAATGCTATCGCCAAAAGAATTGATGTGCTTTGGTTTTCCAGTAAAGGTTATCAATTTCCGAAAAGAGCCATTGAGGTAGTTGATAGCATTGGCACGCTCGGCGAATCGCTGAGCCGAATGTATCAACTTAAAGAATTTCAGACCGACTTTTATGTGCTTACTCCTGATAAACACATAGAAAAAATTCAAAACACATTAAGCCGCGAACCGTATTCAATCCAACGAAACAGATTTATTGTTAAAACCTACGATGAAGCAATTGATTATTACAAAAAACGGTTAGAGCTTGAAAAATTGAAATTTTAAGGACAAGAGAAACGGAATTTATTACTATGTTGAGTTGAAATATAATGATGACCACGACACGGGGAAATTTGTTGATATAAACAGAAAATTCATAAAAACTTATGCCGGTTTAGTCAAAAACTTGGCATTAAAGACACAAAACAATTAAAACCGATTCTTTACTATCTCAACAGAAAAATAATGAAAGGCAATATTTATGTGTCGGAGGAAACGCATATTTATCGTGGCGAAAAATTTTTTAAAGAATTTTTGACGATAAAATATGAGGATTTAGACAGATACTTGAAAAATGTTAGCGAGGATAAAGAAATCGTTGAAATCTTTGATAATCTTTATAAAAAAATAAGATATGGAAAATAAGCAAAAACATTTGGAATTTATCCAAAAATGGATTAAAAATTGGTATTTGTTTAGCTGCTTAAAAAATTAAGTGTGAAAAGTGTGAAAAAATCACCTCATTTCATTCGGAGATTTTTAAATAAATTTAAAAATCACCTCGCTGTTGCTCGGAGATTTTCAAAACTCTGGGTTTTGAAAATAACTGCAAAATCAAATATGACTAGGTAAAAATCCAATTAGCTAAACAAATACCAAAATTTATTTATAAATTTTCAGTAAATTTTGTTAACCTGTGAGTAGTTACTTTATTTTTTTTATTTCTTAATTTATTTTATATGTTCAAATATTAATTTATTTATATTAGATATTTATTTATTTATTCATTCATTCATTTTATATGTTCAAATATTAATTAAAAATGTTATAAATTATTTTAATCAATAAAAATAAGTATAAGAGCGAACAAAATATACAAAAAATGAATGTTGATGGTAAGGCAGTAGGGTTTGCAATATTAGGTGTTATTAGTCTCGGAACAACTATAATAGGGAATGGAATAGGAAATTTAACTATACTGCACAACTTCATAAATTGAGTTTTCAAATCTTTCCCCAACAAATCCCAGATTTTTATGCTCTTGTGGGTAATTGTTAAATTTCATGAAAGTTTGAAAAATGTGCTACAAAAAGCGCAGTTTTCACCGTTGTGGAGTATACATCAACGGTAGGTCTTATGGGATATTCCGCTGCGATTGTATTTCTTTTAGGAAATAATATGGACAAAAAAATTGATGAAATAAATAAAAAAATTGATGAACTATCTAAAAGAAATGACAAAACCAAATAATTTATTAATGCTGATATCAATAGCAGGAATAGTAATATTATTAGTTGGTGGGCTATATTTAATTTCAAATGATAAAAATCCAACAGAACAACCTAAAAATAATACTATTCAAAATAATGAAAGTTCTTACGTAGAAAACACAACAAAACCTGCTGCAGAGTATAATGTTAAAATCTCTGGTGAAAAACTTATTCCAAACGCGAAACCACAGTTTGAAATAGGAAAGAAATTTGAATATGAAACAACCACACAAATGCAAGGAGTTTCAAATACTTTGAGAAGTGTTTATTCTGTTGACAAAATAGAACGAATTAATAGCACTGATTACTATGTTGTAGTTAATTCACAGACAAGTCAGATGCAAGATCCGCAAACAGGTGCAATTATGAACATAACTACTGAAACAAAAAGTTATATAAATAAAGAGAATGGTGAGATACTGAAGATAGTAACAAGTATAGGTGGACAAGAGATTACAATGGGCAAGGACGCAGCTTCGATATCCGGAAATGGTATGTTTGCAACATGGATGCTTTCCTTAACTGATAATTTCAAGTGGAAAGTAAATGCCGAGGATACATCCTTTGGGAGTGCACCAAGTATAGAAACAATTGAATATCAAGTTAATGAAAAAGAGAAAGTTAATAAAAGAGATTGTTTTAAAGTTGAAATGAAGGTCAAAAGCAAACAGATGACTGGAGATGAAGGAAAAATCATTTTCTGGGTTGATGTTGAAAAAAGAATTGTTGTTAAAATGCAGATGTATAGTGGGAATTTACTTGTAAGTGATATGAACATGGTTTCTGGACTTTAATTCACCGGACATCCTGCCTTGGAAACATGACATAACTCTCAATGAAAAACATAACTCCTACATAAAATACTTTTTTTAATTTTTAATTTTTTAAGGCTCATATTTTTAAGAGAGTGATACGCTTAAAATGATGTTAAAATTTTCAAAAATTGTCGATTTTTTAGATATTGTAAAAAGTACAAAAAAATAATGATCTTATTAATGGCTTGCGACACTATTTCAATATAATTATGAGGTTGTAACCTTGTATTGAAAAAGAATTGAAAGAGATTTGCGTAAGATTGTAAATTGTACTTTGATACTCCTCGCCTGATTATGAGAAAAGGGCTAAGTAGAGAATGTTGATTTTCACAGTTATTTATGAAGCAACATTTAAGAATTCTGATAGAAATAGTATCGTATTTGTGTCTAAAAGGGCGATCATTACGAATTATTTTTGTAAAGGGACTTTTGAATTTTCAAATATTGTCTTCGTTTTAACATTAAAGGTTTTTTCACAATGTTTGCATACCTATCTTTCCACTCTTATACCTCCTGAACCATTCCCTCCATTCTTCACGACTTCTTTTGATTTACAATATGAACAAAAAACGCCTCCTTTCCAGCGTGCTTTTTCTATCATTTTAAGACAATCTTCTTCAGTAAGATACATGGTTTTTTTTCGTTTTCATTTCAAGTATAATTTATAACAAGTATAATTAATCATGCATTGTTTAATAAAAGCCTTTTGTAACTATTCAGCCACCCAAAAAATTACGAGTAAATTTTTTGATTTTTACGCTCACTTCGTTCGTGTATTTTAAAATCTTTGAGATTTTAAAATTGTATTTTTTGAAATTTTACGCTCACTTCGTTCGTGCATTTTCAAACAAGTTTGAAAATCGCAGGCATTAAAAAATATTTGAAATATTTTTTAAGATTGAAAATTTATTTATAAATTTTC
>JAGTWP010000029.1 GCA_018260755.1 Candidatus Altarchaeum sp. | reverse complement strand
ACAACAAAAATAAATAATTTAATCAATAAAAATCAACATATGAGCGATTTTAATTTAATTATAATTTAAAATGAAATTCGTATTAGATACAAATGTAATAATAAACGAGAAAGTAGTTGAATTTTTGAAGGATATATCAGAAAAAGAAGGGATTGAAATTTTAATTCCCGAGCTCGTAATCCATGAACTTGAACACATAGCAGAAAAGGGAAATGATGATGGAATCAAAGGAATTGAATACATAAAAAAATTAGGGGAAAATTTAGATGTTAAAATTGTTTCTTCACCGGAAAACAAAACCGACACAGGGCTAAACAGGAATAACCGTCTTATAATGAACATCGCAAAGGAAAATAAGGCCGTTTTGGTAACAAGTGACAGATTGCTTGCAAAAATTTCCGAATTGTATGATGTCCAAGTCAGATTGTTAAAATTTACCTACAAAGAGCCGGAAATTTTTAAATTTTTTGATGAAAGTACCTTGTCCCTGCATGTAAAAGGAGGAGTAATATTTGCAAAAAAAGGTAGTGTTGGAAATTTCCGGCTGGAAAAAATTTCGGAAGGAATAAGCGAGGAAAGGATCAAGGAGTATGCGGATGAAATTTATGAATACGGAAGGGAAAATAAATTTATTGAAATTGAAGAAAGAGGCGTAACCGTAATACAAGCAGGAATTTTCAGGGTTGTTATAGCAAAGCCCCCGTTTTGTGACGGTTATGAGATTACCGCTGTTAAACCGCTTGTCAAAAAAACATTAGGGGATTATAATATAACCAACAAGTTGCTTAAACGATTAGAAGAAAGGGCGGAAGGAATATTTATAAGCGGACCTCCGGGAGCTGGAAAATCAACATTTGCACAAGGTCTCGCTGAATTTTACCTGAATAAGGGAAAAATCGTCAAAACAATGGAATCACCGCGTGATTTACAAGTCAGGGATGAAATTTCGCAATACGCCCCGCTTGAAGGAAATATGGAAAAAACAGCTGATATTTTGCTTTTGGTCAGGCCTGATTATACTATTTATGACGAGGTAAGAAAGACAAAGGATTTTGAAATTTTTGCAGATATGCGACTTGCAGGTGTCGGAATGGTTGGAGTTACTCACTCATCAAAACCAATAGATGCCATTCAGCGACTAATCGGGAGGGTTGAATTCGGTATGATTCCGCATATTATTGATACGGTAATATTTATAAAAGGAGGAGTGATAGAGAAGGTTTATGAATTAAACATGGAGATAAAGGTACCTCGCGGAATGAGGGATATGGATTTAACAAGACCGGTAATTGTTGTAAGGGACTTTGATAAGTTAAATGTAGAATATGAAATGTATAGTTTCGGGAACGAGGTTGTCGTTGCCCCTGTCCGAACAAAAGAAATGACTAAGACAGAAAATGAACAGGGTATTTCAGGAATTTCAATAATGAAGTCAAAAAAGTATATAACAATACAAACTCACACAAAATTTACTGGCGAATCAAAAATATATGCAGATGATGAATTTTTATTTTCGGATTTTTGCAGAAACGGAAGGATAAAAATTTTAAGGAATACACATTACGGGGATATAATTATGGATTGTCTTAAATCCGGGAAAAAGATTGAAATGAGATAATTTATTGTGTCAGAAAGTGAAAACAGATATTGAAATTTTAATAAAAAGCAGAAGGAGTATAAGGAAATTTAAAAATTTTGACATTGGCGAAGAAAAAGTCCTGAAAATTTTAGAGTTGGGAAGATGGGCGCCATCGGGATTGAATAATCAGCCGTGGAGATTTTGCGTGTTGAGAGCAAGCGAAAAAGATAAAATTTCAAAATTTACTTCTTATGGGAATATCATAACTGAAAGTAATGTTTGCATCTGTGTGTTTATTGATAGTGATGTGTGTTATGACAGAACAAAGGATTTACTTGCTGTTGGCGCATGTATTCAAAATATGTTGTTAATGGCAGAAAGTTTAAATTTAGGAACTTGTTGGCTCGGAGAAATTTTAAAAAACAAGGAAAAAGTAAATGAGGTCTTGAATATAGATAAAAGGTACGAATTGGTTGCGGTAATTGCTGTTGGTTATAAAGATGAAAGTCCTGTTTCTGAGAGAGAAGAACTTGATAAATTAATTTTATTAGTAGGCAACATTTAATTATTTTTGCTCTTATGTTGATTTTCCTGATGAATAAGTTCAAATACACTATAAAATTCATGATGAACCAAAATTTCATGATTGATAAAAATTTAATCAAAAAAATTTGTGATTATGCTGATATAAAGGACAGTGATGTCGTGCTTGAAATCGGAGCAGGGACGGGAAATTTAACCGCTGAAATATCAAAAAGATGCAGGAAAGTCATAGCGATAGAAAGAGAGGAACGGCTTGTCAATTTTTTGGTTGAAAGATTTAAAAATACGAATGTAGATATTATTAAAGGCGATGCTGTAAAAATTTCCTTTGTAGAGTTAAAATTTAACAAGATTGTCTCAAACCTCCCTTATTCCATATCCCGCAGGATAACCGAAAAAATTTTGACCTGTCCGTTTAGCACAGCAATTCTCGTTGAACAAAAGGAATTTGCAGAAAAGTTAATATCAAAACCAAAGAAGGCAAACTACAGGGCAATATCCGTAGTTGTGCAGGCATCATCCGAAATTGAAATTTTAAGTTATATTGAAAGAAAGGCATTTTTTCCGGTTCCTGATGTTAATTCGGTAATTATTAAAGTCGTGCAAAAATTTCCTGCTGAAGAAAATTTTATAAATTTTGTTAAAGGTATGTTCAACAGGAGAAATAAAATTTTGAAAAATTGTGAAAAAAAATTTTACGGAAAAAGAATATATGAATTAAGACCTGACGAAATTTTTGAACTGTGGAAGGCATCGGAAATTTAGGAAGGCATCAAAAATTTATTATACTAATTGTAATTTATCCTTTTAATTTAAATTTAAAAATTTAATCAATAAACTAAAATTTAATCAATAAACTAATCAATAAACTAAAATTTAATCAATAAACTAATCAATAAACTAAAATTTAATCAAGATGTATTATTTGATAACTGTGGAGGACTTTATCAGGGTTCCGGCAGAGCGACTAGGGAAAAATATTGAAAATATAGTATATTCCGAACTTGAGAGAGAATTGTCAAGAGGAATCTTTGAGGCGGATAGTAGTAAAGGTGTAATTGTTGCGATTGAAAAAATAAACCATATCGGAGAAGGTAAGATAATTCCTGGTGACGGAGGGGTGTATTTTGATGTTAAATTTACTGCTGTTGCAGATGTTCCGACAAATCTTGAATTTGTCAGAGGGACTGTTAAAGGCATTATGGACTTTGGGGTTTTTATTGATATCGGTACATTGGACGGGCTTTGCCATATCTCTCAGGTTTTTGATGATTATGCAAATTATGACGAACGAAATAAAATGATAGTTGGCAAAGAAACAGGAAAAAAACTTATGGTGGGAGATGAAGTCAAAGCAAGAATCAATGCAATAAGCTGGAGAGGGGATGTGCTTAATACAAAAATCGGTTTAACTATGCGACAGCCGTATTTGGGAAAGGATGAATGGGCGGAGACAGATAAAAAAATACATGAAAAAGCGGAAAAAATGAAGGAAAAGGAAATTAAGTCCAAAGAAGGAAAAGAAGATGTGAAAAAAGGAAAAGACGAAAAGAAGGAAAAGAAGGAAAAGAAGAGTAAATGATTATGTTTAAAATTTAACCGTAATAACACTTCAAAATTTAACATTTAATAAATCTGAAAATGAGCGAAGGCAGAGCGTGCAGGAAATGTTTGCACTTTTCTTTCTTTAAAAAAGAAAGAAAATACGCCGAAAAGAAAGAAAAAGTAAATCTTTGAAAAATTTAATAAATTTACCCTGATAAATTCAAAATTTTACCATAATTAACCAAACAATAAATTTAAATTTAATAATCAGATAAAATGAGCGAAGGCAGAGCGTGCAGGAAATGTTTTATGCTGTATGACGAGAATGTAAAAAGATGTCCTGTTTGTAAAATTCCGACAAGTGAAACACACAGCGGGTTTGTGGGAATTATAAATCCTGAAAAATCAGAAGTTGCAAAAAAGATTGAGGAAAGAAGTAATACAAAGGTTTTAAGCGGAAGATATGTGCTGAATGTAAGGTAATTTTAAGCTTTTAAGTCGATACCTTAAGGAAGCTCAAAAGATTTGGGGGCGAAATAAAATACAACGATGTTCCTTACAAGGTTAATTATGGTGATGTACTTTCAACACTTAAAATGTTCAATGAAAGAGATAAAATTTCTACGAGTGAGATTGATGAAGTAGTAAAGATGTATCTTGTTAAGAATAATATTTTGTTTGCAGAATGCGCCAATGAAACAATAAAATCGCAATCAAAACTGGATTTACTCGCAATCAGAGAAATTTTAAAGGAAAATTAAAATGTCTGAAAACCAAAAAGACATCTTTGATGTTGAAATGCCTGAATAAATGCCTGAATATCTAATAGGATAGAAAACTAATTATGAAGTAGGGCATATTCCTTCATTAAATGATTCTGTCACTGAAATAACTTTAATAAATTTCGTATTTTTTATTTCATCATGGAATTCCCAGTAAATATCAATAGTGCTGAGGGTATAAATCAAAAACATCTTACAGAGTATTTAATTACAAACGGACTCGGCGGATATGCTTCATCAACGAGATTGAATTTAAACACGAGAAAATATCACGGATTACTTGTTGCGGCATATAATAATGAAAGATATGTTGTCCTTTCGGGTATTGATGAAAGTGTGGAAATAGATGGAAAAATTTATGAACTCGGAACCCATCATTATAAGAAGGACCGGAATACAAATCTTGAAGATATTTTTCACCCGCAGGGGTTTAAATTTTTTGTTAAAAGCGAAATTGAGCCGTTTCCGAAATTTTATTATTATATTGAAGATAAAGGTGTTGCGGTTGAAAAGGAAATTTTAATGCCTCACGGAGAAAATTCTGTTATTCTTCATTACAAAATCAAATGCGACATGCCCCACAACAATATAAAATTTTTTCTCTCGCCTTTGCTGAATATGAGAAATTTTCATAAGAATTTACATTTATCTGATTTAAAAGAAAGGTTTATGTGTGAGGTCTCTGAAAATCAAAAACATGTTTTCGTTGAGCATAAAAATTTAAGGCTCAAATTTGCATCGGAATTAAACTTCTTAAAGAAAGAATACATATTATGGAACACATTTTATAGAGAAGAAAAAGAGCGCGGCTATGATTGCTTTGAGGACTTATATTGTCCCGGATATTTTTTTGATACCTTTGATGGAAAAGAAAAAGAGATTACAATTGTGGCAACAACAGATGAGATAAAAATTGAAGAACTAAATTATGAAACGAGCAGAAACAATGAAATTCTACGTATAAAAAATTTAACAAACTTAACTTCAAATAAAGAGATTTTAAAACAAAGTTTGAAAATGGCGGATAAATTTATAATTCAATCTTCGAAGGGTTATGGAATAATTGCCGGCTATCACTGGTTTGATGAATGGGGAAGAGACACGATGCTCTCAATTCCCGGATTATGTCTGGCAACGGGAAGGTATGAAATTGCAGGAAGCATAATAAAAAGATGGCTAAATTTTATGCACAAAGGATTAATTCCGAATTTTATTCCGGTAACATGTCCTTTTGAATGCCCGCACAATTCAAGCGATGCATCACTTTGGCTTTTCAATGCATCTTATTTTTACTACATTTATACAAAAGACATAAAATTTATTGAAGAAATCCATCAAAAATTGTGCGAAATCGTTGAAGGTTATATAAAAGGAAACTCTGCCTGTAAAATGGCTCATGACTGTTTAATTATTTCAAATCCGCAAACGACATGGATGGATACGAAATGGACAAAACGAGAAGGAAAGGCGGTAGAAATAAATGCCTTGTGGTATAATGCTTTAAGCATATTAAAATTTTTCTCAAAATTACTTAATAAGCGATTTGACTATGTGGAAATTTTAGGATGTGTAAAGAAAAATTTTGAAATTTTTTGGAACAAAAAAAAGCAATGCCTCTATGATGTAATAAGTCCTTCAGATGTGGAGGATGATTCCATAAGACCAAATCAGATTTTTGCAATAGGTCTGCCTTTTAATGTTATTGACGATGAGAGAAAAACAAAAATTTTCAATGTGGTTTTTGAGGAATTATATACTCCTTGCGGATTGAGAACATTAAGCAAGAAAGATGAGAATTACAAAGGAGTTTATGAAGGAAATGAAGAAAATCGGGATAAGGCATATCATAACGGAACCGTATGGCCGTTTTTGACGGGAGGTTTTATAGATGCATATTTAAAGATAAATAATTACAGTAGAGAAAGTAAGCAAGAAGCAATGAAATTTTTAACCCCCCTTTTGGAATATGCTGAAAAATTTGGCACAAGCCCGGAAATTTTTGATGGAGATTACCCTCACACTCCGAGGGGTTGTATTGCACAGGCGTGGAGTGTTGCGGAAATATTGAGGGTGTTGGATTTACTGAACGACCAATGTTAATGTATAACAAATAGTATAACAAATATTTTCTTTAATCTCATAGTGTCCGCTTTTGCTTGGGACGCTTTCGAACACGATACAAGTATTATTTATTTTTATTTTAGGGTAGTTTCAAAGGGTAGTTTCAAGTTGTTTGGTGGTAGTTTCAGGGAGTGGTTTTAAGAGAGTAGTTTTGAAAGTTGTTTTAGAGTAGTTTTTGGGGAGTGGTTTTAAGAGAGTAGTTTTGAAAGTTGTTTTAGAGTAGTTTTTGGGGAGTGGTTTTAAGAGAGTAGTTTTGAAAGTTGTTTTAGAGTAGTTTTTAGGAGTGTTTTTAAGAGGGTGGTTTTAAGAGGGTAGTTTCAAGTTGTTTTGGGGTAGTTTTTAGGAGTGGTTTTAAGAGGGTAGTTTCAAAGGGTAGTTTCAAGTTGTTTTGGGGTAGTTTTTAGGAGTGGTTTTAAGAGGGTAGTTTTAAGAGGGCAGTTCTGATTGTTTTAGAGTGGTTTTTTGGTATGTTTATAAAATACAACGATACCTCTTTTAATTTTAAAAAAATAAAAAGTTAATTGAATAAATCAAATTAAATAAGATAATCCGATTAAAATTTAAAAATGGAATCCTTCAGAAAGACCTGTGGATTTGACTTTTACATTTTATGCAGGAAACTCAAAGATGAAATTTCAAACGGACGCATTGAGAAAATTTATTATGTCAAAAGAGAAGAGGGATATGTCATTAAATTTGTGGTTCATAAACAGGAAAAGAAAATTTTGCTCATCACAAATAACTCTGCCTTTGTTTATACCAATGATATTATTGAAAATCCGCAGATGCCGTCAACTTATGCGATGGTTTTAAGAAAATATCTTGAGAATAAATTTATATCTGAGGTCTCGCAATGCAATAATGATAAAATTTTGTCCGTAAAAACATTAAATCACATAATTTATCTTGAATTTTTTGGCAGCGGAAATGTTGTATTATGCGATAACGAGAATAAAATAATAGACGGATTAGTTAAGAGGGAATGGAAAGGCAGGGCAATAAAGCCGGGAGAAATTTATAAATTTCCGGAAAATATGCCGAATGAGGAGGATAAAAAGTTAAGGATATTTTTCGGGGTATATTATGATACATTGCCAAAAGATAAATTAAATTTAGAATACGGAATTAAAATTTTGGAAAATAAGGAAAGCGAAATTTTGGAAATGTTTAAAAATTTAATTGAGGGCAATGGACGCAAGGATCCCAAAAATGAGAAAATAGAGAAGGACTTAAAAAAACAGGAATTTGTCGCCGAACAGCAGCGAAAAAGGATGAAAGAACTTGGTGAGGAAGCATTACTATGGATAAAAACAGGCGATGAAATTTATCAAAATTTTAGTACTATTGAGGAAATTCTGGAAAACGCAAAAAATAAAAGACCTGATAGCAGAATAAAGAGGACCGAAGGAACTAATCTTGTTGTTGAAATTTAAATTTTTCTCGCATTTAAAAAGGCACAGAAATATAAATTTTTTCCGATTTCAGTTTCAAATCTCTGCGAAAATTCCATTATTCTCAGAACTTACGCAAACCAAAAGTAAACCCTTGAATTACTGAAGCCTTTTTACGATGCAAATGCGTAAGTCCTAATTCTTTAAAGTTTTATGTTTCCTTTCTAATTTTTAATTAATTTCTAAACTTAATTTCTAAACTTAAATTTAAATTTTCAAATTTATACCTAATCAAAATGACCCGGCAAGTGTTTGTAAGGAAAAGCGACAAAACGGAGAAATTTAATAATGACAAAATTATCAATTCGCTTTTAAATGTAGGGCTACAGGCATCGTTAGCAGTAAGTACAGCAACTGAAATTTTCGAGGAAATAAAAAATAATGTATCAGATACCGAAATAGAAATTTCAAGCAAGGAAATCAGAGCAAAGGTCTATGAAAAATTAAAGGGCATAGATAATAAACTTGCCGATAAATATCTCCAAGGAAATACAACAAAGGTAAGAACTTCTTTATCTACATTTGAGGATTTTGATGCGAATAAAATCACGAGGTCGCTTATTGAAGAAACTGATATTGATGAAAAAATTGCCGAAAGAATATCAAAAACCGTTAAAAAACAAATGGGGAAATTAAACCTGGAATTTGTTACGGCTCCTTTAATAAGAGAAATGGTTTGTGTTGAATTGTTAAAAGCCGGCTTTGAAAATGAAAGAAAATTGTACACACGACTCGGAATGCCTGTTTATGATGTTACCTTTCTTATTGAGCACGGAAGCAAAGAAAATGCAAATTTACAATTTAATCCCGAGACGATTCATAAATTAATGGCTGACCAGATTAGCAAGGAATATTCTTTGATTAAGGTTTTGCCTTTGGAATTGGCGGATGCGCACATGAGGGGGGAAATACATATACACGATATGGATTATTTTTGTTTGGATAAAAACGAAAAAATTTGGACGGTAAATCCCACACCTAAATTTACAACTATTGGAGAATGGATAGACAACAACATTAATGACAATGATGCAAATAATAACAATAATAATGCACATTTTAAGATATTTTCCGGTGCAAATGGCATTGCAAAGCCCGCTTACGCCTCGGAATTATTTAAAAGAAAAAATGATGAGAACCTTTGTAAAATTTCTTTGGATAACGGAGATGACATAAAAGTCACAAATCAGCACAGGTTCTTTAGTTTAGGCCTAAAAAATAAAGAATTTTTGATATACCCTTTTATTGATAAATTAAGCAATTTGCACTTGAAGGATGGCTTTTACAACCAAGAGAGAAGTAAATTTAAAGTTACGGAAAAAATAAAATCTTCTAAATTTTTTGATATAATTCTTAATCAAATTTTATGCGGAAGAAATGATGACAAAGAAAAAAGAATAATCTTTAGAACAGAATTTGGCGATATTGTTGAAGATGCCTTAAAAAATTTGGGAATTCCATTCACAAAGAAGTATATTTCAAAAGAGAGCAAAACAAAAAACATAGTTATTAATTCAAAGATATGGTATGAAATTTTAATGAATTTGTGTAATTACATGGAAACAAAAGAAATCACTGCTGATAATTTAGAAAAGGGTATGCTTGTAGAGGTTCCGAGAGAAATAGCGGTTGATGAGAAGGATGAAATAAAGGAAATCAATATTTTAGAATCTATAATAAAAAACAAAAGCAAAATCCTTGCAGAAGATGAATTTCTTATAAAAAACATAGGAGTAAAATATGCAGATGGAACTATTAAGCCCCTTGAAGATATTGATAAAATAAGAGGACAAGAAACAGAGTTGAGCATCACTTATAACTACAACCCAAAAATCAATTATTCTGTTCCAGTATTTTTAAAAATTGATGATGCGTTTGTAACTGTTATTGCAGGTGTTGTTACGGAAGGATGGTTAAACAAGACACACTTAAAAGATAGAAATCCTGTTTATGGTGTATCTTTTTCAAACAATGATAAAAATATTATTAAAAAATTTGAGCTTGCAGCAGAAAGCATCTTTGGAAAACGCCCAAAAAATTATTTAAGAGAGAATGGAGTTACAACAGTTACTTTTGGCTCAAAGATAGCCTATCTTTTATTTAAATATGTCTTTTCAATTGGCGAATATGCTAAAAATAAAAAGCTCCCCGATTTTACAATAATGTTCAATAAAGAGAACATTAAGTCCTTACTTGATTTCTTTAAAAAATGTGACGGAAACGGTACAAATGAATATTATACTTCTTCAGAAGATCTCGCGAGTCAAATAAAATGGCTTTTGAGACGTCTTGGAAAGAGATGTTTAACTCACAAACAACAAAATATGTTTGTTATTAAAGAATCCGAGAATAGATATATTTCTTTTAAAGATGCTAATTTTATTTGTGTAAAAGAAAAGAATATATCTGATAAACCCGAATATGTATATGATTTATCCTGTCCCGATGCGAGAAGATATTTAGTCGGCGCATCTCCTGTTTATGTGCATAATTCTACGCGCCCGTTTTGTTTTTCTCATGATATAAGGTTTTTCCTTAAACACGGATTAAAGGTAGATGGCGTTGGAAATCATACTGCTGTTGCGGGACCTGCAAAAAAGCCAGATGTTGCATTTTTACACGCTGCAAAGGTATTAGCATCGGCACAGGTCAATTGTGCAGGAGGACAGGGATTTAGTTATTTTAACACATTTCTTGCACCATACATTACAGGGTTACCTTATGAAAAGGTTAAGCAGTTAGCACAGATGTTTATCTACGAAATGTCAATGATGTATGTGGCGAGAGGCGGCCAAACTGTTTTCAGTAGTATTGATTGTGATATGGAAGTTCCCGAGCAGTTTAAAGATATTCCTGCTGTTTTGCCCGGAGGAATAGTTAAAGAAAATACAACTTATGCTGACTTTGAAGATGAAACAAAAACATTATTTAATGCGATCGTAGATGTTTATCTCAAGGGAGATTATACTGGAAAAGCATTTAATTTTCCAAAATTTGAGGTTCAGCTTTATCCGAAAAAAATGGATAAAAATGAAGATGTGCTTTTAAAGGTTTCGGAATTAGCAGCAAAATTCGGAACTCCTTATTATATTATTAACCAGCCCTATATGCCGTTGTATGCGTGCTATCAGTCACTGCCTTATGATGAAAAGGTCTGGATTATCAAAGGCGAAGAATTACATTTGGTAAGGATTGGAGAGTATATAAATAAAATAATGGATGAAGAAATGAAAGAAAAAGGACATATTAATCTTGTAAGGGGATTTGAGGGCGAAGTTGAAATTGCCGAATCTCAGGATTATGTGTTATCATTTAATCCGAAAACGTTGAAGATTGAAAAGAAAAAAATCGGAAAGGTAATGAGACATCCAAAAAAAGAAGAAATTATTAGATTTCATTTGGCTTTCAACAAAGATATTACAGTAACCTCTAACCACAAATTAATTGTGGAAGAAAAAGGAAAAATTATTGAAAAAAGAGCAAAAGATATTAAACCTGGCGCTCGGTTAATAGGAATTAGAAATATGAAAAAGGTAATTGAAGAATTAAAATTAAATGTCTTTGAATATGAAGATAAAAACGCGAAAGAGGTATATAAAGAAGTCGGTGCATCTTGGTATACTAATCTCATGGGAAGTAATGTTACTTTAAAGTCAGGAAAAGATAGTGTTTCTATTTATCACACCTTAGATAGATTCGGATATGACTATGCGTTTTCTAATTTAGCAATTTATGAAGTTAGAACTATAGAATTTGTTATAAAAGGAGGTTATGTGTATGATTTTGCAGATGTTGAGGATTATCATAATTTTACAAATGTGCACGGAATTTTTTCTTCAAATTGTTGTGCTTTTCTTATGCCATTATCCGATGCAAATACCGAAGATGATGTAAGGGACGGGACAGTTAGAGGTGGGGCATTACAGGTTGTAACAATAAACCTTCCCCAGATTGCTTACGAAAGTAATCGGGATGAAAATAAATTTATTGAAATTTTGAAAGACAGAATGGAAAAAGCAAAAAGTGTGCATATTCTAAAACGAGAAATTATAAAGAAAAACCAGAATTTGGGAATGCTTCCTTTTATGTCTCAGATTGTTAATGAGAAAGGAGATAAATATTTAGAAGTTGACCGGCAAAGTTTTGTTATGGGATTAGTTGGGATGAATGAATGTGTTAAATTTATGACTGGCTACGAATTACACGAAGATACAGGGTGGAAATTTGGATTAAAGGTTATGAATAAAATGAAGAAAATGGTCGCTGATATTAGAAAAGAAACAGGTCTAAATTTCTCTCTGGCAAGAACGCCTGCGGAAAGTTCTGCTTATCGCCTGGCACAAATAGACATTAAAAGATTTCCTGATAAATTTATTACTAATGGTGAAGGAAAAGATGCATATTATACAAATTCATTCCATATAAGACCATCGGCAAATATTCCTTTGTGGAAACGACTGAGTGTTGAAGGTTCATTCCACCCGCTAACTGACGGAGGAGCAATGTCGCACATCTGGCTTGGTGAACAAAATCCTGATCCCGAAGCAATTTTGTCCTTAACAAAAAAGATCGCCACAAAAACAGCAATCCAGTATATGGCTTTCACAAAGGATTTAACGGTCTGCAGTAACTGTAATTTTGTAACAGGGGGATTGCACAATAAATGTCCGAATTGTAATTCTGAAAATGTTGAATGGTGGAGCAGGATTACCGGCTATTATCAGAACATCAAGGGCTGGAATAAAGGAAAGCTTAAAGAGCTTCAGGACAGGAGAAGATATGGATTTGAAAATAATGATAAAATTACTGCGAAGGAAATTTCCTTTACAATGAAAGAAGGCGATTATGAGGCAAGATTTGAAAAACTGAAAGAGAAATTAAAATATGATACATCGTTGGACTTTTAAATTTAAGAAAAATGTCAAAAGTTATTTTATATACGGCAACAACATGCACACATTGTCCTGCTGCAAAGAAAATACTGGGAGAAGTTGTGAGGGAATTAGACTTAAGAGAAGGTTACGACTATGAAATTAAAAATATTGATGAAGGCGACAATATGATTGAAGCTTTGCAAAAACAGGTTGCGGCAACACCGTCTATATTGATTGATGATGAATTATTCTATAACGGAGAGGTTCCAAAAAAAGAAGAACTATTAAAAATTTTAAAGGAAAAATTTAAGAAATAAAATTGTAACTATTCAGTCACCCAAAAAATTAAAGGTAAATTTTTGACTTTTTACGCTCACTTTGTTCGTGTATTTTCAAACAAGTTTGAAAATCGCAGGTATTAAAAAATATTTGAAATATTTTTTAAGATTAAAAATTTATTTATAAATTTTCAGTAAATTTTTGTACCCTCTGAATAGTTACGAAATAAAATTTTAAATTTCACCACTTTCACTCATTCACAATCATAGTCCCGCTTCCCTTATCAGTAAAAATTTCATTAATTAAGGAATCTTCATAAGCACAAACAATATGTGCACTTTCCACACCTTTTTGTATAGCTTCCTTGCACGCTCTTATCTTTGGAATCATACCTTCCGTTATCGTTCCGTCTGCAACCATTTCATCACATTGCTTCAAGGTTAGTTTATTTATTAAATTTCCATTTTTATCAAGCACACCTTTTGCAGATGTCAAAACAATAAATTTTTTTGCATTCAGTTTCTGTGCAATTTCAGTTGCCGCAAAGTCGGCATTGATATTGAGAGGGGTTAAATTTTTAATATCATTACCGAGCGGGTTAATTACTGGTAAATATCCTTCATTCGTTAAATTTTTGAGCACACCGAGCTTAACATCCTCAACCTCTCCGACAAATCCCAGATTTTCCTTTTTTCTCGCATAGATTATTCCGCTGATGCCTACTGCATTAATTCCTAATTCATTAAATTTTTCAACAATGTCTTTGTTTATTGCCAGCAAACCGCCGATTACAACATACAGGGATTTTTCATCGGTAATTCTCTCACCGTTATAAAAATTTACCTTTAAATTTAACGCTCTCATCGTGTTTGAAATAAGCGGACCCCCACCGTGAATTAAGACAACATTTATTCCGGCATCCGTTAGATATTTTAAATTTTTCCCGACAGAAATAATTGCATCTTTATTGTTCAGTGTTGAACCGCCAAATTTCACTACGAATGTTTCGCCTTTAAATTTTTTGACATAAGTTAGACCTTCGGATATTTCCATTATCCTAAAAATTTAGTAATCTCATATATTCATCATATCTATATCTTCACCTGAACAAAATTTTTGCAACCTCATATCTCTTATGCTGTTTTAAGATATTTAGACAATTTGTCAAAGTGTTATCTATTGTTATTTTTCCGTCCTTACTCTTTATTATAACTCCGAAGTCGTTAATGTCTGCTTCCTTAACATTCTCAACATTTCCCACTAAAGTCGCATACTTTTTATCAACATAAAATACAAAATTTTCTTTATCCGGAACATCGCACATTTTTTCCAGAATTTCTTTCTTTTCTTGAGCGCTTAAATTTAAAATCACCTGCCTTGTTTCTTCAAATACATTCTCAATCCAGTTAAATTTCTCTTTGTCAATTTTACCTTTTGCTTCTATTTCGGCATTTGAAATCATCTGTCTTTTTAGGACTAAAATTTCATCATCTCTCTCCTTTCTTATCTTTTCTGCGTTTTCTTCTGCGAGTTGTTCAAAGTGTTTCATTATGAAATTTACCTTATTTGAAGATGTTGCTTCTATCTCGCTTACCTTTTGTGCTGTTTCTTTATTTATTTCTTCCATAATTTTCCCGACACCGCTATTTTCCATTTTAACGATTTTATTGTTTTTAAATTTATTGACTTAAAATTTATTGAGTTAAAATTTATTGAGTTAAAATTTATTGAGTTAAAATTTATTGAGTTAAAATTTATTAAATTATAGTTATAAGAATTTAGTTATAGAAATTAATAATTTTGGTAAATTAAATTAATTAAATTAATTAAATTAAGTAAAGTAAAGTATGAAGTAAATTTATGATGTTAATAATAAATTAATTTACTCCTAAAATTAATATACTTCCCTAAAATTTACGATGAAAATTTTTAAATATTCCGGGAACGGACAGATTAGTGTGATTGAAGCTGATAAAATTTCGTTGGATGAGTTGAAGGACTCGTGGCTTGATTTGAAAACAGACAATTTGCCGGAAGATATATTTGGGCTAAAGATTGAAAAAGGACTATTAAATGAGGACGAATATTGTCAGGTTGAAGACGGTATAAATTACACCTTGGTTAAGATAAGTTATATAGGAAAGGATAATGTATTCAAAACCATCTATTTTTTTGTAACCTCTGATGCGGCAATAACAATACACAAAGAGGACTCCACACCAATAAATCACTTCATAAAAAAGATAAATGCAATAATTAAAGATGAAAAAGAAAATATAATTAAATTTAATAATTTTGTTCTCGCACAACTCCTTTATGAAATCGTTGATAAAAATATGGATGTAATCAGTACAATAGACGACAACCTTCAGAATTTACGAAATTCGGTTGAGAAAAATAGTATAGATTTAACTATCATTAATAAAATAAGAGACAATATAAAGACATTTTCAAGAGTACTTTTATATCAGTCAGTTATTATATCCTCTATGAAAAGGGGAGAAGGAGAATATATCTCAAATAAAGATGTAGGATATTATGCTGCAGATATACTTGCCGAACTTGACAAGTATGGAAAATTATCCGCCGGACTGGAAAAAGAATTAAACGGAATCATTCAGGCGATAGAGTCAAAGAATCTTACGGAGTACACAAAATATACTGCACGCCTGAGTATAGCGATAGAACTTTTAACACGGGCAAGTGTTTTGTTTATGATTCCAAACAGCATATTTACTTTGTGGCCAAGCATATATCCTCAGGAAGTTATGCTTTTCGGGCTTCCTAACTGGACGATAGAGGTCATGATTGCAACGATTTCAATAATATTTGCACAGTTAATGATAAGTTATATTTATAAAGGAATAAAAGAAATAAAAGTATAATTGTAAATACGCTTATAAATTTTGAAATAAATTTAATCAGGTTTTTAGTTTATTTTTAAAAACACAGAGTTTTTAAAAATATCCGAACTATTGTAAAAATCTTGCAGATTTTTAAAGATTGAAAATTTTATAAATTTTCAGTAAAAATACTCGGAGTATTTTTAGTATGGTGATGTTATTATGCGTATTGATTGCAGAATTATCTTTATAACCTCACTTTGTTCGGATATTTCATAATATTCGGATTTTAAAATAACCTCGCTGTTGCTCGGATATTTCATAATTTAAAAATTTTTGAAATTACGATAATCCAATACTGAAAAATGCCCCCTAAAAATTCACCTATGTTTTGTGGCTTCATATCTTCCGGAATGACAGCAAAATTTGTCAATATCGGAAGTAAAAAGAATGCAGATATAATTATAATTCCTATTGCAGTTGAGAGTTTCATTTTATTTCATAAATAAATTTAACTTATTTTTAATTAATAATCCGATTAAATATTTTGTTATAGGTAAAATTTAAATATATCTTTTTTAAAGTAATTTCATTTCATTCAAATATTTTGAGACCGTTTAAAACTCTGTTGGTGAAAAAGAGTTTTAACCTCGCTAACGCT
>JAGTWP010000028.1 GCA_018260755.1 Candidatus Altarchaeum sp. | reverse complement strand
TTTAAAAAATTACAAGTAAAAATTACGTTTAACGAGGGGAAGTTGGGCTAAATTTGAAAATAAATCGAATTAAATGATACTATTTTTGACATAACTCTACCTTAAGTATGTTGTTTAGTGGTTTATTTTGGTATCATTTAATTCGGTCAAAAGCCGATAGTCATGTTTTTCAAAAAAATAGGATTTTTCAACAAGATTAACAATCAGAAAAGAAAAGTTATAATTACTTTAACAGTAGGACTCTATATTTTAAAAAACTATATAAATTTATACTATAATATTATATAAAACTATAATTTTGTAGTTGAGATATATAAGGTTATATATCTGACAACATCAAAAACCGCACTTGTTTATATTGCATTTTCAAAAATTTAAAAAACTCAATTTATATAGATGCAAAGCATAGATTTATTTAACAAATATAAATTTATTTACCTTTGTTACCTTTGTGAATAAAGCAACAATTGGAAAGTAAAATTAAAAGAATATACTAAATTTAATTTTGCGTGATATAAAATAAATTAGTATTTTATATATTCACACTAAAAATTTCTAAAATCGACAATTTCCAATATATAAAATGAAAACTACAAATTATTATTATAATAATATCTTCTTATCTAACTTTTATATAATTATAGCTTAAATTATATAATATAATTACAAACCATACATAAACAACTTTTCGTCAGGGGACTTGGACGTTAGTAACAGTGGGCTGAATGTCTCGGTCTTGCGACCTTGACACTTACACCTCTGTCCTATTGAACCCTTCTTTTAAAGGTGCCTAATGAGACAATCTATTTTTGGGGAATGTTTCAGGCTTAGATGCGTTCAGCCTTTATCATTCATAGCGTGGCTACTCAGCTTACTCTTGAGAATAACTGATACACTAGAGGCTACAGTTCATCGTTCCTTTCGTACTAAATGAACTTTCCCCTCAGATTATCAGCACTCCCAGTAGGTACCGCCAAACTGTCTCGCGACGTTCTAAACCCAGCTCGCGTTCTCCTTTGATGGATGAACAACCCAACCCTTGGGTGCTTCTGCACACCCAGGATGGAAAGGGCCGACGGCGAGGTACCAAGCCACAGGGTCGATGTGTACTCTTGCCTGTGACAAGCCTGTTATCCCCGGGGTAGCTTTTCTATCAGCCTGAACCTATATTAGTTAGGTTTCAGGGTTCGCTAGTCCAAACTTTCGTTTATGCGTTCCTTATTGTTCGGAACACATTCAGACATGCTTTTCGACTTATCGTCTACTTCGGAGTTCTGTCCCGAATGAGCATATCATTGGATACAGTCGATATTCTTTCAACTGTGTACCGCCCCAGGCGAACTGCCCACCTATCGGTGTCCCTTACAATGTAAGGTAATGATTATAACGACAATAGAGTGGTGTTTCACTTTTGGCTCTACCGGACCCAAAAGCCCGGCTTCGACGCCTCCCACTTACTCTGCGCGATCGCAACTATAATCACACGACAGGCTACAGTAAAGCTCCACGGGGTCTTCGTGCCCCACTGGGAGTCTCCGGCTTGTACACCGGAATAGTAGCTTCACTAGGTCCCTGGTTGGGACAGTAACGGCCTCGTTAAGTCTTTCGTGCAAGCCACCAATTAAGCGGCGAGGTATTACGCTACCTTAAGAGGGTCATAGTTACCCCCGCTGTTTAGCGGTCCTTCGCTCCCTAAGGGAGTTTAAGATTCCACCACTGAGCAGGCATCGCCCTCCATATACACCATTTCTGGCTGACGGAGAGCTGTGTTTTTATTAAACAGCCGGACCGTCTTTGTTACTGAGACCTGCTATGTTATTAGCAGGCATCCCTTATACCAAGGTAAAGGGACTAATTTGCCGAGTTCCCTAACCAGGGTTACCCTACAACATCTTGGGTTACTCGCCCAGGGGCACCAGTGTCGGTTCTAGGTACGGACACACAAGATCCAACATCTTTCCTTTTCATGGACACACGGAATCAGCCGGATGCTCATACAAGCACTTTCACAATTTATACTATTTCTCATCGTGATGATACTCCATAGCACTATGCTGTTTAGATAGAATTTTAGTTCTACCCGGCATATCTGTATGTGTTGGAAAGATATCTGTTGTTGCCAAAAATGTACTTGTGAGGTATAGGAATATTAACCTATTTCCCTTTCGGTGTATTGAATTACTTTTGCCTTAGGATCGACTAACCCTTGACTGACGATCATTGTCAAGGAACCCATGCCCCTTCGATGACAAGGTTTCTCACCTTGCTTTGCTGTTACTGCTAGTGGAATTCTCACTTCTAAAAGATCCACAATTTCTCATGAAATTGCTTCTCCTCTTTTAGAACGCCTCTCTACCAACTTTTATGTTCTATGGTCTCGGTATATAGCTTAGCCCCGTCCATTTTCCAAGCCACAAATCTATGCGGGTAAGTTGTTACACACTTATTAAAGGATGGCTACTTCTGAGCCTACCTTCCCGCTGTTTTAGATTTGTAACTGGTTTGATGCACTTAGTTATAATTTAGGGACCTTAACCATAGTCTGGATTCTTTTCCTTTTGGACAAGGAGCTTACCCCCCTGCCCCGTTTCCGACCTTCCACGATGATTATTTGTTCGGAGTTCAACAAGACACCAAGAGCTTTCGCTCCCGAATGTCTAATTGGTGCTCTACTCAATAACCAATCTTCAGTCAGAATAGACTAAGGTCTATTTCGAGAGGAACTTGCTACCCCCACACACGATTAGCATTTCACTCCTATTCCAGGGTCACGAGGATGAACTGAGCTCGAAATCTCTTCGGACCTCCACCCTATTGCTAGGGCTTCATCCTGCCCCGGATTAGATCGTGTGGCATCAAGTTATAACCCTATGACTAATGGCGTATTAGCACCACATATCTCTCTGGCAAAGCCAGATGCATATTTTCGCTTTCGCTGTGCCTTTCGGCTTGCCATAAAATTATGCTCTCCACCCCATGATTCTGGACGGCCGATACTTACTACCAAATCCGTAATTATTACTTTCTTACAGATGTCAGTAGCAGTATCTCCCTATAACCACACAGTTTCAGGCGCTTTTAACCCCTTTTCACGGTTCTTTTCAACTTTCCCTCACGGTACTATTCTGCTATCGGTCTTGGTTTGTATTTAAGATTAGATGCTAACAGCACCTATATTCGTTAGCACGTTTCGGTGCCAACTACTCTTGAATTTCGCCGTCATTCAAAATTTTGACTACGGGACTTTCACCCTATATTGTAGCTCATTTCAGAGCACTTCGTCTTATTTTGGATGATTAAAACAAAATTCGACCACATTCACTCTCCATTACTGAAAAGCGTTCGGTTTGTCTTGTACTGTTTTCGGTCGCCCTTACTAACAGTATCTCTATTGATTTATTTTCCTACTGTTACTGAGATGTTTCACTTCACAGTGTTCCCGCTCCTTCCGGAGCAATTAGAAAACCTCTGGTTCAATGACCGCATGCGTCTAGCCAGAGATTATCGCAGCTTGCCGCGTTCTTCTTCAGCAACCCAAGCCGAGTCATCCACTGTGTGGCGTATTGTCCCCTTATGACGAGTTGTTTATGTATGGTTTCATATTATTATCAACCCTTCATCCTCAAACATAAAATAATTTCGAGGATTGCACGTAAATGTAAAAATGTGAACATAAAAAAATTAAATATAAAAGTTAGTAAGTTATAAACATACAAAATTACCCAAAAATATAAAAGGCTATAAATTATAAAATCACAATAGACATGTTGCAAAATAACTTTTTTACCTTTAAATTTTATTGGTTTTCATCTTTAAAATTTTTAATTTGCAACAACTCTAATGGACTCGCCGAGATTCGGACTCGGGGCCTCCCGAGTGCAAGTCGGGCACTCTACCACTGAGCTACGAGCCCGATGGCAAGATAAAATATATCCTGTATTTTATTTTATAAATGTTGCTTTATGAAAGTTTATTATTGAAAATAGCACAAGCATATGAATGCATACTTGTATTTATGATGTGGAGGTGATTCAGCCGCAGATTCCCCTACGGCTACCTTGTTACGACTTAGCCCTTCTTGCGAACATGATGTTCGACACTACCAAATGATAGCGCCTCACATCACGCCCACTCGCTTGGCTTGACGGGCGGTGTGTGCAAGGAGCGGGGACATATTCACCGCAAGATGTTAACTTACGGTTACTAGGGATTTCATCTTCATGAGGGTGAGTTACAACCCTCAATCCGAACTGAGGCATGATTTGGGGGATTGGCTCCTCCTCTCGGAGTTGCATCCCATTGTTCATGTCATTGTAGTCCACGTGTAGCCCAAGGGATTCGGAGCATACTGACCTATCATCGCCCATTCCTTCCTCTGACTCGTCGTCAGCGGTCCCTCCATAGTGCCCGTTCAAAGATGAACGGTAGCAAATGAAAGTATGGGTCTCGCTCGTTAACCCACTTAAGGGTACGCCTTACGGTACGAGCTGACGGTGGCCATGCACTACCTCTCGGCTTGTCAAGCAAGATCTTAAATCTGACTGTCATTCTGCCGTCGCCCCTGGTGAGTTGTCTGGCGTTGTATCCAATTAAACCGCAGACTCCACCCCTTGTGGTGCTCCTCCGCCAATTCCTTTAAGTTTCAGCCTTGCGACTGTACTCCCCAGACGGTGGACTTAACGGTTTTCCTTCAGCACTGCGGGAGCCCTAAGCACCCGCAGTACACAGTCCACATAGTTTACGGCTAGGACTACCCAGGTATCTAATCTGGTTTGCTCCCCTAGCTTTCGTTCCTCACCGTCAGGCATGTTCTAGTTGGACGCCTTCGCCCAGATGGTCCTTCTAGGATTATAGGATTTCGCCCCTACCCCTGAAATACCTCCAACCTCTCCCATCCTCTAGTCTTTCAGTATCTCTTGCCCGACCTACTGTTAAGCAGCAGGATTTCACAAAAGACTTAAAAAACCGGCTACGAACGCTTTAAGCCCAATAATAGTGAGTATCACTCGGGCCTCCAGTATTACCGCGGCGGCTGGCACTGGCATTGCCCGGCCCTTATTCGCAGTGCTTCTTACACACTACAAAATCCTCCTAATGGAGGAACTCGGAGTTTCCCCCTCACGCTTTCGCGCATTGGGAAGGTTTCGCGCCTGCTGCGCCCCGTGGGGCCTGGATCCTTGTCTCAGTATCCATCTCCCCGCTTCCACTCCCATGGCGGGTACGGATCATAGGTATGGTGGTCTGTTACACCGCCATCTGCCTAATCCGCCATAGATCCATCCACAAACGCTTGCGCTTTCAATGTAGGTCATTCCAGAACTCTACATTTATACAGCATTATCATCAGTTTCCCAATGTTATTCTGTATTTGTGGGCAGGTTATCTATGTTTTACTGAGCTGGTCGCCGATACTACTTGCGTAGCATCTGACTTGCATGGCTTAGTCGAACTCCAATAGCAATACTCTCCAGCAGGATCGACTGGATTTATAGTCGCAAAGCATTACACTTCTATGCTTGTTTTGCCTTCAATAATAAATCATCACATTAAATTTCTATATTCTTTCCTACAACATTATATATCTATCGTGATAATTATTTTTTGGCTTACATGAATTTCTTTTTTGCTTTCTATATGTCTAAAACTTAATAACTATGCAACAACTTTTTCATAGTACACCGCTCAACATCAAAATTTTACTCAAAGCGATAGTTCTCCAAGTTGTTAAATTTATTTGCTGAACCCATTAATTTTAGGGTTTATAAATTAGTTAAAGGAATATAAATATTAAATAAAAGTTGAGCGTCAAATCTCCTTTTCAACTTTTTCATAGTACACCGCTCAACATCAAAATTTTACTCAAAGCGATTATAAATTAGTTAAAGGAATATAAATGGTAACTATTCAGCCACCCAAAAAATTACGAGTAAATTTTTTGATTTTTACGCTCACTTCGTTCGTGCATTTTCAAACAAGTTTGAAAATCGCAGGTATTAAAAATATTTGAAATATTTTTTAAGATTGAAAATTTATTTATAAATTTTCAGTAAATTTTTGTACCCTCTGAATAGTTACAAAATAAGTACAATCTGTTTTGTAGCAACTCCGATAGATTTACTTTCTTTGTGGTTTTTCTTTTCTGTGATGAACGAGCTCGTTTAATGAGAGGTTATTAACTTTAAGTACTCTAAATCTTACTCCTGGAAGGTCACCATAACTTCCTCCTTTTCTACCATTAATTCCTTCAATCTCAACTTCGTCGTGTTCATCTATGAATGTAATTGCCCTGTTTTTCGGAGCAAATGCGGTAACTTTTTTTCCGTTTTTGACAAGCTGAATCTTTACGGACTTTCGCATTGCCGAATTCGGCTGTCTTGCTTCTATTTCAACTTTTTCAAGTACAATACCTTTTCCTTGCGGAGCACCGCTCAAAGGATCTGTCTTCTCTTTTGAATGTAATGTTCTTCTTATATACCTCGGATCACTCCACCTGTATTCTTTCCTTTTACTCGAACATTTCTTTCCTGCAAATAATCCATTACCCATTTTGTTAAATTTATGCAAATTTTATAATAAAGTTATAAATAATTAGGTCTTTGTTTAAAAATAGATATAAATTAAATTTTTAAATTTCTCCGACTTTATTTCTCTATACTTTCTCATTATCTTATTTTATATCCTCATTATATTTTACATAAAATTTACAAAATGTCTCAACTGACTTTCTCCTATGGGAAATTTCCTTCTTTGGTTCGGGATTTTCTCCGAATGTCTCTTTGTATCCGTTGGGAATAAATATAGGATCGTATCCGAATCCGCCGCTTCCTCTTTCCCCTGTTGAAATTTTTCCCTCAACCGTTCCGACGAATGTTTTCAATATTTTCCCGTCAAAAAACGCAACTGCAGAAATGTATCTTGCGGTTCTGTTTCGTTCTTCAACATCCCGCATTAAATTTAGAATTCCTTTATTTCCGAGCTTTTTTTCAATATAAGCGGAAAATGTTCCCGGAAAACTATTCAATGCGTCAATAATTATGCCGGAATCCTCAACAATTACCGGCTTTTTTATTTTTTCATAAACATATTTGACGCCCTCGCTTGCTATATTCTCAAATTTCTCATCCCTTATTTCGGGATAAATACAATTTATCTGCTCAAAGCCAATTCCATAAATTTTTCCGGTTTCGTTTGCTTCCCTGATTTTGTGTTTATTCGTAGTTGAAAATAGAACTATCATTTTAAGATATGTTTTTTGCCATCGGTTTTTTACTTACTTAAACTCAAAAAAACCGATTGCCAATTCCATAAATTTTTCCGGTTTCGTTTGCTTCCCTGATTTTGTGTTTATTCGTAGTTGAAAATAGAACTATCATTTTTTGCTTTTAAATTTGACTTTAAATCCGATGCTTTTATACAAAAATGGTCATCAAATTTCTTTGTTGTTTTTAAAATTTTATAATTTTTCTCTCTGTATGATTCAATAAATTTTAAGTCCTCAAGTTTTTTTATGTGTTCATAAACATAACCTAAATTTTTAAATACATCTGCCTGTTTGATGGGTTGATGATAGGCAATAAATCCGAGTATTTTAAGGTCTCCTTTTGTTATTTCTGGATTAAGTGAAAAATTTGAGACCTTTGATTTTAAATTTTCCTCAATATCCATAAGATATGTATTTTCACTGGTAGAGATTTTTATTGCACAGTCCCTGACTTCGTAGTCCTTCTTCAGCTCATCTGCAATTTGTCTCACCTTTCCTAAATTTCCCAATCCACATATTCTCGCCAAGTCCTCAAGACCTAAATTTCTTCCCGAAAGGAATAATGCACCTTCAATAAGTTTTTTTATTTTGTTATCTTCCATTTAAAAATTTATTCACTTGCTTTTGTTCAAGTCATCAAGCAGTGCTTTTAAATCAATTCCATAGATTTCCGAAATATCCCCTAATTTTAATTTTCCCATTTCATATTTTGCCATCGGGCAGGATACACACGGAACACCGTGTTTTGCCAAAATTTCATAATTTTTTTCATTGGCTATAACCTCCTGATATGCGCTTTCTTTGGTAAACATTTTATTAAATTTGTATTTTTGTATTGTACCTTAAATAATAGTAATAATTAGTGTCTGTCCGTAAAGTCATATTTTTTGTTGAAATCGATAAAATTTATGAGGAAGAATTGAAAAATTTTTTAAATTTTTTTACTTAAAAGACAGACACTAATTAATAATTGAGGGATAAATTTTTCAAAACACAAAATGAACTTGAAAAGACAATTTGACCTCATGAAAAATTTAATCGTTAAATGTGAAAATAAAGGAGACAAACAGATTTTTAACATGCATTATTGTATCTTTGTAACATCAAAGGTCGTGCTTTATTTCTACATTTTTAACATTAAATATGGCTTTCATTTCTTCCCCTACAATGCTATTAAATAACGGAGAAAATATAACCTTTATATATATAAAAATGAAAGCCCCGAAGATAAAAAATATACATATGTAAAAAAGATTCGTGTCAGTAATGTAGGAGACAGGTTCTATAATACTGGCCATATGATCGGCAATAGCAACAAGGCAAACAAACAAAAGTGCAGATAGCTGATAAGCAAATTTTATACCATTTTGAATATCCTGTAATTTTGAAATCCATGTTTTCACAACATCGGTCTTGTGATCTTTTTTTATGTTCTTTTCAAACCCATCTATTATGGATTCTAAATACGCAAATGTTCCTATAAGATTTTTGGAGTTTGCTATCTTTTTTGATAACCAAAAATACACTTCTAGATATAATCTTAGATCTCCTGTCATCAAACCCGATACAACCTGTCTTTCTTTTGTGTTTTTGAGGAGGTGTAGTTCAAAAGTTCTTTCTTTTATTTTTATATATTTTTTATATATCTCTTTTCTTATGTTTTGTATAGGAGCAATATCCATCCTGCCATTTTCTTCTTTTAAAGCATATTCGTATCTCTCACCACCAGCAATTTCTAAAATTGCCTTCTTTTCTGTTTTGTTAAGGTTGATGGTGATTTTATTAGAGCAGTCATTTTTATCAGTAATGTTTATTGTTTTGTTATCCTTGCTTTTATTAATCGTCGCATTTTCTACCCACATTACATTTAGGCCATCCTTTAAAAATTTTATAAGTTCTGTATTGTTTTTAGGAACATCATCCCAGCTAAACAAGCTCCTATATGTTATATATACCCCTTTTTCCAAATTGGGAAACAAATGATTATGAATTATAGATTTTATGGCAGTATAGATACTCATAAATATATCATGAACGAACTTTTCTTCTTCCGATTTTATATCTACTAAATCCGCTCTTATCTCTATTATTTTATCTTTATATATTTTTAAACTATATGTAGAAGAGATTATTTTGTCAATTATTTCGGGGCGTTCGCTCAACCCATTCTTCACAAGGTTATTTTTATACTCTTCTTTCCCTTTTTCAGTCAGTGTTACTTTATATTCATCATATTCGCCACAATCATTCGGACAGCCATAGTAAAAAAGTTCGTCTTTACGAGGAATAGAAATTTTGCTGTCACTAATTACGGGTAAAAGGTTGCAATAATAAAATGCCATTTTCTACCAATTAAATAAATGAAGTTCTTCCGCAGGTCTTACAACTTCCTCATATTCTTTTTGATTATATTCTTTTTGCTTTATTTTTTTTATCAGATCGTATGGATGTCCTTTTAAAATGTTATAATTTTTAAAAATTTCTTTAATTTTATCTTCAACTCCTCTATCTTTTAGTTTTTCTTTTGCTGTCTTATGGAACTTAAAATCATTTATTCCAAAATCACTTAACATATAACTATGTCCAAATCCTTTACCCCTTGCAACCTTGTCATCTCCTCTAATCCACCCCCCATTCGCCAAGTCTTCAACATCATCAGCCAATTTCGGGGAATAAGGTCCCATTAATGTATTGTAAAATGTATAATCCAAAATTCCTTTTATTTCACGAGATTCTTCTTGTAGTAAAAATACAGTCATATGTAACCTTATAGTGGTCTCTATTTTTTTAGCAACCCAAAGAATATCTAACAATAAATCATATTTATCTAATCCCAAAACATCAACTATCTCTTTGTTATGGGGTGCTTTGCCTAGCAACTTATTAAAGAGTTTTATTATTTCCATTGTTCGTTTTTATTATCCTTGTTCGTTTTTTGATTGTCTCTCTTTTAATTTTCCTATTTTATTTATCCTACCACTTTGTCAAATTCATCCACAGATATTGAAGGAAGTGTTCTAAATCCAATTCCCGTTGCTTTTGCAATATTTACAGATGCCTTCATTGCTTCATTATTTGTCGGAAAATCCACAACAAAGCACAAATCATAATTTCCGAGCATTGCATACATTGCACTAACCTTTCCCTTGTTCTTTTTAATTGCACCAACAACTGCCTTTGTTCTTTTCTTAGATATTTCCTTAATTCCTTCTGTGCTATACCTTCCCAACATTATGTATGTTGCCATTATAAATTCTTAAGTTTTGTTTTTTAAATTTGTGGCCATTTAGCAACCCAAAAAATTACGAGTAAATTTTTTGATTTTTTGTATTTTTTAGTAGATAAAGATATAAAAATATAAGATAGTTTTTGTAAGAATTTCATGCATCTTTTCCTTTCCAGATATTGAATTTTGGTACAAATATTAAATTTATTATTAAATCTATCATTAACATTTTAGCAATACCAATTTTTATATATTATAACCGTTATAATAAATAAATAAATAAATAAATATTTATTTTTAGATATTAAAAATAAAAGTAACTATTCAGCCACCCAAAAAATTAAAGGTAAATTTTTTGACTTTTTTAAATTTTTTGAAATTTTCACAGGTAAATTTTTGTACCCTCTGAATAGTTACAAATAAAATTATAAAATTTTACTCCCTACACAACTTTTCAATCCCTTTAATACACAAATCAATTGTCGCCTCAACATCCTTCATGCTGAAAACTCCTGTCGGCGAATGAATATATCTCGTCGGAATGCTTAAAACACCTGTCGGAATTCCTTCTCTGTTCATATAAATAATTGCACCGTCTGTCATTCCTCCTTCAAGAACATCAATCTGATAAGGAATTTTATTTTCTTTTGCCGCTTCAATAAAAATTTTCTTTATTTTATCACTGACAATAACCCCTCTGCCGCTTGCTTCAATTAATGTGATTGCAACACCTTTTCCGACATTTAACGATGATTCTGTTTCTTTGATTTGCGGTGTTCCGCCTGCAATTGTCGTATCTATGGCAATCGCATAATCTGGATTTATTTTAAATGAAACGGTTCTTGCTCCTTTCAGCCCCACTTCTTCCTGTGCAGTCGCAACGCCGTAAATTTCCGCATTTAAATTTTTTACATTGATTTTTTCCATGATTTTGAGCATAGCATAGCATCCTACTCTGTTGTCTATCGCCTTTCCATAATATAAATCCTTATTTAAATTTCCAAAATTCGGCTCAAATATAATTGCATCGGCAATTTCAATCTTTGTCTCTGCTTCCTCCTTGCTTTCGCAGCCAATATCTATGAATAAATCAGTATGCTCAACAACTTTCTTTTTTTCTTCGTCTTTTTGTAAATGCGGCGGCTTACTTCCAATAATTCCGAAAACATCTCCGTTTCTTCCTTTTATTATTACTCTTTGTCCAAACAGCACTCTGTCATCAATGCCTCCGACTTTAACAAAATTTATAAAACCATCTTTTGATATATATTTCACCATCAACCCGATTTCGTCAATATGTGCGGCAATTAAAATTTTCTTCCCGCCTTTTCCTTTTCTGCCTATAACATTTCCAAAATTATCTGTGCTTACATCATCACAAAATTTTTTCAGTTCCGCTTTTACTATATCTGCTGCTTCTCCCTCATTTCCGCTTATCCCACCTGCCAAACATAAATTTTTTAACAACTCCATTTTAAAATTTAATAAAAACTAATAAACAATTAAATTTACACAATCAAATTTTTTGATTAAATTTCTTATTAAATTTCTTATTACTCAATAATCAAAATTTTAAAATTCGTCCCTGCATTTATATGTTGAATTTTCAGAAAAAATACCTATTTTTTTATTTCTTGCTTCAATTCCTGCATTCTTTATTTCTTTATTTTCGGTCATAAACGGACACGCATAACCATTCTTAACCATCTGATAATCATAGGACTCTTTAATATCATCCGTATCTGCGTCTATCGGATAAATTTCGCATAAATTTCTGTCATATTTATCTTTGCCTTTGCATTTTAATTTGATGTTTTTCTTTAAAATTTCGCTTTTTAAAAAGTCCCTCGCTTCAATCCCGTAATAATCTTTCCCTGCTGGTGGAATTTCCGGTGTGTCAATATGCAATACTCTGATTGATTCGCTTAAATTTTGGGTGCGAATTGTGTCTCCGTCATGAACACTTGTTACATAATCAGTGATAATTCCTCCGTTTTTGCCCTCAAAAATTTGATTCAGATTAAGATAATTTGCTGCCAAAAAAAGACATATTCCCAAGACAATAAGTGCTACTGCAATTAAAAACAACTTTTTTGTTAAACCCATTTACTAACCGATTAAATTTTTTAAATTTTACCTCTTACAAGATTCCCATTTCTCTATTTCGGCAACACTCGCTAATGTGCTTTTATTTGCAATTTCTTCCTTTATACGGTCTTCTTTCTCATAAACATCCAATGCCCTGTTTGCTACTTCAATTGCATCTTCTTCCGGAACAACGATAACCCCGTCATCATCTCCGATAATATAATCACCCGGCCGGACATCAACTCCTCCACAGGAAATTTTAACACCTAATTCTCCAAAGCCCTTTGGTTCGCCTGCATTTGAAGTTATCAATTTAACGAACGCCGGAAAATTTAATTTTGAAATTTCTCCCGTATCTCTTATCGCCCCGTCAATAACAACTCCTTTAATTCCTTTCTGTATGCAGCTCAGAGTTGCCAATTCACCCCAGACAGCGGGCGATTTTCCGTTGGCATCAATAACAATAACATTCCCTGCTTTTGCTTTATCTATACTTTCAACTGCTTTTGCCCAGTCGCCTGAAAATGTTCGGACCGTAAATGCCTTCCCACACACCTTCATTCCGGGTTTTATCGGCTTAATATAATTCATCACCTGTGCCCTATGCATAGCATCGCTTATATTAGCAGTGGAGACCTTTTTAAAAATTTCTAAAATTTCATCTTCGGAACTTGCTTTCTTGAATTCCGATTTTATTGAAATTTCTTTTTCTATTGCTTCCTTTAGTTTTCTCGCGCTTTCGGCAACATTCCTGCTTTTTGTTATTGCCGCACCAACAATTATAAGAGCGCAAAATTTTGCCAATTCACCTACATTTTCGGAATTTATTCCGCCCGCAACGGCAATGTTATTTATGCCTGCTTTTGCCAATTTTTCAACCTCGCAGGAAATCTTCATTCCTTTCATTTGCTGGTCTATTCCGAGATGAACACAAATATAAACCTCAGGCGCAAATTCCTTTATTTTATTTGCCTTTTCCGTTAAATTTTCAACATTCAGCATATCAACCATAATTTTGCAGCCATAATTTCTGCCTGCTTTAAGACATTCAAAGAGCATTGAATAATCACTTGCCCCTAAAATTGCAACGATATCCGCCCCTGCTTTTGCAGCCATTTCAACCTCCATTCTTCCGACATCCATTGTTTTCATATCCGCACAAATTTCTTTATTCGGAAAGTCCTTCCTGAATTTCCTGACCGCATTCATACCCTCACTTTTAATGAGCGGCGTGCCAACCTCAATTATATCAACAAAATTTTCTGCTTCTTTTGCAATATTTATCGCTCTCTCTAATTCAACAAAATCCAGTGCAAGTTGTAGTTTTGCTTTCATAGAAATTTATTTTAACTTTAATATCCTTATCGCCAGATATGCAGCATTTTCCCCATTATCAATTCCGACACATGCAACCGGAACTCCTTTTGGCATCTGTGCAATGCTCAATAACGCATCCATTCCATCCAGTTTAGCAGAAACAGGAACACCGATAACAACCTTGTCCGTAAAAGCGACAACTGCTCCGGGAAGTGCCGCAGAAAGTCCCGCAATTGCAATAAAAATTTTTGCCTCGCTGTTTTTTACAATTTTAATTAATCGTTCCGGCTCTCTGTGAAAAGAACAGTATTCAACACCGTATAAAATTTGATTTTCGTTTAAAATTTTTTCCGCTTTTTTAACAATTTCCTCATCGCTTTTGCTCCCTGCAATTATCAAAATATCCATTTAACATTCGTTTCAAAAATGCGGGCTTGACGGGATTTGAACCCGCGACCATCGGATTAAAAGTCCGGTGCTCTACCAAACTGAGCTACAAGCCCAAAAATTTAAAAATTTAATTTGCTGTAATAATTACAAATCAGAATAAAAATATTAAAGAATTTACTTTTTAAGATGCCGAAATTCTCTTTTCGGGAGAAGGAGAAATTTGGACACTCATAAAATCACTGACAACACAGCTATTCTCAAATACCTTTTTTGCTTCATCCTCCAAAATTTTTGAATCCGCATACCTCTGACTTATGTGTATTAGGAACAAGGATTTTGCCTTTGCCTGTTTTGCTGTTTCCGCTGCCTGTAATGCAGTTGAGTGCCCGTGATCAGAAATTTTATTAATATCTGCATCGGAATATGTTGAATCATGGATAAGAACATCGCAGTCATTCGCAAATTTTACCGTATTTTCACAGGGAGTTGTATCCCCCGTATAAACAATCTTTCTTCCTTTTATCGGCTTACTTAAAACACTATCTGGATTTATTATTTTTCCGTTAAAATTTATGCTTTCTCCTCTTTGAAGGTTGCTGTATAATTTACCTTCGGGAATTCCCAATGCAATTGCCTTTTCTTTTAAAAATTTCCTTTTTTCCTTTTCTTCAAATACAAACCCCAAACTTTCCGGTGTGTGAATCGTCTTAAAAGATACAAATTTATAGCCCTCGCCTTCAATTACATCTCCGCCTAAAATTTCATAAATCTTAACAAATTGCATCGCATCCTTTGGAATAGGTAAATTTTTAATTATGTTATTTAAACCTTTTCCTCCGTAAATTTCAAGAACTTTATTTCTTCCGAGAAAATTCATTGTATTAATTATTCCGATTAATCCGCCAATGTGGTCCGCATGAAAATGTGTGATGAAAATTTTATTTATGTTCATAAAATTTATCTTTTCTTGCTTATTCTTTCCGTCATTTTTTCCTTTGTTTTTTCCATTCTTTGCCGAATAAATCATGAGCTGCCTCAGAGTTCCTTCGCCGCAGTCAAACAGAAAGAGTTCATTCAAATACTCAACTAATACGGCAGGCAAGCCCCTGTCTTTTGTCGGCACACTTCCTCCGCTGCCTAAAAATATTACCTTCATAACAAATAAATTTTAATAAAGATAAATTTAATTTAAATTTAATTATTTACCTAATTACATTAGCAATATAAAATCTAAAAATTACTAAATTTTAACCAATCAAAATGACAAGAATTGCATTAAACTGGAGAAAAATTCCACAGAGATATAATTTGGTAGGAACACAATGTGTAACCTGCGGAACATACTATTTTCCGCCGAGGATTATATGCCCGAAATGCAGAAGGAAGGGAAGAATGGACGAGCATAAATTTTGCGGCGAAGGCGAAGTGCTTACATATACTCTGATTTATTCTCCCCCGAAGGGTTTTGAGAATATCAAGCCGTACCTTATGGCAATAATAAAATTAAAAGAAGGTCCTAAACTCACCGCACAGATTATTGACTGCAAACCGGAAGATGTGAAAATAGGAAGCAAGGTTAAGTCGGTCTTTAGAAAAATCGTTGAAGAAGGTGACGAAGGTGTGATTTTATACGGATATAAATTTAAGCTGGTGGAGTAAAATTTCGGAACGGATAAAATTTGGAATGATGAATAATAACAGTATATTAAATTTTTTTAAGTGGAAGGATGTATTTTCGCTGCTTTGTGCGGTCTTTGGATTTTTTGCTATAATTGAAGTTTTTGCAGGAAATTTTTTGATTGCTGTTTTGTTTCTCGGACTTGCGGGAATATCCGATTATATGGACGGATTTATTGCAAGGAAATTTTCCTTTCCGACAGAGTATGGGGCAAATATTGATACAGTTGCAGATGCGGTTGCATTTGGGATTGCTCCCGCTGCCTTTATATACTTTTACGCATTAAAATTTACGGGGGATAACTTTTTGGATATATCTGCTACCTTTTACTTGGCAATTTCAATAATTGTTCTGTGTGCAGGACTTATGCGGCTGGCAAGATATTTATGTCTGGCAAAAGAAAGCGAAAATGAAAATACAAACAAAAACGCAAAGGTTTATGTTGGATTGCCAATAACATTTAATGCTTTAATAATTCCGCTGCTTTATTTGTTGTCGGAACATTTAAATTTTAATCTGTTTTTCCTTACTTTGATTTCTGCTTATCTGATGATTTCAACAATAAATTTCAGGAAAATTTAATTATTTTGTTGAAAGTATAATTTTTAAGTGATAAAAAATCAAATAAGTATAAAATGACATATCTTACAAAAGTAGCACCAAAAGGACAAATCACTCTGCCGAAAGATATAAGAGAAGAATTTGGGCTGGGTAAAGACAGTTATCTCACAATCGACAAAGTCGGAAAATATATTTTAATGAAAAAAATAACTTCTGATCTGGATGAAATTACAGATATTTTTCAAGAAAAGGCAAAGGAAAAGGGGATTACAAAGAAGGAACTGATTAAGACGTTGAGAGAGGTGCAGAGGAAAAAATGGCAATAAAGATAATGATTGATTCTAATACCCTGATATCAGGCATGGTGTTTCGTGGAAACGAACATGATTTTTTATTTCATGGAAAAGATGGTAATGTTGAATTAATTACTTCTGAAGATGTTATAGATGAGGTAAAAAGAGTAATCCGTATCAAATTTCCAGAATATATTGATCAGGTGGATATTTTTATAAAATCTGCCGGGATAAAAATTATAGAAAGAAAAATATATCAAAAGAACATAGATAAATACAATATTGTACGGGATAAAAAAGATAGGCATTTGCTGGCAGCAGCATATAAGCAATGTGATATACTTGTTTCAGGAGATAAGGATTTACTGGTACTGGAAGAATACAAAGGAATAAAAATAGTAAGGACGCGTAAAATTTTGAATATGTTAAATATATAAAAATGTTAGGTAACAATTACGAAAGAAAGTAAAAACCAGAAAGCAAAGGTTTATGTTGGATTGCCCATAACATTTAATGCTTTGATAATTCCGCTGCTTTATTTGTTGTCAGAATATTTAAATTTTAATCTGTTTTTCCTTACTTTGATTTCCGCTTATCTGATGATTTCAACAATAAATTTCAGGAAAATTTAACTACATAAAATTTAACCACATACTTATTTAACTATACTATATACTCACTTGTTTATTTCTACCTATTTGTTAATATCTTCTAGATCATACGCTAAAATTCCCTCTTTTCTTAAATTTTCTTTTCCTTCAATTCTTTTTCCAAATATT
>JAGTWP010000027.1 GCA_018260755.1 Candidatus Altarchaeum sp. | reverse complement strand
ATAATGCTTTTTTTCGTTTTCATTTCAAATATAATTTATAACAAATATAATTAATCACTCTTTAATAAATATGAGCCGAAAAATTTACTTAAAATTTACCCGAATTTAAATAATTTTTGTGAAATTTTAATGTTTCTTTAATAATGAATTTCTTAATCTTTGTCCATGTGAGTGTGCTGTCAAATATTTTTAAGCCCCTTCCATTGCTACTTATCTCCTCACCAGCGTCTTCAAAATAAACAATGGCCTTTAATATCAAACTTATGGAGTATTCAGGATATTTCTCCTTTGTCCATTCAATGATTTTTTCCAGTCCGAATGTACGCATCAGAAAATAGATATCTATAAAATCCCTGAATTTGCCCCGCTGAACGATAGCAATAATTTTCATCGCAGCTATATCTTCAACCGAAGCAAGATATATATTATGAAAGGAAGATAGTTGCCTAATCAGTTTATAGGGATAGTAAAAACACGAGATGTGTATATTTCCAACCATTAAATCAGTCGTTTCGGGCGTGTCCATATTAATTGTTACGGAATAACTTTCTTTCTTAAAGACATCTATAAAATATCTTGTAATATTCTCTATTTTTGAACTGTAAAAATCAAAATCCGCCGAAGTTCTGTGATTAAGATAAAATGTTAAAGCGGTTCCACCGGCCAGATACAGGTTAAACCTTTTTGTCCATGCCAGTTTATTAAATATTTCAATCTGCTCTTTATTGAGGGCCGTTAAATATTCCGGCTTGAGGACAGATCTTTTTAATTGCATTTTTATATGTCTCTTTATTTATTCGTATTTTTAAGAACATAAGCCAGTAATTCAATGATTGAGGATACCAAAACCCTTTACCCGGATTTCTTACAACCTTTCTTATTTCTTTAACAGAGTATGTTTTGAAAAGCCATCTTATTTGTTCGTCTGTGCCGTGATTTAATATGTTTTCAATAATAATTTTGTTATCCTTTTCCATATCAATTTTATCAATATCATACGACCACAATGCAGAGCGAACAAAATTCGGGGTTTTTTTATTTTCCATTTTTATATCTCTAAAATTGACCTGTCCCCCACAACAAATTTCTTTCCTTTTGGAATTGTCTGTTTTTTAAAAATTTTTACCTCTTTTCCAATCAGAGAATCGTAAATTTTTCTGACCTCTGAAATTTCTGCTTTATCAAGAACAATTGAATTCTCAATTTCCGTATTATTCAGTTTGCAAAAATTTCCGATACTTGTATATGGCCCAATGTAAGAATTCTCGATCTCGCAATTCTTTCCTATAATTACAGGTCCCCTTACTGTTGAATTTGAAATTTTTGAGTCCCTGTCAATAAAAACCCTTCCTTCAATCTTCGTGTTTTCAACATTTCCTAAATTTTGTTCCTTTAAAGAATCCAGAATCAGGCGATTTGCATCAATCATATCTTCTGCCTTTCCTGTATCCTTCCACCATCCGTTTGTAATCCTTGCGGGAACCTTAAATTTATTATTTATGAGCCACTGGATTGCATCGGTAATTTCCAGTTCATTTCTCCACGATGGTTTTATTGCATCGCAGGCATCAAAAATTTTATTCTTGAAGGCATATACACCGATTAGTCCCAAATTTGAAATAAATTCTTTTGGTTTTTCAACTAATTTAATTACTTCACCTTTTTCATTCACTTTCGCAACCCCGTATCTGCTCGGATCATCAACAGGGCAAAGCAAAATTCTTGCGGATTCGTCTGATTCTTCAAAACCATTAACAAAGTCATTAAGAGATTGCATTAAAATGTTGTCGCCTAAATACATAACAAACGATTCATCGCCGATAAATTTCTTTGCTATCTTTACCGCATGTGCCAAACCCCTTGGTGCATCTTGATAGATAAATTTAAATGTTGCGTTAAATTTTGCATTATTTACTGCATTTTCAACCTGTTCTTTATTTGGACCTACAATAATTCCGATGTCTTTTATTCCCGCTTCAATCAGACCTTCAATTCCATAAAATAAAACCGGCTTGTTTGCTACAGGAATTAACTGTTTTTGCTGCGAATAGGTAAGTGGCCTTAATCTTGTTCCTTCTCCTCCTGAAAGTATTAGTCCTTTCATTTTAAATCTTTATTTAAAATTTTAAATTTTTGTTGTGCTAACATCATTAACAATTTAACTTAAAACTAAATTTTTGAAATTAAAATTTTTTAAATTTTACTTAAATTCGTCTTTAAATTTAAAAACGGTTTCTTCAAAACCACCCATTTTACAAAAGTTATTATTACTGCTTTTTATATCTGAAAACCGAGGTCTTTTTGCTTTACCTTTAAAATATTCTTCATATGTTATTGGTTTGATTAACGAATCGTCCAAATCAAATGTCCTAGCAATGATTTTTCCACATTCATAAGGAGAAAGTGCCTGTGTTCCAACAAGGTGAAAAATTTCCGGTTTAAAATTTTTTGATAAAAGAAATTTTTTCAAAGCATAAGCAATATCATCAATGAATGTTGGGACAATTAATGAATCGGTAACCATTGACAAAAATTTACCTTGTTCTAATAAGGATTTTATGTTTCGAACAAGGTCCGGCTTATTGTCAAATTTTGTCCTGTAGGGATAAGCAATACGAATTATTGTTCCGTTTCCGTTAACAATTTTCTCGCCTTCATACTTTGTTAATCCGTAATATGAAATCGGATTTGGCTTTGAATCCTCAAAAAACGGTGTCTTTTGCATTTTTCCGTCAAACACGAAGTCAGTTGATATATAAACAAAATTTTTATTCATGGAACGAACAGCATCAAAGACATTTCTTGTTCCTTCAACATTAATCTTCCGTGCCTTTTCTTTTTCAATCTCTGCCTTATCAACATTTGTATATGCAGCCAGATGAAGAAATACATCAAAATTTAAGCCCTTCAAGGTATTAAAAACACTCTCTCGGTTTGTAATATCCATCTGCTGTTCCAATATTAAATGGATATCAAAATTCTCATCTGATTTTAAAATTTCAACTATTTTGGAACCGACAAGTCCGTCTCCTCCGGTTAGTGCTATCTTTATCATTTTTGTTAAATTTTGTTATTTGTTAAATTTTGTTATTTGTTAAATTTTATCTGTTGTATTGTCTTTTGTAATAATTTAAATATTCTCCAGTTTTTATTTTTTTCCACCATTCCTGATTTTTTACATACCATTCAACTGTTAATTTCAACGCTTCATCAAAATCATGTTTCGGATGCCAACCTAACTCCTTATTAATTTTACTCCAGTCAACACTATATTTTCTATCGTGCCCTGGTCTGTCTTTCACAAATTCAATTTGACTTTCATCCTTCCCTATAATATTTAAAATTTTTCGGACAATATCTATGTTTGAAATTTCTTCTGTCATTCCTCCTATGAGATATGTTTCTCCGGTCCTGCCTTTATGAATAATTGCATCAATCGCCGTGCAGTGATCCTCAACAAAAAGCCAATCTCTGACATATAAACCATCGCCATAAATCGGAACCTTTTTTCCTTCCAGAATATTTGTTATTGCCAAAGGAATAAGTTTTTCAGGAAAATGATAAGGTCCGAAATTGTTTGAACAATTTGAGATAGTTACCGGAAGATTATATGTCTGATAATATGCTCTAACCAAATGGTCGGCACTCGCCTTTGATGCAGCATAAGGACTTCTTGGATTGTAAGGTGTCTTTTCATTAAATTTTTCTTTTGAATCAAGAGAAAGAGAGCCGAACACTTCATCCGTACTTATATGATGAAATCTCTTTATTTTGTTTTTTAATGCCGCCTCAAGAAGTGTATAAGTTCCAACTATATTTGTTTTTATAAAAGGTGAAGGATCTAAAATTGAGCGATCTACATGGGACTCTGCAGCAAAATGCACAACTACATCTATGCTTTCATCCTTCATTAATTTATTTACTAATTTGGCATCACAAATATCACCTTTAACAAATTTGTAATTCGGATTATTTTCAACGCTTTTTAAATTTTCAGGATTTCCTGCATAAGTTAATTTATCCAAATTTACGAGCATATCTTCGGGATATTTTTTAAGCCAATACAAAACAAAATTTGACCCGATAAATCCTGCCCCACCTGTAACAAGAAGATTCATTTTAAATCTTTATTTGAAATTTTAAATTTTGCCATATATTATTTTTAACATTTAAAAAATTTAACTTAAAACTAAATTTTTGAAATTAAAATTTTTTAAATTTTACATATTCAAAATTTATATCTGCATCCCTTAATTTAGGGTGCTTTTTATCTTTTTCGGAAAGCCATACTTCTTTTATAGGCCAATCAATTGCAATACCTTCGTCATTCCACATTATGCCTCTATCAGCTTGCGGAGCATATTCTGCTGTTGTAAGATAATTTACAACCGCCTCGTCACTCAAAGTGCAAAATCCATGAGCAAATCCCTCCGGAATATAGAGCATAAGTTTGTTTTCTTCCGATAAAATTTCCGAAACATACTTTCCGAATGTTTTACTTCCCTTTCTTATATCAACGGCAACATCAAAAATTTCTCCTTTTATTGCTCTTACAAGTTTTCCCTGTGCATACGGTTCTTTTTGATAATGCAATCCCCGCAAGACACCCTTAACAGAAAATGACTGGTTTTCCTGAACAAATTTACCTATTCCAAATTTCTCAAATTCGCTTGCTTTGTAGGTTTCCATAAAAAATCCCCTCTCGTCCTTAAAAACTTTTGGTTCAATGAGTAGAACCTCCGAAATTTTTAATCTTTTAAATGTAAATGACATTTTAATTTAAAAATTATATTTTGCTTATTAATTTTTCAGTTTGTTTTTCAATTTCTCAATCACAGCCCTTCTCATAATGCCAATTAAATTTTCATCCGCTTCTATATCCAGCCAGATTTTTAATGCCTCGGCACCCTGCTCAACAAGCATATCAACACCGTCAATAACTTTACAATTTCTTTTCTTAGCAAATTCCAGAAATTTTGTTTCAATCGGATTATAAACAATATCCATTACAATCTTTCCTTTCGGAATATCATCTTCATTTATTGCACTTTTATCAACATTCGGAAACATTCCGACCGATGTGGCATTAATAATAATATCGCTGTCCTTTAATCTCTCTTTTAAGTCAAAATTTTTTGTAATTTTAATCTGTTTATTCAACTTTTCCTTAACTTCTTTCCGAATCAAGTCCGCCTTTTCGATTGTTCTGTTATAAATTGAAATTTCTGCATTGTTCAATAAAGCAGAAAATATGATTGCCCTTGCAGCTCCGCCTGCTCCGCATATAAAAATTTTTTTACCTTTAAGACCTTCGTTTAAATTTTTTTCAATTGCTTTTATTGCACCAATTCCATCGGTATTGTAACCAATTATTAAATTTTTAATATAATCAAATTTTATTGTATTTACTGCGTTAATCAGGTTCGCTTCTTCGCTAATTTCGTCTATGTATTTCATAACAGAAATTTTATGTGGAATTGTCACATTTAACCCGCAAAATTTCAATGCATCCGCGCCATGTATTGCATTACCTAAATTTTTATCATCAACATCAAAGGCAAAGTAATCCGCATCTATTTTTTTTTCCTTAAAGAATGCCTTATGCATTACAGGGGATAATGAATGCTCTATTGGATGTCCGAGGACACCAAAAATTTTTGTTTTTGAATTATTCATTTTATTTTGCTAATTCCATAATTCTTTTCTTTAATTCCTGATTAATAATTGACTTTCCGTAAACAAAAAGAAATTTCTCCAAAACCTTTTTATCTGCTCCTATATATCCGACATACTTTCTTAATAATTCGTCTCTCGTAAATATGTCAATTTTGTAAAAATTTCTAAATAAAATATCCATCACATAGTTAACGTTCATTTTGTTTCTTGATTCCATTAACTGCTGAAGTGCTTCTTTTAAAATTTCCGGCGGAATATCATTAAAATTTTTGTCTAAAATTTTTGTAATTTGAAATTTAACATTATCACTTGGTAAACTAACAAGTTTTAAAAGTATTTCGTTTCTGAAGTCGTGCTCAAATTTTTCAAAATTTTTTGCTAAAATTTCAACGAGTAGTTCCTTTGTCATCTCTCCCTGGTTTGGCAAACTTTTAGTTATTATTTCATTGCGAATATGTTGCGGAATGAGAGCAAAATGTTTTTCAAGTATATTAAGTGCTAAATTTCCAAATGCCGGCGTTAATTCATCAATGGGGTCTTCAATCATTTTGATGTTTTTCTTCAGGACGTCCTTCAATAAATTTTCTCTCAAGTCACAAGAAATTATATCATAATGATTTAAAAACACACCTCCCGCAACCCTCATATAATTGCCATCCATCTTCAGATATTTCTTCAGCAATTTTTCTCTTTTTTCCTTTTTCAAATTTAAAAATTCAACGGCAAAATTTCGCAACATAATTTTCTCATTATACCTCCAATACATATAAAGTAATAAAATAATTCCAGATATAAATGCTCCAACGATGATGGCTGATGAAATTATATCCTTTGAATGCTGCGGATTTAAAATAAATGCAAGTATTGTCATTTTTAATAAATTTAAAATTTAAATATATAATTATTAAATTAAAAATAGACCAAATAAAATGAAAGAAATAAACAAAAAATGAAGGAAATAAACAAAATAAACAAAATAAAGATAAAAAATACGGCGATTGAAATACAGCAGATGGATATTACTGACATGAATGTTGATGCAATTGTGAATGCTGCAAATAATGAATTACAGCATGGCGGAGGAGTTGCACTGGCAATCGTGAAGAAAGGCGGAAATATAATTCAGGAAGAGAGCGACAAAATAGGATTTTGCGAAACAGGAAAAGCAGTAATAACAACAGGAGGAAATTTAAAGGCAAAATTTGTTATTCACACAGTGGGACCTGTTTATGGTGAAGGAAATGATGCTAAAAAGTTAAAAAATGCGGTTTTAAGTTGTTTAAAGTTAGCATATAATGAAAATTTAAAAAGCATAGCGTTTCCAGCAATCAGTGCAGGGATTTATCGCTTTCCAAAAGACAGATGTGCAGAGATAATGTTAAATACAATCGTGACTTATGTTAAAAATAAAGATACAAATTTAAGCGAAATTTATATTGTGCTTTATGATAATGAGACCTTTTCCATATTTGAAAAGAAATTTAAATATCTGAAATAAAGATCTAAAAATTTAAAATTTAGGACTATACCTTTCTCCACTCTAAATTTGTCTGTTCCAACTTATTCACTGCTTTTTTTCTTTGTTCGCTGTTTAATCCGTTCCAGTCAATCAGTGCAATGTCGGGTTTTGGAATTGTTTTTGAGAGCATTTGTTCAATCATTTCTTCATTGAAATTATATTTTGGCATTATGTGTCCGAAAGCAATATTTTCGTTTAGCAAAATTTTTGTAAATTTACTCGCATAATGATTTCCGCCAATGCCTATTGCTACCTTTACCTTATTTTTATTTTCAATATTCAGATCTGCATAGTATAAATGCTTTATTACATTTGCTGCCGCTTCACACGCATTTAAATCATTCCACTGTTCTTCACTGCCTCCGACTTCAACAAACATAATCGGAAGATTTAATGTTGGTCCGTGATGGGTAGCTTCAAGTGTTACATCGTACTCTGAAATACTTTGCTGTTGTTCCTGTTGTTTTTTAAATTCAATAATTGCTTCTCTTGTGTATAATGCAGGTGCAATTGATAATATTCTTTCATTCCCTCCCAGTCTTGCATCGTTGAAATTTCCGGGAGAATGAACACAAAGCGTCGGCATTTTTGATTCGGATTTGTGCCGAGATGCAACGATTATCAAGTCAATTTTATCACCGACAACATCGTAAATTTCAGAAGGTAAATCGTTTAAATTTATAACTTTTTCGTCAATTCCAAAAATTTTAACCATTAAATTTAAGTTATTTAAGTTATTTAAAAATCTTGATATATTTTCGCCTGCAATGTCCTGATGCGAATAAAGGATTATTTTTGACATTTTAAATTTATCGGTTTTGTTTTGTTTATTTATTTAATTTTTATTTAATTTTTATTTAATTTTTATTTTTTAATTTTTATTCCCTATATAATTATTTATACCTTCAAATAATATAAAATTATGGCACTAAAAATTGCAGTATTATCCTCAACAAGAGCAACAGATATGCAGGGAATAATTGATGCAATCAAAAAAGGAGAGTTAAGTGCTGAAATTAAAATTTTGCTCAGCAATAAGAAGGACTCTTATGCACTTGAAAGAGGAAGAAATAACGGAATTGAATGTCTGTTTATAGATTCCGCAGGATTGAGCAGGGAAGAGTATGATGAAAAAATAATTAAGGACTTGGAAAAAAGAAATATTGATTTAATCTTACTTATAGGATATATGAAAATTTTAAGCAAAAAATTTATTGAAAATTATAAATTTAAAATAATGAATATTCATCCTTCTTTACTACCCGCATTTGCAGGAGGAATGGACAAAAATGTTCATAAAAGTGTCCTTGATTACGGATGTAAAATTACAGGATGCACTTTACATTTTGTTGATGAAACCGTTGACGGGGGTCCGATAATAATTCAAAAGGTCTGTAAGGTTGAGGATATGGACAATGAAGACACACTAAAAGAAAAGATTCAAAAATTGGAAGTTCAGGCATTTATTGAGGCGATAAAATTATTTTCGGAAAACAAAATAAAAGTTGAAGGTAGAAAGGTTAAAATTTTAAAATAAATTTAGTAAAAATAAAGGTATTGTAAATTTAATAATTAATTATAAATTTAGTTAAATATTTAATTCTTAATTGTAATTATTTTAGTAAAAATTTAATTTAGTAAAAAATTTAGTAAAAATTTAGTAAAAAGAAAATGGCACTTTATTTGTCGCAATTGTATGGAAAGGAGATAATAACATACAGCGGAAAAAGGTTAGGGCGGGTAGGAGATGTAATTATTGATAGTGAAGCGGGAAAAATTGTGAAATTATCTTTACAACAGATAGTAAATACCACAGCCGCACCTGAAATTTTGAAGAAATTTTCAATAAATTACGAAGATGTACTTGAAGTAGGAGATGTTGTTGTTGTTCAGCGCGGGCCTGCAACACTTACCGAATCGCCAAGTTTCAAGTAGGTTGTCAAACATATCGGGAATTATTTTTTAAATTTTTTTCTTATTTTTAATATTTTTTGTCTTTCTTATTTTGCAATAAATTTATATGGAAAAGAAATTTTCAAGCATAGGTATTGTATGTAATCCGAATATAATAGAGAAAGAGCGTGAATTTATAATAAAATTACTGAAATCAGTGCAAAATTTTATAAAAAACACAGATGGGGAAATTCTTGCGGAGCATAATGTCTACGAAGTAATAGGAAAATTTTTGAAATGTGAAAAATGTCAGGTAAAAGAAAGCGATCTAAAAGATATGCATTGCGATGTGCTCTTTGTATTCGGTGGTGACGGAACGCTCTTACATACTCTAAATGCTATTCAAAGTATTCCGGTTTTAGGGATAAATTTAGGTAAATTTGGCTTTATGACAGAACTGAATAAAAACAATGCAACTGAAAAATTAGAAAATTTGTTTGAAGGAAATTTTTTTATAGAGAATTATGACATGTTAAATGTAAATGACAAATACGATGCGGTAAACGAAGTTGTGATTTCTTACAAATTTCCGGCACGGCTTCTGGACTTTAAAATAAAAATAAACAAGGACAAAAATAAGGATGTTATTGATGTTATTGGCTTTTCTGCTGACGGGGTTGTTATAGCAACGCAAACAGGATCCACCGCTTATTCTTTATCGCTGGGGGGGCCGGTAATTCATCCCGCTGCAAATGTCTTTGTAATAACTCCCATGAATCCGTTTTTGGGAAATGCAAAACCGCTTGTTGTTCCGTCGGATTCGGAAATTTTTATAAATATTGAGAGAGCAAACGAGGACGCATTTTTAATAATTGACGGCAAGGTTATTGAAAAGGTTAATGTAGGAGATGAAATTTCCGTAAAGAAAAGTAATAAGGTAGCAAAATTTATACGACTTGAAAGAACTATGAGATGTGCAAAAATTTTTAAAATTTGATTTTTAACATTATTATAAAATATGTGTTTTTTATCTTTTATATCATCTTTCCCCTAACACTGATTTCTACATGTGCATCTTCCTTAACGACACTTTCCGTTCCGAAATTTATTATTTTAAAAATTTCGTCATAGTCATTTGGAATTTCAATATTTACCTCCTTAAAATACCTGCTTACCTGCTTTTCCTCAAGTCTGCTTATCGGAATATGTGTCGCATCAACAAAAAATTTCTGATTCAACGATAAATCCATTGGAATCCATAAAGAATTTTCCCTATCGTAAAACTCAACCCATGTGTGTGGCTCAAATTTCCCGTATTTCGCAAAGCCAAGCACATATCTGCACGGAATTTCAAAATATCTGCAAAAGGCAATGAACAATGTCGAATAATGAATACAATTTCCAATTTTGTTTTTGAATAACCATTCGGCATTCTTCATTTCATCAATGTCGCTGTATCTTAAATTTAAAAAAATCCATGTCGAAATTTTATCTGTGATTTCTCTGCTATTCTCAGCCTTAAATTGCCCAAGAAATTTTTTTGTATCATCAGAAAGAAAGGTGTATTTTTGCGGATTTAAAAACTTTTCCGGATTTGAATGAGCCCAGATGGATTTATATGCCTGATTTTTTAAGTTAAAATAAATTGAACAACCCTCTTTGTCGCCTTTATTGTAGTCCTTTCTGAAATTTAAAATTGCCAAACCGTCTTCAATTTTGCATTTATGATATTCGCCTTCGCGCCATAAAATTTTATACTCTAATATTCTGTGTTCATTGTCCTCAATCGGAACTGGAAAACAAACAGAAAGAGAATTTGCATTATTAATAAAATTTGCCTTTACTTTAATAGTTAATTCAATTAATGCCTCTGTTACATTTCGGTTATCCTCGCCAACAATTTTTTCACTCACTTTTTCGGAAATTTTACCTGTGAGGTTATTAATAAGCTTATTTCTCAAATTTGTAATATCCATCTTTATCACATTATCACATTATTTTTATTACATTTCAAAAACAATCCATCAGCAAAATTAGGGTGTGGGCAAAATTTAGTTTCCATACTACATAGTGCGATTTAAACTATTTTTTTTGTTTAATGCCGTCAATTTGAACAGCAGTTTCCATACTACATAGTGCGATTTAAACCACCATCGTCCGCACTTCGTGATGAGTACGCAATGCCCAAGTTTCCATACTACATAGTGCGATTTAAACCCGTTCATTGAAGAGTATTTTTTTACTGCTGCTCGGTTTCCATACTACATAGTGCGATTGTTTTAACAAAAAAATAAAAAAAATAAAAAATAAAAAAAGGTTTCCATACTACATAGTGCGATTGTTTTCGCTTCACATATCTATTCGCCCGAGCCGTCGCATATTGGGCATGTGACTACACCTCGACCATCGCATCTTTCGCAAGTACTAAATATTGGTCCGATAGTTCCGCTTCCCTCGCAACGTGGACAGGTAATAGTTCCCTTTCCACCACAGCGAGGACAAGTTCGCGCCATTTTATTTAAACAAAAATTTACGATTGAAAATTTTCATAAATAATTAAATTTTAAACATTAAATATTTAAATAATCGTTAAAATCCAGTCGAACCCTCTCTTGGAAACCATTTATTATACATAGACAAAATTTTACTGATGAAAAGAAAAATACCTTACGGGTAAAAATTAGTCAACCCCAAAAACACATCTAAATTTCCCAAAATTATTTGCTCCTTCCCCTTTTCTTTTCCTCTGCGGCTATTGCATCAACTATATCTGCATTTGACATCACTCCGACTATATCTATTCCGTTGAATACGGCAAGATGCTTTAAATTTATTTTTTTCATCAGTTTTGCAGCATATTTTATAGGCATTCCCGGTGATACAATCGCCAGCGGAGAAGACGAGATTTCGCCAACCTTTATTTTGTTCAAAAGTTTGTCATCCGCATACGCTTTAATAATATCCTTTCCGGTTATAATTCCAAAAGGTTCCCTGTTTTCACTCGGTTCAACTATCAAACTTCCAATACGATTTTCATACATTTTAATTGCCGCATCCATCAGAGTTGCATCCTTTTCAATTTTTACAAAGTCCTTTTTCATTATCTCCCTTACTTTTATTTCGATTGCCATTTTGATTTTATTTAATTTATTTGTTTTAAAATTTATTATCTTAACATCAAATAATTACAAAATTTTATATTTAAATTTAAAAAGGAAATTTAAAAACGGACATTTATTTTTCCCAAATATCTCTAATTTCACTGTGTTCCGCTTAAATACAATCCGACAACACCTATAATAATTAATCCGATAAATACAATCCGACAACACCTATAATAATTAATCCGATAAATACAATCCGACAACACCTATAATAATTAATTCGATAAATACAACCTTTAATGCAGTTACCTGCTCCTTAAAATAAAGTATTCCGATAATTGCTATAAGGATAATCCCGACAGCAGCCCACACAGCGTAAGCAAGAATAATATCAATGGTTTTGACTGCATAAGTTAAAGCAATGAAACTTCCCCCCTAAAGTACAAACATCATGGCCGAAGGCAAAATTTTTGTAAAACCATCGCTAAATTTCATATATGTTGTCCCTGCAACCTCAAAAGTATTGCCGAAATTAAATAAATCCATGCAACAGACATTTTACATTTTTATTGAGGTTTATTTTTCCCCTATACTTTCCGCATAATCTCTTTCCTTTTTTATTCTTTCGTGTGCGTTTTTAAGTCCTTCTGAAATTTCATATTTGTTTTTTGAAAAATAATCATATATTGCCTCTGTCAGCGCATCCGATGCCAAATTTGAGCAGTGCATTTTTATCGGAGGTAATCCGTCAAGTGCCTCCGCAACATCCGCCTTTGTTATCTTTAAGGATTCTCCTATGGTTTTTCCTCTTGCAATTTCTGTTATCATTGAAGAAGTTGCAATTGCAGCAGCACATCCCATTGTTTTAAATTTTATGTCTTCTATAAGGTCATGGTTAGGGTTATGAACATTGCCGTCAGCACTTTTATTCACTTTTATAAACATCTGCATCACATCTCCACATATCATATTTCCAGCAATTCCGACACCATCTGCATTCTCAATTTCTCCAGTATTCCTTGGATTCATAAAATGTTCCATTACTTTTTTTGAATACATCTTTTAAGACATTTGAAATTTTATTTAAATGGAATTTTATTTAAACGGGGAATTTTATTTAAATGGACTTAAATTTCTCAGTCGTCCCACAATTTTCTTTAAATTTTTAAGTTCGCAAAGAGGGCTTCAATATTACACTTAAAAGCATTATTATTCCGGCAATCGCAAAATATATGCTTATCGTCCTCAACGGAATTAAAATTTGATCAATTGACTGAGAAAGATCCACACTTGCCGGAAGAAATCCGGAATAATTTCCGACAAGCAACCCAGTAAACAACAGAAATGCAATTGAAAGCATCCCAAGTGCGTAGGCAAACAATGTCATGCCTTTATATTTTTTCCATGTTTTGTTTTTTATAACATAAACAACCCCTACTACAAACAGAATGCCCAATATTATAGAAAATATCTTTACTATCATTCCTGTTCCGGGAATTGTTGGCTCTGTTCCCAAAATGTATGGCTGAATACTTACAATTATAATTACTGCACTGCTTATTATGAGTCCCCAAAGTAAAATTTTATCTATATCCATTTTAAAAATTTTATAGATTTTTATAAATGTTTGAGCGTTAGCGAAATTATTTTAAATTTTATCTTTTAATTTTAATTTTATTTTTCACCTTCCTGCACCTTTTTCTTTCTATCACCATAAATTTTTAATCCGACTAATGCAGCTCCCCCTAATATACTTAAAACACCAACAGGGTGCTTAATCGCATCTAAAACATTTGCTATGTTGTGAACCTCTGCTACTTTAAAGTCAATTTCTTCAAAAGGTATATTTGAAGCGTAAATTACAGATGAATTATAGCTGTCATTTACTCCTCCGCCATAAACATACTTGTATTTAGATGCATATTGTTTCATTTCATCAATATCACCGAATTTTAATGCCTTTGAAGGGCATGCTTTCACACAAGCTGGTTCTAACACGGGATTTTGCGTAATCCTGTCATAGCACAAAGTGCATTTTACTGGCTTTTTATCTTCACCCATAACCGGAACACCAAAAGGACAGACCTGTGCACATAATCCGACACCTTCGCATTTTTCTTTATCTACCACAACCGCACCGTTATCATATTTTACTATCGCATGGGTGGGACAATTCTTTACACATTGAGGGTCATCACAATGCATACACTGTCTTTTATAAAAATTTCTAATGTCTTTTTCGTGTATGTAGGTAAATTCATTGTCACTAAATTTATCCGTACCTTTTGCCTTTTCAACCGCCTTTCTTATTTCATCCTGATTCCTGTTTTCTATTCTTGGCTCTAATTTGTTCCAGCTCTTGCATGCCACAGTACAGGATCTACACCCAGTACATTTACTCAAATCAATCAATAGGGACTTTGTCATTTTTTAAATTTTTAAATAATTTTTTAAATTTATACCTTTTCAATATCGCACAACCCGACTTTATATTCAGGAATGCTTGCATTTGGGTCAACTGCATCTATTGTTAGGTAATTTGCAGAATCACCTGTTGATAAGCCCTTAAATCCCCAGTGCCATGTAACAGCTATTGTCTTTTCATTAACTCTTCCATTAACTCTTGCCCTGACTTTAACACTTCCCCTTTTCGTTGAAATTTTCACATAATCACCATTCTTTATTCCTTTTTCATTTGCTAATTTCTCATTAATTTCACAAAATGGCTCGGGTTCTAATTCAACCAAATAAGGGATATTTCTTGTTGTTTGTCCCGCAAGCATATGTTCTAATAGCCGGAAAGTTGTTAAAACATAAGGAAATTCATTAACATCTCCAATTTCAAGTTCTCCTACATTGCTCGTGTTTTTCTTTGTGTCAGTATCAAATTTCACATAAGGAGGATACTTTTTAGATAAATCTGGATAAGGCGATTCTATTGGTTCCATGTGTTTTGGCAGAAATCCGTCTTTCAAAGTTGAAGTTAATGCAGCCAACGCCGCAACACCTTCTTTTGTCAAAAATCCATCGTTCGGAATAACGTATGAGCCCTTTTTGTTTGGCCTGTATGTATCGTCCTTAAATTTATATTGAATTTCCAGATTTTTTCCTTTTTCCGGATGAACATAATATAAAACATGCCTGTTTACCGGCCACGTCCATCCCCACCCAGGATAAACACCTTCTCCGTTATCGCTGATATTGTCTCTTCTCTTTGCATAATTTGTTCCCTTATTTATTACTTCATCGCCAAATTCATCTGTGCTTCTTGTTTCAATCACACCTGCATATTTTCCAATTACATCATAAATCCAGCAGCACTTTGCTACTTCCTTCAACACATTTTCACTAACTATTTCATCATCAAAGCTGATATTATCCGGAGAATATCCATAGTTGAACACGTAATTGAATGCTTCCTGCCAGTTGTTAAATTTATTTGTATCAAAATTTAAAACACCTTTTTCATATAAGTTCTTCCCAAAATTTATCAAAATTTCCAAATCCGGTTTTGACTCATACAATGGCTCTATTGCTTTGTATCTCCACTGAACACATCTTCCGCTATTAGTTACACTCCCTGCTTTTTCTGCAAATGTGCTTGCAGGCAATAAATATGTAGAACTGTTTTCATTTCTTCCTGATGCTGCACTTTCCGATTCAAAAATATCCACGACAACGAGCAATTCTAAATTTTTGAATGCCTCTTTAACTATTTTTAAATTCGGAGATGAAACCATAGGATTTTCTCCGAATATTACCAATGCTTTTACTGCTCCTTCTTTTGCCTTTCTAAGCATAACCTGGCTGCTATATCCGTTTCCTTTTGGCAATTGTTCATAATTTATTCCCCACAACCCCATTCCGTTTCCACCTTTGTGTCCCGAAAATTTATCTTCCGGAAAATTGTCTGTTAGGATATTAAAAATTTCATTTTGCTTGAATTTCCCGAGTCGTGCTTTTCCAAATGAACTCCAGTAATTATCTAATTTCTGATCTTTTTGCGGAACCGATAAATAAGCGGGCAATATGTGACATAATCCCAGATCAGTTGCTCCCTGAACATTACTGATTCCTCTCATTGCATTGATTCCGCCCCCGGGAACACCAATATTTCCTAAAAGCAACTGCAAAACAGCATAACTTCTTATATATTGCACGGCTGTTGTATGCTGTGTTGCGCCCATCGAATATAAAATAGTTGCCGGTTTGTTTTTTGCAAGTGTTTCGGCAATTTGCCTTATCTTTTCCTTTTCTACCCATGTAATTTTCTCAACCTCTTCCAAAGTATAGGAAGAAACATTTTCAACAAGCTTGCTGAATATTGTATCTTTATTTGTCTTCATTTCATCTGCTGTAAAAACACCTGCATAAGCTCCATAACAGTCCCCATAGACCTTTACACCTGCGGGAATCTTTGAAATTTCTTTGTCATTCTCATCAAAAATTTCCACCTCTCCCGACGCCTTTTCATTTTCTATTTTACTTACAAAAGAAAATTTATTTTTTGGAGATACAAAATTTTTTCCATCCAAATAAATTTCTTCTTTTACATCTTTTCCATTCTCATCCTTTCCGGTTATTGTTATTTTTACTTTATCATTTCCATTACCTGACCTTATCTTTATTCCTTTGTTGTCCACTAATGCACTTATATTTATTTCAATTAATTTATTTTCTTTTAACAGGAAAGGCGTATTTGTCCTGTTCATTAAATATGTCTCATCATACCATTTGTTTTCAATTATTTCTTTACATATCCCGTTTATTAATGCAATGTCTGTTCCGGGGCGATTCTGAAGGTAAATATCTGACTTATTTGCTGTTTTTGTATATCTTGGATCTGCAACAATAATTTTTGCCTCATTCTTTTCTTTTGCTTCCATAACCCACTGAAATCCAACGGGATGATTTTCAACAATATTGCTTCCGATAATAAAAATACATTTGGCATTTTTAATATCCACCCAGTGATTTGTCATCGCACCTCTTCCAAATGAAGGGCTTAAGGCACTAACAGTTGAAGCGTGACATTTTCTTGCCTGATGTTCTATATTGTTTGTACCAAGTATTCTTGCAATTTTTTGAATCATATAGTCCTCTTCATTTGTAGCGTAAGAGCATCCATAAAATCCAATTGCATCCGGTCCATATTTAGTCTTTATCGCTTTTAATTTTTCAGAAATTTCATTATATGCATCATTCCACGAAATTTTTTCCCATTCTCCGTTTCCGGATTTTTTTGACGGGTTTTTAACTCTGAAATCATTGTATATCAGCTGAATTGCCGCATTACCTTTGCTGCATAAACTCCCCCTGCTTATCGGGTTTTCTTCATCTCCTTCTATATGAATAACTTTATTATCTTTAACATAAATTTTCATCCCGCATCCGACAGCACAATACGGACAAACTGAATGAAAAATTTTTCCTTCAATTCCCGGAGAGGTTTTGGAGTCCTTTTTTTTTGTTTCACTTGCTCCGACAGTATTAGAAACAGCAATTCCTGCTGTAACAGCACCACCTATTTTTAAGAAGTTTCTTCTAGTAATCTCAAAACCGTTTTCGGTTTTCTTAGTTTTTGTTTTTAATTTTTCCATTTTTAAGATTGAAATTTAAATTTATAAAAATTTTGGCTCATATTTCTTAAAGAGTGATTAATTATATTTGTTATAAATTATATTTGTTA